>NZ_NPDS01000010.1 GCF_002811925.1 Leptospira barantonii
CAAAACGAAAGGTCAAGAGTCAAATCTTGGCCTTTTTTATTTGGGAAAGAATGGAATCGCAAAACTCTATCTTTTCCCAGAGACCTTCTCCCTACCCTCGCTTCTTTTCAGTCACACTCCTTCAAAAACATATAAGCTGTTATAACACCCGTCGACGAACTTCGACCAAACATGTAAGATACGATTCAAAGCAAAACTTGAATCGAGGTAACATGAAATCGGAAACGAATCAGGTCATTATCATCACGGGAGCCAGCGACGGAATCGGAAGGGAGTTGTGCCTTCTATATGCGAATCGGGGCGCAAACTTAGTCATCGCTTCTCGCAATCTAGAATCACTTGAGAATTTAGCGACGGAGTGCGAACGAATGGGCGCACAAGCGCTTGCGGTTCAAACGGACGTGTCTTCCTCCGAAGATTGTAAAAAATTAATGCGACACGCTACGGAGCGGTTCGGAAGGATCGACATTCTCATCAATAGCGCGGGAATTTCCATGAGCGCTTTGTTCGATTCTTTGCAGGATTTATCCGTATTCCAAAAACTCATGAACGTAAATTATCTCGGAGTGGTTCATACTTCTTATTACGCCCTACCTTACTTGAAGAAAAGTCGAGGTATGATCGTAAACATATCGTCCTTACAAGGAAAGACGGGTTTCCCGAGATCCACCGGATATTCCGCATCGAAGTTTGCGGTTCAAGGTTTCAGCGATTCGCTACGAATCGAATTGATGGGATCTGGAGTCGACGTTCTCGTCGTTTCACCGGGACCGATTGCGACCAAAATGAACTATAGAAAATTCGACGCAAACGGAAACGTAACGCAAGAGGAGAATTCCGAATCCGTGGAAAGAAAACTCATGTCTCCGGAAGAGTGCGCCCGTCTCATAGCCAAGTCGATTTCCAAAAGAAAAAGAGAACTGGTGATGACCTTCGGCGGCAAGCTCATACCTTGGATAAAACTTTTTGCTCCTGTCTTCGTGGATCGAACGATTGCGAACGCGGTGAATCGATTCTATTCTCGGATTTAATTTATTTCCGGGCGTAACCGCGAAAAAAATCTTTTCTTTTTAACCGGGGTCATACAATACTTTTCGATTCTTGTGATCGGAGTATTCATGAAAAAAATTCTTCTCTATTCTATGTCCGTATTTTATCTTTTTGCGGGCATCAACCACTTCGTAAATCCCGCTTTCTATCTGAGAATGATGCCTCCTTATCTGCCCGCGCATTCGATGTTGAATTGGATCAGCGGAGGCGCCGAAATACTCTTTGCCTTGGGGCTTTGGTTTCGTCCAACGCGCACATGGGCTTGTTATGGAATTATTCTTTTGTTGATCGCGGTGTTGCCCGCAAATGTACAGATGCTTCAAGCCGCGTTAGCGGGACAGGATTTCGGTTTTCCGATCTGGGGTTTATACGTTCGATTGCCCTTTCAGCTCGTTTTCATTGCATGGGCTTGGTTCGTAAAAGACGTTGAATAGTTGAAACGATCATCTCGCAAAGATCCAGTCCGGCGGAATCCCCAAACGAAACGCGTCTCCTAAAACGAAAATTCCGTTTCGAATTCTCCAGGCTTCGATCTTTTTCATCGTTTCCGAATTCGCCTTTTTATTGAAGGCCGCAAAAACTTGGTCGAGATACCAATCTCCGTTGAAATGAAACAACGATAAGGTACAACGTTCGGGGGAGAATATTCGATAAATATAATATTTTCCTTCGACGATGTCCGCATCGTAACTGAAGATACAGTTGTGTTGGGTTTTCGATTCGAGGAACAATTCCTTGCGAGAATGGATCGGTTCCAGCCAATCTTCCGTGTCGATCTGTGGAAGTGGATAATTCTCATCCGGTCCCGCAAAAACCTCGGTTTGTAGTTTGGAAATCATTTCCTTTTCCAGACGATACAGATGATCCAAAGAACGAACCTTCCAATAAGGGGAGAATTTTTTGACCTCGTAATAGATTTGAAAAATCTCTTCACAGTTTTCGATTTTCAAATCGGAATTATGAAAGCGTGTCATAAGATCCGTTAAGAAGGGAATATCCCATTTGCCTCGCCAGCTTTTCCTTTGGGCGATCAAGAAGAATTCCAAAAGGAATTCGTTGATGATCGATAGATGATGGAACGGTTTTCGATAAGCCGGAACGGAATATAAACTCTGAAACGTTTTGAGATAACCTTTGTGAATCGCGGAACGGCTGATCTTATCAAGCGCCTTTAGGGAATCCGGATGAAAGCCGAAAAACTCCGCGACCTTCCTTCTTTTTTGAAAAGGAAATCGCAAGCGAACCTCTTCGAAATTTTCGGGAACGAACTCGAGGAAGAATTCCGGATGATCGATACAGAATTGCAGGGCGAAAATCATACGTTACGTATTCTACCTTACATATTAGACAACCGATTCACGTTTCTATCGTAACGTTTATAAAAATGAAACGATTTATAACAATTCTCCCCGATTTCTTAAGGAGGATATGAGTTTGGACAATAAGTCCTCTTTCATATAACTGCCGTATTCTTTCCAATTCAAATATAAACTTTTTTCAACGCGCTCCGACCAAAGGATTCGACCGGTTTGAACTTCGAGACATCGTAAGGAAAACGCGATCTTACCGTCTTTAGAAGAGGAACTCTGCGGGCCTTGAACGTAATCAAAATCGTCCATGAGAATCAATCGATCCGCGTTTAATAATTTTCCCAATTGAAGTCTGGAACTTTCCGTCAGACCGGACAATGAAAGTTGAATCTCCGCGATCACCGGATTCAAACGGTTGCGTTCCACGAGAGATAAGCCGTGTCTTAAAAAAATACTTTCTATCGATGTATAAAGTTCGGAAAAAATTTCATAACCGGGATCGCCCGTTTTTCCCATCGAAACAAAAGCAAAATGATGAGGTTCTCCTTGAATAAAACGGGAAGTAAGTTCCGGGGCCTGACCCAAATCGTTTTTCAAATCCTTTTCGAATTGTTGAAACGCGACTCTCATAATCGAAAACGTTTTTTTATTTTGCGAATGATCGAATCGATCGGTCAATGCGGGAAGAATCGGTCCGAAGAATAAGGGAGCGATTCCGAAAAAAGATCTATGATCGACCGCATATTTGTAAGTACGAATGACTTGATTTTTTTTCTCATCGTATAACTCGAATTCGACGCGCCCGTTCGTGGATTCGATCATCGGAAAAAGTCCGACGGTTCCGATAAACGGAAGAATGGACAACACCGGCGGTTTTACGTCTTCAACGGAGGATTTGATTCTTAATAAAATTTCGGCGTTCGGATTTAAGATAAACAATGGGCTTTTGCGGAACTGCGAAAGAATTTCCGTGGAATAATAACTTTCCACGTCGTCGTTCGAAACGGAAACGTTCAGACCCTTTCTTCTTAAGTCTTGAATCGCGGTGTCCTTTTCGTTCGGATCGAAGTGTATTCGAATGGGAACGCTACCTATAAACGGATTCTTACTTTTATGAAAGAATCTATGGGTTCCAAGCGCGTCTCCGTTTACGTTCGCTTGATGAAGATAACATTGAAGGGAAAAAAAGGAGATCAACAAGATTGTGGCAATTCGCTTAATAATCATAGGTTTACGTCTTTGTCTTAGTATCAAAAAATTTCCAGAATTCTACCTTCTTTTGCAACGGAGTCAATTCAAAAACTCAAGCGTGCCGGTTCCAAATCTTTCCGTGTACGTATCCGGTTTAGATATAAAACGAAAGGTTGGACGCAAAGTTACGGGTCTTGAAGAAACGATCAAATTATAAAATCCTAAACTATCGTTTCAAAAAAGATTTGCCCGTGTCCATAAAATCAAGTGAATTGCCTTCGTGAATCTTATGAACAAGTTTATCCTAACGTTGGTCCTTCTTCTTTCATTCGTATCGTTTCGATCGGATGCGTCTCCCGTTCTCGGTAAATGCGAAGTGTTTCCCGCAAATAATATTTGGAACACTCCGATCGATCAATTACCCGTACATCCTCTTTCCGACGTATATGTGCAAAACATCGGAGTCAAAAAGAAACTGAAAGCGGACTTCGGTTCCGGTCTTTGGGAAGGAAGCCCGATCGGAATTCCGTTCACTTTAAAAACGGGATCGCCGTTGCGCATAACGTTCGAATACGCCGATGAAAGCGAACCGGGACCGTATCCGATTCCCGCAAACGCTCCCATCGAAGGCGGGGAACAAGGCGACGGAGATCGTCACGTTCTCGTTTTGGACGAAAAAACATGCAAACTTTATGAACTATATCACGCGCGTAAAAAAGGAAACACATGGACCGCAGTTTCCGGAGCGATCTTCGATCTCAAATCCAATACGTTGCGTCCCGACGGTTGGACTTCCGCGGACGCGGCGGGTTTACCGATTTTACCCGGACTTGTTCGTTATGAGGAAGTGAAGGCGGGTGAGATCAATCACGCGATTCGTTTTACCGCGAAGCGCACGCAGAAAAAATATTTTTGGCCCGCGCGTCATTTTGCTTCTAAGATTACGGATGAAAAAGTTCCTCCGATGGGAGCGCGGTTTCGTTTGAAGGCGAGTTTCAACATAGACGGCTTTAGCAAAGAGAATCAGGTGATTCTGCGCGCGTTGAAAAAATACGGAATGATTCTCGCGGACAACGGATCCGATTGGTTTATGTCCGGAGAACCGAACGAGAATTGGAACAACGATCTTCTCCACAAACTCGGAAAGATCACGGGCGATCAATTCGAAGCGGTAGATTCAGAAAGTTTAATGCTTTCTTCCGATTCCGGAGAAGCAAAACAAAATTGATACGATGAAAGCGGGGCGCCTCCTTCCGATTCGCATCGGAAGGACCGCGCTCTTTCGCGACTCGCTCCGCTCGGTCACTGCGTGACCGCCTTCGGCGTCGCTTCGATCGCTGGCGCAGGGGTCGCCCGTTAAACGGATGTTATACGGAAAGACGAAACTTATTTTCCTTCGTACGCTTCTTTGAGCTTTTTGATATCGATCTTATTCATTTGCATCATAGCTTCCATAACCCGATTCGCTTTTTGACGATCCTTGTCCTGCAAATATTCTCCCAAGATCGGCGGAATGATCTGCCAGCTGACTCCGAAACGATCCTTCACCCAACCGCACTGTTGTTTTGCTCCGCCTTTGGAAAGTTTTTCCCAATAGTCGTCTATTTCGGCTTGTGTCTCGCATTGAACGAAGAATGAAAACGCTTCACTGAACGTAAACGCATGCGCCAACCCGCTGTCCATGGCCATAAAATCCTGACCTGCTAATACGAAATCGACTCGTTTTATGTTTCCTTCGGTTTCTCCGTCCTCTTTCGCATATAGTTCTATGTTTCCTATCTTTGAGTTCGGAAACTGGGAAGCGTAAAAACGAATCGCTTCCTCCGCCTTTCCGTGTTGTTTTCCGACGAACAATAAAAACGGTCTGACGTTATGAGATTCTTTTGAAAGATGAATCTGCCAAGAAACCCCACACTTGTCTTGAACCCATCCGAATTTTTCGCCGAACGGATAGGGGCCGAGTTCCATCAGAATTTTTCCGCCTTCGCTCAGTTGTTTCCAAGCCTGATCTACTTCGGTTTCCGTTTTACAATCCACAAAGAATGAAATCGCCGGGGTGAATTGAAAGTGAGGTCCTCCGTTGAATGATAAGATCGTTTTTCCGAAAACGGAAAACGTCGCGGACATCGCCGTGTTGCCTGCCTTACTCAAACCGGAAACTTTCGAATCGGAGAATGCCAAAGGGTATATTTCCGCGGCGTCTCCGAGGTTGTTGTTAAACATTAAAAAGGGGGATATTTTCTGCATGGGATTCCTCTATTTAGTAAATTCGAATATTCTAAATCGATTGTTCTCGTTGCGGTTTTAAACGGGAACTTTTTCGAAAATTTTGGCTCCAGCCCAACTGCAAGGCAACGCGATCGCAATGATCGCGAGGGAATACCAGGCAGGACCGGCTTCCCACATCACAACCGCTCCAATCACGCTGATGATGACACCCACGACTCCGAGCGCTAAAGCGTGTTGCATCGGTTGATCCGGAGCGAGACGGGCGGTAATATAACCGCTCAAAATTCCGAAGACGATTCTATAACCGGTCGCTAAAACAAAAAGCGGATCGGACATGATCACTCCGAACGGAGGATAAATTCCCGTTTGATGAAGAATCATATCCACGGCTGTGGAAAGAATTCCGATCGTTAAAAATCCGGCGAGAACCGCTCCGATACTTTTGAAAATTTTTCGATTCATATTCTTTCCTTTTAAACGAGAGTGGATAAAAATTCTTCAAGTCGATTGTAATTGTAGGTGAGTCCGCTCTCCATCGGAGAAAGAATCACTCCCTCTCTCGCTTCCTTGGATTCATACAATACGGTGATCGAAAGTAAGGTAGTCTTCGCATTAATTTCGGTGAGAACCGTCGTATCCAAAGCTTCTCCCGCGTACCAGGATTCGTCGAAAACTTCCGTGGCGATCATACGTTCAGGAATTATGATTTCCTTATATACTCCGCCCATACCCATATCTCTTCCGCCTTCATTGCGCCAAACATAACGATACGCACCTCCGACTTTTAAGTCGATCTCGCATACGACCAGAGTCCAACCCGGAGGACCTTCGAACCATTGTTTGAGCAATTCCGGTTTTGTTAATGCGTCGAAAACCAAGGGACGAGGTGCGTTGAATGTGCGGGTGATTAAAATTTCCCGTTCGCCTTGTGCGACTACTTGCAGATTTTTTGTATTTTCCATGATGAACTCCTAACTTTTTGTTCCGCTTTCTTTTTCTTTGATCTTCGTTTGTAATTCGTCGAGAAGCGCGTCCAATTTTTCGAATCGCCCTTCCCATAACTTACGATACTGCTCCAGCCAATCGAACGCTTCTGCTAAAGGTTTTGCTTCGATTTGTCTCGGTCTTTTTTGAGCTTCCTTTCCGCGAGAAATCAAACCCGCGTTTTCCAAAACCTTCAGATGTTTTGAAATAGCAGGTTGGCTCATCGAAAACGGTTTTGCCAAATCCATTACGGAGGCTTCTCCGTTTGCCAATTGAGCGAGAATGGCCCGTCTTGTAGGGTCGGCAAGCGCCGCAAACGTGGCGTCGAGACGATCGGATTCTTTGAGTAATTGACCCATCTTGAATATAACTAGTAGGTTATATAAAGAGAATATGCAAGTCTTTTTTGAGAAAAGGATCGTTTTTCGGGGAAGAAACGGTTTTTTACGGCTTATAGATCCGTTTTACATTCGTTTGTAACGGAACCGTGAGACATTGTATCGTTCTTAAAAGCGGAAGTCGATTCAAATGAAGCGAGTATACAAACGGTTCGTATTCGGTTTAATGTTTCTGCAAATTTTTTGCGGAAGAATGGATTTGCCATACTCTACGAAAACGCTCTCCGCAGAAAACGATCGACTCGAACAACTCGAACAACTCGCGGGTTGGGCTACCGAGAATCTTTTTCAGACTTCGAATGGTAGGATTCGCACCAACACGATCCTAGTCCAATACAAGGGAAGAATTATCCTCGAAGTATATTCGTCCGAGTTTAACGAGAATTCTCTTCAGCCGACTTGGTCCATTAGCAAATTCTTATTAAACAGCGCCCTTGGGCTCGCGGTCGCGCAAGGAAAAGTTGATTTGGATCATCCGGTGAGGGATTATTTAATCCGAAGTGGAAATTCTCTCCCGAAAGAATTGAAAGTGCGCGATCTTTTATTCTTCGTTTCGGGAATCGATTGGAGAGAAGGATACGAGTTGAATCCGTTTCGTTCCGATGTTCTGGAGATATTATACGGACATGGAAATTCGGATATCGCGCGATATGTTTTCCAAAAAGAATTTTCTCATCCATCGGGTGAAAAAGTATCTTATTCGAGCGGCGATTCCAATCTACTTTCCGCGGTGATCGCCGAACGATCGGGTAAGAATTTTCCCGAAGAATTCTTTCGTTCGATCGGGATTCGATCGTTTGTCTGGGAAGTCGACGGGCAAGGAGTTCCGATCGCTTCTTCTTATGTATATTTATCCGCGCGCGATCTAGCAAAAGTGGGAGAATTTTACATTCAAGAAGGTTGGAAGCATTCCTCCCGAACACTTCCGAAAGATTGGATCGCAACTACATTCAAAAAACACGATGTTGAAAAACCACTTCCTTGGTATTTATCCTGGCTTCCATTTCCCTCCATGGGCGGACACGTGTATTTGAATCATACGAAGGGAAGCGATTCCGAAATTCTTTTTCAGGGGCTTTCCTCCGATTCCTTTTTTGCTTCGGGTCATTGGGGACAATATCTCATCGTGGATCCTCGAAAGGATCTTGTGGTCGTCCGTTTTGGTAACGATCGTTTGGGAAGATTTCCGATCCGCGAGTTTTTGGAACGTTTACTTCCGCTTTTGGAATCGAGAGGCGATCAAAAAAACGATGAAACATTTTAGAAAATTATTATATTCTTTCCTGATCGTTGTCGTCCTCGGTTTTACGATTTACGGTTCCGTCTTTTTTCTGCGTATGATTCCGGATTCCTTGGGAAGAATTTACGCCACATTCGCTTCTAAGGAAGGATGTTCCTGTCTTTTTGTGGTCAGAGCTCCCGAAGACTATTGCAAAGACTACGTTCGTCAATTTTTTGCGCCCGATGTTTGGGATCGGACCGAGGATTCTCTTCGCATCGAATTTCATTCTTTCTTTTCCGATTTCGAAAGTAAGGCGATCTTTCAAGGTTCGAAAGGTTGTCGTCTCAATTTTTAAATGCAAAATTAGGCTTTTTAAAAAATCTGGTTTTAGTAACTCAGAGCGTATCTTTCATGATTAAAATATCCGGCCTGAATAAGGCATACACAACCAAGGTTCTTTTCGACGATTTAAGTTTGAGCATCAATCGCGGAGAAAAGGTCGGTCTCGTCGGCCGCAACGGTCACGGCAAGTCCACACTCTTTCAAATGATTCTCGGGAACGTGGAAGCGGATTCCGGTCTGATTTCGGTTCCGAAAGGTTATAAGATCGGTCACCTTCAACAACATCTTCATTTTACGAAACCTACGGTTTTGGAAGAATGCGCGCTCGGTCTTCCCGAAGGCGAGGAATACGAAACCTGGCAGGTTGAGAAAATTCTTTCCGGCTTGGGATTTTCCGAAGCGGACATGGAGAGAAATCCGAACGAGTTCTCGGGCGGTTATCAGATTCGGATGAATCTGGCGAAGTTACTCGTATCCGCTCCGGATATGCTGATGCTCGACGAACCGAACAACTATCTCGATATCGTAACGATCCGTTGGCTCGAAGAATTCTTACGCGAATGGGAAGGCGAAATCATATTAGTAACTCATGATAGAGGTTTTATGGACGCGGTTGTCACTCATACGATTGCGATCCATCGTACCAAGGCGATCAAGGTTCAAGGCGACACGGATAAACTTTACAATCAGATCAATCAATCCGAAGAAATCTATGAGAAGACCCGTTTGAACGAGGCCAAAAAAAGAAAACAGGAAGAGATCTTCATCGCAAAATTTAAAGCGAAGGCGAGTTTTGCAAGCCGCGCTCAATCTCGAGTCAAGAAATTGGAAAAACAAGGAGAGATGAAAGCTCTCGAAAAAATCGAAGACTTGGAATTGTATTTTAACAGCGCTCCCTTTGCGGCGAGTCAAATGCTTTCCGCGGAGAATATTTCGTTCTCTTACGATGGTAAGGCTCCGTATCTGATCGAAGATTTTTCGATCAGCATAGGCAATCGGGAAAGAATCTGCATCATCGGTAAAAACGGTAAGGGTAAGTCCACTCTTTTGAAAATTCTCGCGGGCGAACTCGAACCTTCGAGCGGTGTGGTTAAAAAACATCCCGTGTTAAAAGAAGGTTACTTCGGTCAAACGAACAAACTCAATCTAAACGAAAGTGCGACCGTGGTGGAAGAAATCATGATTTCGGATAAATCCTGCACCGAGTGGCACGCGAGAACGATCGCGGGCGGTCTGATGTTTTCAGAGGATCAAGCTCTTAAAAAGATCAAGGTTCTTTCCGGAGGGGAAAAAAGCCGCGTGTTGCTCGGAAAAATTCTCGTGACTCCTTGTAATCTTCTCTATCTCGACGAACCTACGAACCACTTGGATATGCAATCCTGCGATTCTTTGATCGAGGCGATCGACGGATTCGACGGTTCGATCGTGATGGTTACCCACGACGAACTTCATTTGCGCGCGGTTGCAACCAAGTTGATCGTATTCGACAACGATACGATTCGTATCTTTGACGGTACATACGACGACTTTTTGAGCGATGTGGGTTGGTCGGACGAGGATATATAAGGAAAGGATTCTTCTTTTTGAATATTCTGTATTTTGAATTTGTAATCGATTGCGCTCCGGACCGGATTCTTTGGTGAGAACGGTTTTCGGAGCGCGTTTCGTTTCCGATTTTACTTGGCGGTCATTCTTGTGGAGATCGCAATTCGATTCCACGAGTTGATCGTGTTGATCAATACGATCAGAGCGACGAATTCCTTTTCGTTGAAGTGTTTTCTGACTCTTTCGTAAGTTTCGTCGGGAACTCCTTTCTCCGAAATTTTCGTAACAACTTCGGTCAGTTCCAGCGCCGCTTTTTCCTTATCCGTGTAGAACTGAGCTTCCTTCCAAGCGTCGAGAAGATAGATTCTTTTTTCCTCTTCGCCCATCGTTCTCAAATCCTTCGTGTGCATATTGATACAGTACGCGCATCCGTTCAGTTGCGAAGCGCGGATCTTGACGAGTTCGTAAAGAATCGGATCGAGCCCGCCTTGTTTTGCGAAATCTTCCATTTTCAGCATCGCCTGCAACGACTCGGGATATACGGTCGCGTAATTCAATCTTGTTTCCATGTTTTCTCCTATCTACAAAGGAAGACGGGTCGTGTAACGTTTTGTGACGGAGAAAGGAAAAATTTTTAGGAAGATTCCCAAGAAGAAAAGTATGCGATGACCGCATCCGTCGCTTGATCGCGCATCATCTTTGAGATCCGATTCTCCAGATAATAACCCCGTTTCATACAAGCGAACGCGATTTCAACGCCGAGGGTGGCGACGTCCGGTTTTTTCGGAAGAAAAAAGGGTTTGTCCAGATTGGCGAGTTGGATGCGAACTCCGGCCCCGATATGATCGATCGTAATCTCCTGCGCGAGATATGCGTTTCGACTGAACGGACCGCCTAACACGAGTATGCTGGCCACCGGCGTGGAATCGTAATAATCCGAAGCGGCGTTTACGAGAATCCGTACCAGTTTCTGCCAGGAAAGTTTCATATCCTTGGAACCTTTTGTCCCGAGAATTTCTCCCACCTTCGCCAAATGTTTTTCCGCGAGATGTGTGAACAACGAATACTTATCCGGAAAAAATTGATAGATACTAGCGCGCGGAACTCCCGATTTTTTGGCGATTTCAGGAATCGAGGTTTCTTCGGGTCCGAGTTTTGCGAGCATTCTTTCCGCGGTTTCCAAAACAAGGGCGACTCTCGCTTGGGAACGTTCCTGCAAAGGGGGTTTGGATCGGACGATCGAGGAACCGTTCGATGCGGTTTTTAGTTTAGATTTTAAATTCAATTCTTCCCCGATCTAAAAATTCCTTGCACTCAAATCCGACTTAAGTAAGGTCTTTCGAAAATATAACATTTGTTGGATTTTTATTTTCGTCAACGAATGTTCTTTTAACGGTAAGGAGAATCGGATGAAATCGAACGTTAAAGTTTGCGTGGTCGGCGCCGGGCCGAGCGGGATCGCGGCGGCTAAGAATTGTGTCGAGTACGGTTTGAACGTGGTCGTTTTTGAAAAGAACGATAAGGTCGGAGGGAACTGGGTCTTCAACGCTAAAACGGGCCATTCGAGCGTCTATGAAAACACGCATATCATCAGTTCCAAGGCTTGGTCCGAGTACGAGGACTTTCCGATGCCGGACGATTATCCCGAGTATCCAAATCATAAACAACTTCAGGCTTACTTCGAATCTTACTCGAAACATTTCGGTGTGTATAAAAAAATCCGTTTCAATCATACGATTCAAAAAATCTCGAGAATGGAAGACGGAGATTGGAAGGTGGAATATCTAGACGCTTC
Organism: Leptospira barantonii; assembly: GCF_002811925.1. Taxonomy (NCBI): domain Bacteria; kingdom Pseudomonadati; phylum Spirochaetota; class Leptospiria; order Leptospirales; family Leptospiraceae; genus Leptospira; species Leptospira barantonii. Next base: position 12,067 of record NZ_NPDS01000010.1, read on the forward strand.
CAAAAAGAAGAAGGTCGAAGTATTCGACGTTCTTATGGTTGCGAACGGTCATCACTGGGATCCTAAGTATCCGGAATACGAAGGAAAATTTACGGGCAAGTTCTTACATTCGCACGACTTCAAAGGAGTTACGAACGAGTGGAAAGGCAAGGACGTTCTTGTGATCGGAGGAGGGAACTCCGCTTGCGACGTAGCAGTTGAATCCGCAAGGGTTGCAAATAGCGTAAAGTTGTCTATGAGAAGTCCTCAGTGGTTTTTTCCGAAGTTCCTTTTCGGTATGCCTTCCGATGTGTTTGCGGCGAGAACTCCGGGATGGATACCGTCCATCATCAAACAATACACGTTGACTAAGATGCTTCACGTATTACAAGGTTCTTATAAAAATTACGGTCTTCCCGTTAATACGACATTGGCTTTGAGCCATCACCCGACTTTGAATTCGGATCTTCTCGATTTTATCCGTCACGGAAGAATCAAACCTCGTCCTGCGATTAAAAAACTGCACGGCAAAGAAGTCGAGTTCGTCGACGGCACAAGGGAGAAGTTCGATATAATCTGCGCTTGTACCGGTTTTTGGACTACGTTTCCGTTCTTTGATAAGTCGCTTATCGATTTTCAACACGTGGAAAAAATTCCTCTTTTCCGCAAGATGATACACAACGATTATCAGAATCTTTATTTCATAGGTTTGTTTCAACCCGTGGGTTGTATCTGGCCTATGGCGGATTACCAAGCTAAACTTGCGTGCCTCGAGATTTTAGGAAAATACAAACGACCTAAGGATCTAAAAGCCGCAATCGAATACGAAATCGCACATCCACATTTCACGTTCGGTGGAGGTCAAAGACACGCAGTGGAAGTGGATTATCACGCTTTCCGTAAGGAGCTTAGATTGGAACTTCTGAAAGCGGGAGTCGACATAGGCAAACCACCCGGCGGCAATAAGAAGTTGTATAAGAATTTCGCGAAAGTCGCGAGTTAAAACATACAAAAAAGAGTCGGCCTATGTCCGCAAAAACATCGGCCGACTTAAGTAACTTTTTGGATTCGAATAAAGGAGAACGTTATTCTTTCTTAGCGCTTCCGAAGATTCTCTTATGCCAATCCCCGTCGAAGCTTCATTATAGAAATTACATGTACCAATGCGATGAACGGAACTCCGAATCCGGGAATCAGGATCAAAGGCAGGTTCCCGATCAGACTCGAAGAGGGCGTTTCTAAGATCAAACGCTGAGGCCCGTCGGACGATAGGGTTCCCAAGGTAACCGCGGTCATAAAATCGAGAATTCCTAATATATTAAATATCCATAATATTTTTGTGGGATTTTTGTTTTCGTCGCGTTTGATCGCCCAAATTACGAACGGAGCGAGCGTAGCTACGAAACAATCTCCGAGTCCCGCGGTGAACGCGAATGTCGGCGGTAGTTTTCCGTTTAAGTGAAACCAAATGAACAACGAGCCCACATAACGTGCGATATGCAAAACGATCCAAGTCTCCTGTGGGATGTTCAATAAAACTTTTTGAATGAAAGCAGACCGAGCGATTACGATACTTCCTAAAAGTACCGGCAAGAAGATCGCGAGACCGACTGGGATCGGGGAAGGTTTTTCGGGTCGAAAGACACCGTTTGCGCCCAATATCCAGATCAATCCGAACCAAGCGCTCAGAACGAGGGACAGAGGTAATACAAACCTCGAATTTATCCTTGTGACCTGTTTCAGGATGATGAATAAACTCAATACGAAAGTGAGTCCGGTCGCAAAAATTCCGAAAATCAGTTCAAACTGTGTAATCATAGAGGGTGCCTGCATATTGATTTGGTAGTAACTATTATTTTAATAGTTACTACCAAAACGTCCTTGACACCGCCTTGTCAACAAACTTTTTTTAAATCAATATGAAGAAAGTGGAACGATCCTACGGACTCGACTGCCCGGTGGCAAAAACCTTGGATTTAATCGGAGAACGTTGGACGATTATGATTCTGAGGGATTTTTTTACCGTGTCCGAGGTACGGCGTTTTATCGATTTTGAAACGGCTTTGGATGGAATAACGCCGGCTCTTTTGTCCGATCGGTTGAAGAAACTTGAGAGAAACGGTTTTATCAATAAGATTCTTTATTCCGAATCTCCACCGCGTATGGAATATAAACTTACGGCAAAAGGAAAGTCGCTGGGTCCGATTCTCAAAGCCTTGCGTACATGGGGCAACACGAACACGTGACGAGTGAGAATATTAGTTTTTTATAATCAACTCGCCTGCGCCTTTTGATTCAAACGTTTTTGAGCGGATCTAAGTTCTCCGTCCGCAATGAGCAAGGTCCATTCCGGAAAATGTCTCGCTAAAAAATACTGAAGCCAGGAATCCCAAGTCGCATAACCTAAGAATTTCTTCCCCGGAAGCCATTTCAAAAAAGCGTTCGCGACTTTTTCGACGGAGTGAACGGCATTGATCGCGGAACCCATTTCGATTTCCTTAACAAGATCCGGTTTGTCCTGATTCTCTTTTTCCAAGCCGGGAGTATCCGTGGTCGGCGGAAGAAAAACTTTAACTCGAACTCCGTGAAGCATCATTTCCTGACGTAGGGATTGCGCAAATCCTGTGATCGCAAATTTACTCGCGGAATAGGCGCCGTAACCGTAGATCGAAAAGGTGGCGAGCATGGAGGATATCATCACGATGTCGCCAAATCCCTGTTTGACGAACTGATCCTGGAACGCGCGGATGGTGTTGACGTGCCCGAAAAAATTCACGTCCATCAACTGACGAAAGTCGGATTCTTCCAGATCGCTTACTTTTCCCACTTTCGCATAACCGCTGTTACATACGAGTAAATCAATATTTCCTAATATTCCTAGCGCCTTTTTAGCGGCCTTTTTGATTTGGGAAGGATCGGAAACGTCCGCGACTACGAAGTCGAATGTCGCGTCTTTCGAGCCGATCTTTCGGAGTTCGTCCACGGCCGCTTCCAAGGTTTTTTTATTTCTCGCGGAAACGACGATGCTCGCTCCTTGTTTCGCCAACGCGATCGCAAGCCCTTTGCCGATTCCGGTGGAACCGCCCGAGATAAAAACTTTTTTACCGTTGTAAGAATGATTTAGGTTCATGATTTTTTAGATTCACTTTTTGATTTTGTATCCGGTTTTAAAAATCAACCAGACCAGGGTTAAACAAATCGTAAGAAACAAGAAGACCATCGAAAGGCTTACGCCAACGCTTACATCCGCGATCTCGTAAAAACTCCAACGAAATCCGCTTACGAGATAAAGAACCGGATTGAAAAGAGTTACCTTTTGCCAAAAAGGTGGAAGCATACTCGCGGAATAAAAACTTCCTCCTAAAAAAACAAGGGGAGTGATGATGAGTAAGGGAATGATCTGAAGTTTTTCAAAACTATCGGCCCATATCCCGATGATGAATCCGAATAAGCTGAATGAGATCGAAGTCAACAAAAGGAAAAGAATCATCACAAACGGGTGTGCGATTTTAACGGGGACGAACAAGGACGCGGTCGCAAGCATGATCGTTCCTAAGATCACCGATTTGGATGCGGCCGCTCCGACGAAACCGATCACGATTTCCGCCATCGAAATCGGAGCCGCAAGAATTTCGTAGATCGTTCCCGTAAACTTGGGGAAGTAAATTCCAAAAGAAGAATTGGAAATACTTTCCGTCAATAACGACAACATGATCAAACCCGGAACGATAAACGAACCGTAACCGACTCCGTCCACTTCTTGGATTCTGGAACCGATCGCGGAACCGAATACGACGAAGTAAAGAGAAGTTGAAATGACTGGAGAAGCGATGCTCTGAAAAAGTGTTCTCCAAGTTCTGGACATCTCGAAAAGATAAATGGCTTTGACAGCGTGCAGATTCATTGTGACTCCTTAACCAACTGAACGAAAATTTCCTCCAAAGAACTTTGGGTCGTATTCAAATCCTTGAATTCGATCTTCGCCTTTTTGAGATCCTGAAGTAATGCCGATATACCGGTTTGTTTTCCGTGAGAATCATACGTGTAAAGAAGTTGTTTTCCGTTGTTTATGATCTCGAGTCCCTTCGTCTTTAACGTAGCCGGAATTTTTTTCAAGGTCTGAGTCAGATCGATCGTCAGTTGTTTTTTACCGAGCTTGTGCATTAGCTCTTTCTTATCTTCGACGAGGATCAATTCTCCCTTGTTCATCACGCCGATTCTGTCCGCGATCTCTTCGGCTTCTTCGATGTAGTGTGTCGTTAAGATGATAGTCACTCCGTTTTCACGAAGGTTGCGGACGATGTTCCACATATCCTTTCTGAGTTCCACGTCCACGCCCGCGGTGGGTTCGTCCAAGAAAAGAACTTTTGGTTCGTGGGAAAGAGCCTTCGCGATAAGGACGCGGCGTTTCATTCCTCCCGAAAGGGTGAGAATCATCTGATCCTTCTTTTCCCAAAGAGAAAGGGACTTTAAAAGTCTTTCGATATAATCGGGGTTAGGCGATTTTCCGTAAAGCCCTCTCGTAAAACTTACGGTAGCCCAAACGGATTCGAACGCGTGAACGCTGAGTTCCTGAGGAACCAAACCGATCAAGGATCTCGTGTAACGATAGTCCTTGAGAATGTTCTTGCCTGCGACGTGCACAGAACCGCCGCTCGGGTTTACGATGCCGCAGATGACGGAGATTAAAGTCGTTTTACCCGCGCCGTTCGGACCGAGGAGCGCGATGATTTCTCCGTCTTGAATTTCTAAAGAAACGTTTTTCAAAGCCTGAAATCCGTTCGCATAATATTTAGAAAGATCGTTTACGGAGACGATGGATGATTTCGTTTTCGGTTTCATATTCTTTCCTGAATTTTTTCGTAATGTAAAATCAATTGGATAGAATGTCTAAAATACTAAATCAGGTTTCCCCGCCCAGCATCATTTCGATTTTTCAAAAGGGATTTGGAATATGATTTTATCATTCATTCCCCAAAGAGACTGCGAGTAGGGTGAGGTCGTCCGTAAGATCCTGCGATTGTCTGAATCGATAGAGGATTTGAAGATGAGAATCCAATATCTCCTGAATCGGAGTATAAACGTTTTGCTGAAGATAAGAATGAAATCTTTCCTCTCCGTATAACTGCATTAGGCTTTTATCAAATACTTCGAAGGCCCCGTCCGAAAAAAGAAAAAGTCGGAACGGGTTTTCGAATCGAAATGATTTTGTCTGAAACTTCGCCGCGTTTTTTAAACCGAGAATCGGACCCGTTTTAGGTAACACGATCTTTTCCTTTTCCGAAAGAATCAACTGCTCCGGATGACCTCCCGAAGCGTATTGAACCTTCCCCGATTTCGGATCCCAATCCAAAACGAAAGCCGTAAAAAGGGAGTTCAACGTTCGGAACATGGGAAGAATTTTTTCATTCAATTGTTCTAATATGTTTCCGGGTTCCTCGTCCGAGTCTTTCAGTGTATCGTAGTCCGCTTTGATCGCCATTGTCAAAAGCGCGGCTTGGGTTCCGTGTCCCGTCGCGTCGGCGATAAAAAATCTCCAGGAACCGTTTTTCGTTTTACGAATATCGTATATATCGCCGCCGATCGGGCCCATAGGAAGATAGGTAACGGACCAAAAAAACGGCCAGTCCTTGGATTGAGGATTCGGGAACATGGACTTCTGTAATTTTTCGGCGGTATGAAGATCCGATTGAAGCACGTTCAAAGCGTTGTCCCTCTGAGATTCCAAATTTTTTCTTTGAGTGACGTCGCGAATGATGATTCCTATGTAATGATCCTTTTCGATTTTCCAATCGGTAAGGGACAACTCCAAAGAGAATTCGGTGTCGTCTTTTTTCAATCCGATCATCTCGAACGGTTTAGGAGTTCCTCGTTTGCGCTTCGAAGAAAAATAACGTTGTACACCATTGCGGTGTTTTTTTCTATTTCTTTCGGGAAGAATTCTTTCCAAGGGAGAATTTAGAATCTCTTCTCCTTCCCATCCGAAAATTTTTACTGCGCCTTCGTTCCAGAAGAGGATCTTTCCCGATATATCCGAAACCAAAATCGCTTCCTGAACCGAAGCCGAAATCGCGCGGAACTTGATCTGTAATTCCTGATTGAGAGTGTCCGTAAACTTTAAAAGACTTCTGTAACGGATCGAAATCAAAAGCGATTGAAACGCGATGAACAATAAAAACGTATAAGGGACGATAAACGGAGTCGGAAGGATGCTAAGCCTGGATAACGTGTCGTTGAGCGCTCCGATCAGAAGAAGAAAACAAGACGCCAAAAAAACGAACGAACCCGTTCTTTTGTGGATCGTCGCAAGGACCATCACTACGAACACAACTCCGATCATTACGATCATATAAAGTAGATACGATTCCACGAGGGTTTCCAGAGGATCTCCTTGAAGGAACCAGAAGGCCGCAAAGAAGACGAGGTTCGGCGCGAGAAAAATCCGAAAAGGAATCGTTTTGAATTCGTTCGGAAACAAGGAACGGATATAACTCAAAAACACGGAAGCAAGTATAAAAAGACTGCCCACGTCGATCCTGAATTCCAAAACGGGAGGAAAACCCGGAAACATTTCAAAAATGTAATGTTCTTCGGTGAAAAGAATTCTCAGTGCAAGGATCGCACAAACCGAGGAGAGATAAAGCGAAGAGGATTCTTCCTTCGTAAGAAGATAAAATACGAAACTGGAAAATCCGAAAAAAAGAAGGGCTCCGAACGTCAAAAAATCGAAACTACGTCTGGTCTTATCGGCTCCGGCCATAAACGAGTCCGTTCCCAATTCGGGAGTTCTTCGTATGCCTCCGACTCCTTCAAACCAATTCGAAATTTCTAATACGATTTCGGTGTTCGGGTTTTTTTCGTCCACGGAAAAACGAACGATCGGCTTTCCGATTTTTCTCACTTCTTCTTTTGCGTCCGGAGAAGGGGTTCCGAATTGCAAACCGATTCTTCCGTTGACATACGCGCGATATGCGTTGTGAATCTCGTGAAACTTGATCGCGTATTCTCCGGGCGCGAGCCCGGTTATTTGCAGGCGATACGTCGCAAAGCCGAATGCCTTTCCCTTATAGTTCGGGTATTCGCTATTTTCCCAAAAGCCCGGAACTTGGATTGGGCCGAGCGGTTTTGTTTTACCGAAACCTTCTTCGAATTTCCATTCTCCCTCTAAGGGAAGAATATGACCTTGTTCTAATAGGTTGGCGGGAATCGAAATGATTCCGTTCTTCGCTTTTGGAAACGGTTCTACGGATCGTTTACAAAAAAAGACGAAGCAGGAAAGCAATAAAATCGTAATACAGTTTCGAATCGTTCGTCTTGATAGGCGAATCATGAGGACCATTCATAAAACGTAAACCTTAGGACAGCAATCCTTTTCTATTCGTTTTAGATTTTAAAACCGGTATTTCTTTTTTGGGAATTTGCGATTCCGATTTCCCAAGTTTTCGGATTGCCCGCGAGGATCACTTGGTTTTTGGCTCTTGTGATTCCTGTGTAAAGAATCTGCCGATTGAGAAGTTTGTGCGATCGTTCGTCCTCTTTGGATTCGGGGTGATCGGGAACATAGATTAGAATTGTATCATATTCCGAACCTTGACTTTTGTGAATGCTCATCACAAACGCTGGTTCGTGTTCGGGAAGAGTGTCGAGCGCGAACGGAAATAATTTTCCTTCGATCGGAAACACGGCTCTGAGTTCTCCGGTCGATTCCATTCTCAATACGATTCCGATGTCGCCGTTGAATAGTTTTCTACTTTTGTCGTTTTGAAGAATCAGGATCGGAAGTCCGATAAAGTAAAGTCGTTTGGCAAGACGTTTCGGATGGAGGTTCACGAACGAATTCTGATTTCGTTTGCGAAACAAGTCCTGAACGGCGACGTTCATAATCCTTGTTTGAATCGCTTCTACGCCCCAGTAGCCGTTTCTAAAAACCGTAAGACAGCGGAATCGTTTGAGTTCGTTTTGGAAATTTTGAACGAACCCGGGTTCGTTTAGATCGGAAGAATTTTTTATCTTCCAAGTTCCGATTCTTGAAATCTGAGGAAAGAAAATTTCGTTCCAAAGTTTATCAACTACCTCGTCTCTCGAACTCAGATCCTTGTTTTTATTCGAAGGATTTTGCAACCATACGACTTCGCTTTCGTATTTCGAATCTTCTTGGATCGATGTCGTTTTAGCAAAATTGTCGTCGATCGCGGTTCCTAAGTTTAAGTTTTCGGGAGAATATCGGAGAATCTCCTCAGCAAGCGTTACGATTTTGGAAACGTTTCCTTTTGCGTTCGGTTTCTGACGGTTGCTTTCTTCGAGCTTGGAGATATAGTCCGTTTTATGAGATTCTAGAACGGAAAGGAAGTCGCTTAACACCGCGCCTTTGTCCACTGAGGGAAGTTGATGCGGATCTCCGATGAGAATAAACCGGAACGGAACGTCTTCGTCCTTCGGATTTTCGGGGATCGCGTTCCATAAGGAAAGCATTAAGTTTAAATCGACCATCGAAACCTCGTCCACGATGATCAGTCGATGCGGAAGATAACGTTGTTTGTTGTAATAAAAATCGCCTAACGACTGTTTGTAGGAAAGAAGTCCGTGGATGGTTTGCCCGCGTAGAAAGTGAGAATCCCGTATTTCGGAAATCTTTTTTAGATTTTCCTGAATCGCTTCGGTAAGTCTTTGAGCCGCCCTTCCGGTCGGTGCGACTAACGCGATTTCTTCCGGAGCCGGGAGTTGTCCGAGCCCGTTCAAAATTTCCAATAGAAAAGCCACAACCGTGGTTTTTCCCGTTCCGGGTCCGCCGCTTACGATTTGAAAAGAAGAGTTGAGACAGGAAAGAACCGCTTTCGTCTGCGCTTTTTTCAACGGGAAACTTTTTGCTTCTAAACTTTTTAAGATTTCTTCGGCGCGTTGTAAGTCGACCTTCGGTGAAACTTTATTTTCGATTCTTTTTTTAAGAAGTTGTTCCAATTCGATCTTGGATTGATGCGTTTTTTCGAAGTAAACCCATTCTTCGTTCGCGATTTTTTCGACGACCAAACCGGGTGGTTTTAATTTGAATACGTTCTTCCATTCTTTGGCGACCGGAACACAGAGGTTTCCTTCTTCGGTCGCGTCCCAAATCGAATTCAAAATTTCTAATAGAGTGTTCGAATCCTCTTCGGAAAAACTTTTCGTGCTCGGATTGGACAAGGTCGACTCGCGAAGATCCAGGATGTCCGCTTTCAGTTTTTCGATAAATTTTGGAAAGAATTCTTCCATCAGAGTTCCTCTTCCCAGGAAAACGAGGTGAGTTCCCTTACGGTTCTACGGATTTTTTCCATTCTCTCCAAACTCCAATCGAAATCGGAATAAATTCCGGAGGTTTCTCCGCTTTTCATGCCCCTTAGAAAAAAGTAATATACTCCGCCTATCTTTGAGATCGCTTCGTCCGCGCCGAAAAGGTTCTTTAGATATTCGTAAAGTATCATCGCGTAGATATCCCTTTGCAGATCGTATCTGCTTTCGGCGTTTTCCACGTTTCGTTTTAAGGAAGAAGGAGAATAGTCTTCGAGGAGGTTGGATTTATAGTCTGCAAGATAGAATTTATCTTCGATCTGAACGACTAAGTCAATGGAACCTTTTAAGAAATTTCCGGGACCGATTTTTTCCGGATCCAGATCCAAATGAAAATCCATTTCGGAGATTCTATTTTCCTTCGAAAGATTTACGAGTTGAAACGGTTTTCCGTTTTGTAAGGGAACATCCGCGTTGAGAGTGTTCCACAGTATTTCTGCGGATCTTCTTTGATAAATTTCTCTTTCGAAAAATGAAGTTCGTGTGGATGTTTTTGAAAGTTGAAAGTAATCCAGATGGAAGTCCATTCTCGAAAGAATTTTATCGTTCGTTAGGATCTCTTTCGGCGATTTCGTTTTAAAAATCGAAAAGTCGAATTCTTCCAAAAGCGCGTGTAAAAAAGAACCGGTCGAAGCCGAAGATGGAAGCGCGTCCTCGATCGCGGTTTCCAGATTCTCCGCGTCGTCGGATTTGAGCAGACCCGCTTCGTCCAAAACACTAAGAGCCACGTTATCCGTAACATTGGCCTTGGTTCTCAAGGAAGAATAACTGTGCAGATAAATCGTTTTTTGTGTTCCCGATTCGTGATGAATCAGCGGTGTTAAACGGACATCGGAATTTTGGATTCGATTTCGTTTGCTAACATCCGTCTGATCCAAAGGAACTGGAGTCCACGAAACGCTTTTAAACAGATTCGGATCGGGATCGTTTTCTAATATACTTTGAAGTCTCGGATAAAGAATTTTATAATATGCGGAATCCCTTGTTTTCTTATGATTTACGGGAGTGTAAAACGGAAGATAAAGCCGAACCTTGGGACGCGTGATTCCCACATACAAAAGTCTTTTGTTTTCGTTTAGGGATTGATAAGAATATTCTTCTTTGCTAAATTCTTTTTCCTCGGGTTCGTCCCAGAAATTGATTTTCCAAAATCTTTGTCCGTCCTCTCCCATCGCAGGATAATCGTAAACGTCCGGAACAAAATTACCCGAAAGGTTGAATAAGAACACGACCGGCCACTCCAATCCTTTGGACGCGTGTAAGGTAAGAATCTGGACCGCGTCCTTTTCGGTTTCTTTTTCGAAAAGCGGCAGTTCCTCCTCGTTTCTGGAGCTGGTCTGGAGTAGTTTCAATTCTTCTAATACTTCTTCGAGATCCGCTTGGTTCGTAATTTGAAATTGAAGTAGTTTTCGAAAGATCTGTCTGTAGTTCGTTCTTTTTCTTTCCCAGTCGATATCCGTTTCGTCTTCCGTTAAAAAGATTCTGCTGTCTTCCTCGATGGAACGGAAAAGTTCCGAAAACTTTCGATCCATCGCAAGAGTTTTCCATCGATCGAGCGTTGTCTTTTCATAAGAATCGATGGAATGTTCGTCGAATGCCGGAAGGTGATTCGGATGAATCTGAAACAAGTCGCCCAATAAAAGTTTTCGATAAGAGGAAGGTTTGTTCGGATCTAAAAGACATTCGAATATATTGGAAATTTGATACGATTCCGGACTCTGGTAGATCCCTTCTTGTTTGTAAAACGAACAAGGAATTCCTCTGAGTTTTAAGGATTGTTCTACGAGTTTCCCTTCGGCCTTGCTCTTTACGAGAACCGCGATTTCACGGAAGTTCAATCGTTTCTCCGTTATGCGCTCTTGTTCGTTCGATTTTTCGCGGACTCTATACAAGAAAGGGTTTTCATCCTGTGCAAGCTTCAGGATTTCTTCCGCGATAAATTGTCCCCAAGCGTTTCTTGCGTCGTCCGTTTTCCAGAATTCCCTTCCGCCGAACTTCACGATGGTGATCGGACCGTCCTTGTGTTTGTCGCTTAACAAAATCTTGGCTTCCTGTTCGGGATAGGAAACCGGAACGTATTCGATCGGAGTAGATTCGAAACCTCGTTCCACGATCGGGAAAAAACTTTGTTCTCCTTTTTTTCCGCCGAAGATTTCGTTATAGGCTCGGATCAACTCGGGGACGGATCTGTAATTGACGTTCAAAGGAATTTCTTCGGCCTGTTTTTCCTTTAATTCTTTTTTGGCGCGCAGATAGGTTCCTATATCCGCTCCTCGAAAGCCGTAGATGGATTGTTTCGGATCGCCGATGAGATATAAGAATCTTTGCGATTCTTCCTTGGATTCCATTTCTAAAAAGAGACGTGAAAAAATTTCGTACTGAGCGGAGTCCGTATCTTGAAATTCGTCCAAGATTCCGATTTTATATCTTTCCTGAAGAGCCTTTCGAAGATGAGGATTTTCGAGAGAGTCCCTCGTTTTTAAAATCATCCGATCGTAACTCATCCATTCTCCGGTTTTGAATTCCTCGGACACCATTTCCACCGCGATCAATGCGGTCTTTTGGTTGAACGTTTCCGCGCTCATCGGAGTTGTTTCGTTCGAATACGGATATTTTTTTCCGCTAAGAAGTTTGGAGCCTACGGAAATAATATTCTCTTTTTGTGATATATAATCGGATTCGGAAAGAAAATTCTCCAGATGATCCGGTTCGACTTGTGTATTCCATTCTTCGTGTTGAAGACGATATAGGGCGGCGCTCAGTCTTTCTTTGGAATCGGTGAGAATCCAGTTCGGAGGAGTTTCGGTTTCCACGGGATATTCCTGCAGAATCATATTACAAAAACCGTGTATAGTTGAAATCGTAACCTGGTCGAGTTCCCTCGCTTCCTTATCGAACCCGGATGCGATCAATTTTTTTCTAAGTCTTTCTTTCAGTTCCCCCGCGGCCTTTTCGGTGTAGGTAAGAATTAGAATTTGAGTCAACGGGATTTTATAAACGGAAATGAGATCTCCTACGATTTCCATGATCGTAAACGTTTTTCCGGTTCCGGCGGAAGCCTCTATAAAACTCGATTTTAATTGATAAGGACGGTTTCCGCTCATGAATCCTTTTTCCAATCGAGGAGTGGTTTGTAAAAATTTTTAGCCCATCGTATTTCGGATTTTAAGATCAAGTCCGGGGTTTTCGGATAAAGTTTTACGAGAGAAGACAATCCGTCTTTCACTCCGTTCAATTCTTCCTTGAGAAAGTTGAGCCAACCGGCTTCATCGTCAAACTTGCTCGAATCGTCCGGCGTTTTGTTTTTTCCGGTGTTTCCTTGGATATTTTTTACGTAATAGTTGAGAAAGGCTCTTCGTGGAAAAAACACCGGCTCTTCTTTTAGATAATCGGAGACGATTTTTGCGAGATATTCGGTTCCGATCGAGGAGGTTTCCACATTATATTCTATTTCTAGAATATTCTTCTTTTTTGATTCTTGAGAAGGGCGGGGTTTGAAGGAGTAGATTTTGAAGTTTTCGTTCGAGGATGCGAACGCGATTCCGGTTAAAAACGGAAAACTCATCACCTTCCAATAATCTTTATAACCGAAGTAATCGTCGCTCGGTTTGTCTTCGAGGCTTTTGGAGAATAGCCAATAAAGATTTCCGTCCTTTTCGACTACGTGTTCCCATTCTCCACGGATGCGGAAGTCTCCGGATTCCAAAGGGACTTTGAGCGGAGGTAATTTTTTGCAGATCGCGTCCGGCAATCCGGTGTCGCCCAAACTCAAATACGGATAATATTTTCCGCCTTGAAACAACGGTTTCCATTCGGAAAGAAGTTCGCTTGTGGTAACTAAGTATTGAACGAGATCGGCTTCCTGAAGTTTTCCGAATACGGACTGAGGAAACTTCGCGGAAGATTTTTCCATTTCCAAGATAGGGGATAACGCTTCCGAAATTTTTTCCCGATCCCAAGTCCAAGGTTTCTCCGAAACCAGATCGGGAATCATCAACGCATGCACTTTCTTTAATATAGAAGCTTCCGCGATCGCGTCCAGATCGAACGGTTCTTTTTCGGTTTCGGAGGATTCTTCCTCTTCGAGATACATTCCGAGTTTTCGTTTGAGATATGTGTCCAAAGGATCGCTCAAAAATTGGGAAAGTTCCTTTACGTCGATTCCGGAAGCGACGGAGGTTGAATGAATTCGAGTGAGTTCGTTCGGATCTTGAAAACGATCGAGTATGTGCTGATCCTTTCGGATTCCGTTCACCCAGGTTCTCGCAAAGTCGTAACTTACGAGACCCTGTTTTAGTTGTTCGGGACTATGTTCGTATTTTATACTATACGAATGCAATGGGAGTTGGAGCGCTTCCTTCGTTTGAAACGCCTCCATGATCTCGAAAAGATGGGAACAAGGTTCGAACGTCTTATCTTCTTGAAGATTTTTTCCCACGTAACTGAACGTTACGGACTCCGTTGCGGAATGAATGGTTTCCCACAAAAGCGATTCCTGAATTTCTCTTCGAGAAATATCCCATTCTTCCTGAAAGTCTTTTCTTAGATTGAGTTGAGAACGATCGTTAGAACCGGGGAATTTTCCTTCGCCGAGTCCTAATATATAAATGTGTTTGAAAGGAATCGGACGCATCGGTTGTAAAAGTGAAACGGTAACGCCGCCGGTGAGATACGCGCCTTTTCGATAAGGAACCTGATCGAATATCTGTTCCGTGATGAATTTTAAAAGTGCGATTCCTTCTTCCTTGTTTTGAAGTCGAATTCCTTCCCATTCGAAAAAAGATTCGACCCAACCGTGAAAGAGTTTTCCTTCCTGTTCGTATTCTTCCGTGAACTCAAAAAGTTCTTCGAGAGAATACTTTACGTTTTTTAAATATTCGGAACTCCAGTGAATCGTTTCCTCTTTTGAAAACGAAAGAATTTTCGCTTTCGAACCGAGAACGGTTTCCCAGAACTCGGTCAGTTGGGAAGAATTTTCGTCCGTCTCCAGCGCGATTGGCGCGATCTTATATTTGTTCCAGGAAGTTTCCCGAGAAAGAATCGTAGAAAGACGGATCCTTTTGAATCCATTAGAGATTTGGAATGAATCCTTTTCTCTTCCCGTTTCCTCGTATCGAACTCCGGACGTTTCGATCGTATTTTCGAGATCGTTTAGGTTTTGAGAACGCAGACGAATTCTTTTTTGAAGAAGCGGGTTTCTTAAAAGTTTGAGTAATGCGTTTTTATCGACGGAGCTTCCGGAACAAATCTCCCAAAAACTCATCAGTCCTCGATAGAGCAGAGAAGCTTCGTTCGCCTTGATATCCGTCAAGGAATAGGGGATTTTTTTCCGGATCGGATTCGTATTCTCCGCGGTTTGTAAAAGAATTCCACCGTCTAACACCCATTCAACGGCGGGACGATAAGTCTGCATGTCCGTGACCAAAACCGCAAAGTCCAAATACGTCAGACTCAGATCGTTATTCATCCTATATAGAATATCGTTTGCGACGGATTCCGTTTCCCGATAGGCGGAAGGAGCGTTCCAAAAACGAACGGAAGAATCTTCCGACAAAGACGACACGTTATGCGCTCTTTCTTTTCCGGCCAAAAGATTTCTAAGATTCTCCAGTTTTTTCGGATACGGACGTAAGTCCTGAAGATTCCGGATTTTTACGCCGGGAATTGCCGCGGTTCTCGATGCGATATGAATCTGCGGGTTGGCCCATCGTTCCGGTCCTTCGGATTCTACGTTATGCGAATTTGAAATTTGGCCCGTATGAAATTGATAAAGATAAACGGGGAGTTTGTCCTTTTTGGAAAGAGATTCCAAAATTCCGAGATACGTATCCGCGAGATTGGAAAGGCAAAAAAGATGAAGGGACGGAAAATTGCGCGGAGAATGTATTCGATTCTTCTGCGTTTCCTTCAATAGAAACTGAACGAGAGTGTTCGGTTCTTTCGAATTCAAGAACACGTTTTGATATAATGCTTTTTGAAAGTGATAGTATTCGTCTTCCTTCGGAAACGGAGTTGGACGACGCGATATGGAGGGAATCTCGATTCCTTTTTCTTTGGCCCAAGTTTGAATCCAAGAAGATCGGTTTAATTCGTAATCTTTATAAAGCGAAGTGAGTTTTGCGCTTAAGGAGAAAGCCCTTGTCGAACTTTTCAAAAAAGAACGCAAAAACTTCGTTTCTTCCTCGTCCTTATTCTGAATTAGATAGGAGAGAATTTTTCTTTGAGTCGCTTCCTGACTGGGGAACGCGCGTTGAAACGGATCGTAGTCAAGTCCCGCTCTGAGATGATAATATTCTTCCAGAGCTTTTTCGAGATAAAGAAAACGAAGGTTCGCGGAAAGTCCGTCGATCCGAGAAAGATTCAGATTCAACCAGAGTTTCATGTTCGTGCTCGGAACCACGATCACGGGAGAATACAACGGGAATTTTTTTCTTTCCTCGAAAATATTTTTAGAAAGTTCGGACGCGATATCCTCGAGCGATAAACTTGTGATATGCGTGATGGACAATCGATTTTTCCCCGGTCTCGAAATACGAGCATTCCAAGAATTCGACGCCGTGGCAAGTAATTACATTTTCTCTTGCTCTTAAAGATCGCTCGCAAATTCTAATCGTAATGACTTCCCTTTCTTCTCTCAAAACTCTTTTCGGAATTTCATCGTTTCGAACTTCCCAAGAGAAGATCATTTCGGACGTTCTTTCGGGTAAGAATTGTCTGGTTATCATGCCGACCGGTATGGGTAAATCGATTTGTTATCAACTTCCCGCGCTCGCCTTGGACGGCTTGACGGTAGTCTTGTCTCCTTTGATCGCGTTGATGCAGGATCAGGTCGTGAAGTTGAAACGTTTGGGGATCGACGCGGCTTTTATCAATTCTTCCCTTTCCAAACAGGAACGATTGTCGAGTTATGAAAATTTAAAACAAGGGAAATACAAAATCATCTACGTTTCCCCGGAGAGATTTCGTAAGAAAGAATTTATCGATTGTTTAAAAGATCGGAAAGTTTCTCTTCTTGCGATCGACGAGGCTCATTGTATCAGTCAGTGGGGCCACGACTTCAGACCGGATTATACTAAGATCGCGGAATTTCGAAACATTCTTAAAAATCCAACCACGATCGCGTTAACCGCAACCGCAACTCTGGAAATTCAAAAAGACGTGATTCTTCAGATGGGTTTGAACGAATCCGAGATCGAGGTTTACAACGAAGGAATATGCCGTCCGAATCTTTTTTTGGACGTTCAGACCTTTGTGGATGAACCTTCCAAGTCCGATGCGGTTCTTGAACTTTTAAAAAAACAAAAGAAAAGTACGATCGTTTACTTCAATCTCATACAAAGTCTCGAAAAGTTCAGCGAGAAACTCGACGTTCAAAAAATTTCCCATAAAGTGTATCACGGAAAGTTGAATCCCGATCAAAGAAAGAAGATTCAAAATCAATTCTTAAAATCGGAGGATACGATTCTTCTTGCGACGAACGCTTTCGGAATGGGAGTCGATAAACCGAACATAAGAACGATCATACACGCGGAACTTCCTTCCTCTTTGGAAGGTTATTATCAAGAGATCGGACGCGCGGGAAGGGACGGGGAAACATCCGATTGCCACGTGTTTTACAATCAGGACGATCTTACCGTTCTTATGGATTTTATCGAATGGCAAAATCCGGACGCGGTTTTTATTTCGCGTGTGTATAAGACGATGGAACAACTCGGTGAAAAACTTTCTTCCGTCGAATACGACGAACTTCAATCGAAGGTCGTTCATAAAAATCGAGGAGATCATAGACTTCAAACGGTTCTCAACTTGTTCGAACGACACGGGGTTACATCGGGCGACATGGAGAAGAATTCTTTGACATTGGATGACCCGTTGCCGGAAGAATTGAAATCAGTCGAACTCTTGGAACAAAAAAAGAAAACAAGCCTCAAACGTTTGTATCAAATGCTCTTATATCTTAAATCGGAAAAATGCAGACGGGAATTCGTATACGAATACTTCGACGCGAAATTCAACGGATGTGATAACTGCGACGTCTGTAAAAGAATCTGAAATTTTTTGACCGAGTTTGAATAGGAATCGATACCACTTTTAGAAGAGGTGATTATGATTCGTAAGTCGTTTTGGATTCTTTTATCCCTATCTCTATTTGTCAATTGTGCGACTTGGGAACGTTTGACTTTTCCCGAACGTTGGGAATGGATCGGAACCGCGCGTTATAAGTCCGTTCAGATTTTTGTGATCGATCCCACAAGGGATTCCGAGATCGAAGCGGAAGAAGGAACCAAAATTCGTTTTCCTTCCGGAAGTCTTTTGGGATCGGACGGAAATCCGATTCAATCTCCGATCAGAATTGAAATATCAGAATATTATAAAAATGCAGACATCTTACTTTCCGGTTTGAGCACCTCGTCCGGTCAAAGTCCGATTCAAACAAAGGGAATGATTTTGTTAAACGCATTCACCGAAAAGGGCGTGAAAGCGAAGTCCAACCCGAAAAATCCTCCACAGGTTCTATTTCCATCCGCTTTCGAGCCCGGATATCAGGTTTTTTACGGAACTAAAACGAACGAAGGGAACGTGGATTGGTCCACGGAAACTACAAAGACGTCTAACGTTTCCAAAAACGAGGAAGGGAAGAATCTCATTCGATCCGGCGCGGAGGAACGAATATCAGCTTTGCCTTCGCTTACCAAAAATCAAAGTGCGCAACCGACACGGAGCGAAAGCGTTAACATGTCCGAAGGAATGGAGGTGTCCCGGTCGTTTTATTATCCGATTCTCAACTTGGGTTGGATCAACTGCGATCGTTTCCTGTATATGAAAATTCGTTTATTGCCCCTGACTCTGGACGTGAACCATCCGACTTGGGAAGACGAAACTACGTATAATTTGATTCTTCCCTCGATTCGTTCCGTGATGCCTTCTTACAAAGATCCCTCCGGTAAAGTGTATTTTCCGAATCTCCCCATGGGAGAAAAAGCGATTCTTTACGCTTTGAAACGATCCGGAGTCAAACGTTGGCAACTTTGGATTCGTGAAACCGTAATCGGTAAAGAGGAAAAGATCGTTCCGGAATGGGAGCTCATGGGACCTAAGGAATTGGAAAGAAGAATCCAGTCCCTGAATTTCTAAAAATGATAAACGACATTCAGATTTTATAAAATAGGGTGACGCAGTTGCCGATCGGCTTCGTTTTGATACCGGTCGGCCAGTTCGAAAATTTTTTCTTCCTCGTGTTGTCCCGCGACGATCTGAAAACCGATCGGCAATCCATCCAAAGAAAAACCGGATGGAATGCTGATCGCGGGGATTCCGTAGTAGTTTGCGAAAAACGTATTCTCGGAAGACAAGGCCAAGGGACCTTTTGAGCTCGCATCCGAAATTTTCAATACGGTTTCGGTGGTCGTGGGTAAAATCAAAACGTCGCAATCCGAAAAAAGAATCTTTGCGACATCGGCGCGATGTTCCCGAACGCGGCTCAAATCAAAGCCGGGTGAAAGCGGAACATCAATTTCACATAATGTATTTCCGAGTGAGGCGAGTTTTTTCTTTACGATTTCAAAGTTGGTTCGGATCTCATCGGAAGCGACGAATGTTTTGGGAAATCCGATTTTGAAAGAAGTAGTTTGATTTGTGTCGAACTTCCATTCTAAGATTTTTTTGTTTCGATCGTCCTGCGGGTCCAACAAGGCTTTGAAAAGAATCGCAGTATCTTCCGCGCTTCGAGTCATCACACCCGCGTGTGCCAGAGTTAAGATGGTTTCGTCAACAGGTTCTCCTTCCAGAACTCCTTGTAAGTTTAAAAGTCCGTAAGTCGCTTTAAAGCCGACAACCCCGCAACAAGAAGCAGGAAGTCTGCAGGAACCGATCGCGTCCGTATCCAATGTCGCATAACAAAGACCTGAAGCAACGGCTACCGCCGAACCCCCGGAAGATCCTCCCGCGATATAATTTAGATTCCACGGATTGTGAACCGTTCCGTAATGACTTTGTATGGAAGTTGTGCCCGCGGCGAGTTCGTGCTGATTCGTTTTTCCGATGACGATCGCTCCGGCATCTTTCAATCTTGTGACGGCGATCGCGTCTCGATTTGGAATTCTATTTTGAAAATGAACGAAGGCCGCTGTGGTTTTGATCCCGGCCGTATCGAACATATCCTTGATACCGATAGGAACTCCGTGTAGGGGGCCTTTCCAGTTTCCTTTTTCGATTTCCTGTTCTGCGAGTTTGGCTTCTTGAAGGGCTTGTTCCGCGGTTACGGTGATGAATGCGTTCAGTCGAGGATTGAGACGTTCGATTCTTTCCAGACAATCGGATACGACGGTGACGGGAGAAACTTTTCGACTTCGTATCAATTCTCCGAGTTTGTTTATGCTTAAAAACGTATATTCCGTATTTTTGATATTATCATTTGGATTCGGAGCTTGTTCATTCATATCATTCTCCCTTAAGATCGAACGATCCGCCTTGTAGTTCGACGGATCGATCGGGAAAGAATAAGGTCCGTTTTCGTTTCGGATCTTATTTTTTGAAGATGTATTTATCAATCGAGAATTTGCCGCTTCCCGAAACGAACACAACTACGGATAACAAAAGATAGACGAACGGCAAGGTCTTCACTTGAAACGCGTCGTTTGCGTGCGCCATAAAAAACGCGACAAACATCGTGATAAAAATCGGAATCACGGTAAGGCGTGTGAGCAAACCGATCGCGACACAAATTCCGCAAAAGAATTCGGCGAATACGACGAGCATCAAAGAGGTTTTTGCGCCGATTCCGATCAGATCGGGAAACATGGGAATGATCTGGTCGAAGTTCGTCAATTTCGGATAACCGTGATAGATGAACAGACCACCGAAAATGAGTCTGAGCAAAAGCGAAGCGACGTCCGCGCTTAAAGTATGAATTCCTAATATTTTATCTTTCATGTTTTCCTCGGATAAGATCCTTAATGTTAAAACAGGAGAGACTGTATCATGGATAGATACTCCGGTTTCAACCGTTTTTCGAAATCCAAGTCGGTTTTATCGGATATGTATAAATCTTTTAGCGCCGGATGAATCAGAATTCTTCCCCGGCTTGATTCGGGTTTTACGGTCGGACTATTCGTGGCACCTTTGATTTCGATTCTTTTTTTCATATTTGCAACCAGTCTTCATTCTATGTCGTTCGGATTCTTTATCGATTTGTAATATTATTTTTTTGTTTTGGACAACTCTGCTTCGAAACGTACGAGACTTTCGGTCCAACCTTCGATCATTCCCATTTCTTTGAATGCGTCCCTTACCTTGTTAGACGCGAACGTACTACGAATGGTTAGTTTTGTTTTCCCCTGATAATCTTCGAACGTCACGGTGGCGATAAAGTTTGATGTGTCTTGGGCGCCTTCGAGTTTATCCCGCAATTCGTTCTTCCATTCGATCGGATGATCTTCCATCAGGTCCGTGCTTACGATCTTTTCGTTTTCTACGATCTCGAGATAAACTCCCTGCAAAGGATAATCGATTCCTTCCGGAGAACGCATTACGAAACGATATTTGCCGCCGACTTTGAGATCGACTTCACAAATCGGGTTCGTAAAACCTTTTGGCCCCCACCAGAAAACGATATGTTTCGGATCGGTCCAGACGCGATAGACTAGATTTCGAGGAGCTTCGAAGATTCTGCTTAGAATCAGTTCTCGCTCCCGAATTTCGACGTTTACTTCGTTTTGTACGCTCATGATTCTTCCCCCTTTTCCAAACTCTTACGCATAAGAATGACTGTAATCGCTAACAGAAAGGAAATCGCCGCACAGATGATCGAAACCAGTTGGAAAGAATCGGTGAACGCCTGTTTGGCGAGATCCAAAAGGGAAGGTCCGATGTGATCGGGAAGTTCTTTTGCTAATGCGACAGCGGCGCCTAACGTTCCTTTGGCCGGTTCGATCGATTCGGGAGTGATTCCAGAAAGAACAACCCCGTTCATCTGATTTTTGTAAACTGCGGTTCCGATACTTCCGAGCACCGCGATTCCCAATACTCCGCCAAACTCCACACCCGTTTCGGAAATGGACGCGGCCGCTCCGGCTCTTTCCGGCGGAGCGGAACCTACGATCAAATCGGTTCCCAAGATGACTACCGAACAGATTCCGAGAGAGATGATTACGGAACCGATCACCACATACATCAATCCCGAGGTCGAATCGACTAACGCGTAGAAGACGAGTCCGATCATGGTGAGAACAAGTCCACCCGATACGACGAGGATCGGTTTGATTTTACGAACGAGAACGGGAACCGTAAGAGAACCGATGACGTTTCCCGCGGCGGATGGTAAGGTCCAAAATCCGGCAACTAACGGCGATAAGCCGAGAACCAATTGAAGATACTGAGCGAGAAAAAGAAAACTTCCGAGTCCCACGAAGATCGTCAACGAATTTGCGATTAAGGCCGCGCTGAACGCGGGAACCTTGAACAATTGAAGATCGATCAACGGATCTTTTAAGACTTGTTGTCTTCGGATAAAAAGCGCTCCCACTAGAAGACCCGCCAATATAAAAAGTAAGGGAAGAATTCCCCATCCGTTTTCGGCGACTTGTTTGAGTCCGTAGATGACGCTGAGCACGGAAACCAACGAAAGAACCGCGCTCGGTATGTCCAAACTTCCCGCATTCGGATCCTTGAATTCGGGTAATAGTTTCGGTCCCACGATCAAAAGCAAAATCATCACGGGAACGCTTAAAAGAAATACGGAACCCCACCAAAAATGTTCGAGAAGCAATCCTCCGATCAAAGGACCGATGGCTCCTCCGATGGAAAAGCTCGTTCCCCAGATTCCGATCGCAACCGTCCTCTGATTCGCGTCCAAAAACATATTACGAATCAGTGATAGAGTGGACGGAGCCAAGGTGGCCGCGGTGATTCCGAGTAAGGCTCTGGTTGCAATGAGCATCTCAGCGGTTTTGGAGAATGCCGCAAGAACGGAAGCGACTCCGAAGGCCGCCGCGCCGATCATCAGAAGTTTTCTTCTGCCGATACGATCGCCTAACGTTCCCATGGTGACTAAAAATCCGGCGACCAAAAATCCGTATATGTCCACGATCCACAGAAGTTGTGAGCCGGTGGGTTTGAGTTCCTCGGTGAGATGAGGAACCGCGAGATAAAGGACCGTAAGGTCCATCGCGTAGAGTAGGCAGGGAAGGGCAATGACCGCAAGGCCGATCCATTCTTTTTTTCCCGCTAGATTCGTATTTGTGGAATTCATTCTGTTTGCTTCTTACTGATTTTTATAATAGAGTAAAACGTTTCCGGATTGGAACGTTCTTGTTTGTGTGAGTTTCAGTTTTATCCGGTCTTTGATTCCTTGGAAGAGCGTTTTGCCCCCGCCTAAGACGACCGGGTTCACAAAAATTCTATACTCGTCGATTAAACCTTCCCGTATCAGATCGAGACTCAGATCCGAACTTCCGAAAACGGCCATGTCCTTTCCGGGAAGACTTTTGAGTTCGTTCAATTCTTTCCCTATGTTTTCGCCTCGGGAGAATTTTACGTTTTGCCAATCCGATTTGTTTAAGGTTTTAGAATATACGATTTTTGTTAACTCGGTCATTTTGGACGCGACGATCGGATCGTCTTCGATCGCTCCTTTGGTCGGCCAGTAACTCGCCATGAGTTCGTATGTTTTTCTCCCGAAGATAAGAGCGTCGACGTTGTTCAAAAGGTCGATCGCGTATAGGTTGAATTCTTCGTCGACGACGTGCCAGTCCAAGGTTCCGCTCGGTCCCTCGAAATATCCGTCCAACGACGTCATCATCTGAAAAATGATCTTTCTCATAGTTTGTTACCGTTTTGAGTCAAGCCGACATTTTTGCGAGTTCGGCCTCGAGTTTGTCGAAGTTTTGCTCGTTTCCTTGTATGACGACCTTCTTGGATCTTTCACATTCTTCCGCAGTTTCAAAAAGCATACGAAAAGTCACCTTTGTGCGGTTAGGCGATTCTTCCTCGAATGTGGTCGTTACCCGGAAGAAATGTCCGGAGATATGATCGAAAACGAGTTTGTCCGGTTTTGAAATTTCGACGAATACGCTGTGATTCGGATAATCGGTTCCGTCCGGACCGTGCATCGTAAAACGCCAATTGCCTTCGGGTTTTAGATCGTATTCGTAAAACGTGTTCGTAAATCCTTTCGGGCCCCACCAGTTCTGGAGGTGTTGGGGATCGGTCCAAGCTTGGAACGTGAGTTCTTTGGAAGCGTTTACGACTCGGATGCTGACCACTTCCCGATCGGAAACGGAAGGTAAAGATTGATTCGAATTCGTCATGATCATTCTCCTTTATGTTTCTTGAATATACTTCGAAAGATTCCGCTCGGATCGCCTTGTCGCGGATGCCGAGCTTTTGGAATCTTCTATTTCGGATTTATTTTCCTTCGGAGATCGATTTGATGTTTTTCAAACCGGTTTCGAATTCCTTTCCGATCATCTGATCCATATCGCAGAACAATCCGAACACTTTGGAAACGAACGCGTTCGGGCCATACATCGCCCAAGTCACGTGAGTCGCTCCGTCCTTTGTATGAAACGTAAACTCCGCGGTGTTGTGCGCTTCGAAGGGAGAAAGAAAATCCAATTTCATTTTGATTTTCGCCGGAGAATCGGATTCGATGATTTCCATACGACCTTTTCCGATGTCGCTATTTCCTTCCCATTCATAGATGGAACCGAGACCGACCGATGCGCCGCTGTAAGTTCTTTTGACCGCGGGATCCAATTTTTCCCAAGGAGACCAAGTGGGCCAGCTATGATAGTCGTTGACCAATGCGAAAACCTTTTCCGGTTGAGCGTTGATGCTCAAGGTTCTTTCGTAACGGAATGTCGCCGGTTTTGTGGAAGCGACGGCTAACGTCCCGAGAATGAAAAGGATTAGTACCGCAAGAACGGCCAAAAGGATTGTTTTTAATTTTGACATAAGATTCTCCTAATATACTTTTTAAACTTTTTGTTTGGCGAGATACGCGACCAAACGATCCATAGTCTGTTTGAGACCTTCGACGGCTCCATATTTTTCAACGGTGTCGTTTCGTTGTTCCACGGTTTGGAAAAGCATCGTCATTTCCAAGGTGGTCTTTCCGTTTTGTTCCGAAAAAAGAACCGTAACGTGAAAGTCCCCCGGATGATCTTCCATATCCGAGCCGTGTTTATAGACCAACTTCTCCGGAGGAACCACTTCGAGAAAAACGATCAGATTCGGATAATCCGTTCCGTCGGGGCCGTGCATGATAAAACGCCAAACACCTCCCGGTTTCAGATCGAATTGTTCGAACGTGTTCGTAAAACCGTTCGGTCCCCACCAATGAACGACGTGTTCCGGTTCGGTCCACATCCTGTAGACAAGATCCCTCGGCGCGTCGAAAACTCGAATCGCGCGGATCTCTCTGTCCGCAGTGGAGGTATTTGCTTGATTGCTTGCGCTCATCATTGACTCCTAACGTATATTCTATTTTTCTAATTGAACGATCGGTTCGAGTTTATCGAACATTTCGTTCCAACTTGCCTTCGTCATTTCGAAGATTTCTCCTTCCGGAATTCCGGAATGACGAAGGGTGAATTTCGTTTTTCCCTGTTGATCTTCGAAAAGAAGAGTCACCAAAAGAAACTCGGGCCATTCGCCTTGCATTCCGTAATGCGAAGCGGGAACCGGATTGCCTTCCTTGTCCGCAAAGCTGTCGGTTTGAACGAGTTTTTCCGGTCTTGTGATTTCACGATATTCTCCGGTGGACCAAAATTCTTGGCCGTCGGGAGCGCGCATACAAAAGAGGAATCTTCCGCCGACACGAAAGTCGACCTTACAAACCGGAGTGGTGAAGCCGTTCGGTCCCCACCATTGTTTGAGTTGTTCCGGAACGGTCCAAGCGTCGAAGACGATTTCTCTGGGCGCGTTGAAGATTCTCGTGATGACAAGATCCTTGCTGGTTTGATTCGGGTTCGGCATTTTGATTCTCCTTAAAGATGCCAGATTCCTTCCAATCTGCGGGACTCGGGACGAAGAGCCCAAGACAAGGCCACTAAAACGAGAAGGATCAAAGGTGCGATTGCGTGAAACGTTTCCATTCCGGATATCGCGTTGGAGAGGGAAGCCGACGTGAGGTTGATGACCATACCCGCGTAAGCCCATTCTTTCACGAGAGCGAAACGGGGAACCGTGATCGCGATCGCGCCGAGGAGTTTCCAAACTCCGAGAATGCTTACGAAGTAAAGAGGGTAGCCGAGTTTCGCCATTCCTTCCACGACCTCGGGTCCGCGAGAGAGATACGCATAACCCGCAAAAGCGTAGTTAGCCGCAATCAGCGCGGTCAAAATCCAATATACGATGGTTTTAATTTTGTCTTTGTTCATTATCCGTTTTCCTTTCTTGGTTGTTTTGAGTTTCTTTTTGCTGGAGTTCCCGCAAATACTCGTCGAGGCGATCCAGTCTCGCTTCCCACATCTGTCGATATTCGTCGATCCAGTCCGCCACTTCTTTCAAAGGTCCCGCTTCGAGCCGGGACGGCCTCCATTGAGCTTCACGACCTCGGGAAATGAGCCCGGCCCTTTCCAAAACCTTGAGGTGTTTGGTGATTGCCGGAAGGCTCATGGCAAATGGTTCCGCAAGTTGCTTAACGGTAACTTCTCCATAACGGAGGGTTGCCAGGATTTTGCGACGGGTAGGGTCGGCCAGTGCCGCAAAGGTAAGGCTGAGATGATCTGTTTCTGCTT
Organism: Leptospira barantonii; assembly: GCF_002811925.1. Classification (NCBI taxonomy): domain Bacteria; kingdom Pseudomonadati; phylum Spirochaetota; class Leptospiria; order Leptospirales; family Leptospiraceae; genus Leptospira; species Leptospira barantonii. The sequence goes on from NZ_NPDS01000010.1 coordinate 38,109, forward strand.
CTTGTTGAACCATATGGTTAATTAACCTAAAGGTTAAATTAAACTAGTTTCGAAATCTTGTCAACCCCTTTCGTATAGGAAGATTTCCAGAAATTGGGGAAAAAGGGGAGAATCCCCAAAAATATATCCGAAAAAGTCGTAACGTCTACTTCGAATCCTTGGTTTTTCAAACAAATTATAATTTTATATCAAACTAATGAATTGAATCGACCTTAGATTTGGCCCTCAAATCTTTGAAGAGAAACAAACAAAAGAGGCATTCAATGGCGCTTCGATCAAAGGAATTTAGTTATGAGATCCCGGTTCTTTGGAGTCAGTGCGACCCGAACGGACATTTAAACGTAGGGAATTTTCAGGTTTTTCTTCACGAGGGGAGAATGGTCGCCTTGGAAGAGGCAGGCTACAGTTATACAAGGCTTCAGGAAGAGAATGTCGGTCCGATGATTCTCCGTTCGGAAACGGATTACAAGGCAGAAATTCGATATCCCGAAGCCGTTACGGTCGTAACTACTTTCGGGGAGTTCGAGGGTTCTCGCGTAAAAATCTTTCAGAAACTCGTGCGGAAATCGGACGGGAAAGTCGCTTGTGAGTCCGTATCTTCCTGCATTCTATTCGACTTCGCCAAAAAAAGACCCTGGAAATATCCCGAGGATTTATACACAGGTTTGGGGTTTCAAGAAATCGCATAAACGATCTCTGCAAGAACTTGCAGAATTTTGAATATGCCTTTCATGACGCAAAAATCGACGTTGGCTCCGAGATCTCGACTTATAAGAACGGAGTCTCGGATTTTGCTCGCAATATTTTGACTCAATTCTTAGGATTCAGAATCATGTCCAACCCACTTTCTTCCGTAGAACCTTGGTCCTTAGTTGCAGAAGGATATACAAGATCCACCAAACAATTCTTAGCCGCTTATTCTTTAAAAGCAGTGGATCTTTTGAATCCGGCATCGGATGCGATCGTGCTCGACGTAGCCGCAGGTCCGGGAACTCTTTCGATTCCACTTTCCAAAAAAGTAAAAGAAGTTCACGCGATCGATTTTTCGGATTCGATGATCGCACAGTTGAAGAACGGCATTCAACTCGAAAGTGTACAAAACGTTTTTCCTCTCGTGATGGACGGACAAAGATTGGAGTTTGATGAGAATCGTTTCGACGCCGCATTCTCCATGTTCGGTTTGATGTTCTTTCCGGACAAACTCAAAGGTCTGAAGGAAATTTATAGGGTTTTAAAACCCGGCGGAAAAGTCGCGGTTTCCAGTTGGGCTCCGATTTCCAAATCTCCTTTGATGCAGTGTTTGTTCAGCGCGCTTCGTACGGCGAATCCCGATATTCCGGCGCCTCAAACGAATATCGCAAGTTTCGAAAACCCCGATTACTTTCGCGATCACTTGAAGTCAGCAGGTTTTCAAGAAATCGAAATTATTCCTTACTCAAACTCGATGGAAATCAAGGACGTAAGAACGTTTTTGGATTCGATGATCGAAGGCGGCGCGCCGCTTCAATTGATGAAGAATAAGATGGAACCTTCTCTTTGGAAAGAAAAGGAAAAGATCATGTTCGAACATCTCAAGGAACATTTGAAAGAACTTCCGATCTCGCTTTCTTCGGAAGCGTATATCGCGACCGCGAGTAAGATTTGATTCTTTTTTGAATTAGAATATTATAACTTTCAAAACCGATTTCAATCCTTTTGGAACCGCTTAGATCGAGAATTTGCAACCCTCGATCTTCGAGTCTTTCGTACTTCTCCCGTAAAAATACTTTTCCCGGATCCGTTCCAAACGATCAAAATGGAACATTACTCGGGTTCTAAGCCGAAATCCCGGGAAATCCTTCCCTTTGTGGGGAAAAAAGTAATTTCCAAGTTTTGATTTCCCGGTATCCTTCATAAGCTCCTTATGTCGAAATTCCTGACACAACTTACGAAAACTCTCAAAAGCGAGATCACCTTTTCGCTTCTTCAAGGAGCGTTCGGAGTTCTCGCGTTTTGGATCGTTCTGAGATATTGGATCAGGGACGCGGTTACCCCCGAGCCGATTTGGGTCATTCTTAATTTTTCATACACTCTCGCAGTCACGATCTATTCCAATTTTAGAATGATCACCGGACGATGGTCCGCCTTGCTTTGGGCCAATCGATCCTTGTTGTTTTCGATTCCTCTTCCGGCGTTTTACGGATACTTTACGTTTTTGGCGCCTTCGTATTTTCCGGTGATGTTTATTTTTGTGATCAGCATACAACTTCCGGTTCTGGGTCTTGCAAGAAGGGTGTATCTCACTCTTTGGTTCATAACGTATTATTTCGTATTTTTCGGATTGTTGATCGTGTTCAATCCTTCCTACTTTTTGGAAAACTTAAAGTCCATCGGAGTTCTTTTTACTATATTCTTTTTTATGCATATATGGCTCTTGAAAGCCTCCGAAAGCGTAAAGAAGATGGGAAATCAACTTACGAGACATTTGGTGGAAACCAAAAAGCATAAAAGAAATCTGCATAGACTTCATAGGATTCAAGCGATGGATTTGACGTTGGCGAGAAGACTTCAACAAAACGCCCTTCCGGACCTAACTCGTGTTCGGCGGACGGATCTTCTTCTTTGTGCAAAATACTTTTCATTGGAAAAAATCGGAGGGGATTTTTACGATATCATCGATTTGGGAAACGGTAAAACCGGATTTTTCATTGCGGACGTTTCCGGACACGGAGTGGCTTCCGCTTTGGTCACCATGATGACTAAGGCGGCGTTTCGAAATCATTGTCAAGAAGCGGAAGATCCGGCCGAACTCTTGGGTCTTGTGAACCGATCCGTTTGCGAAATGTTGGAGAAACAGGATTTGTTCGTGACCGCTTTTTACTGTATTCTCGACTCGGAAGGAAACCTAACGTATTCGAGCGCGGGACATCAACCCGCTTTGATTCTAAGCGGAATTGAACCGAAAATCCGAGAATTGATTTCGAAGAACACCTTTATCCTCGGTGTGGAGCCCAATTGGAATTATTCTTCCGCAAAGTGTACATTAGAAAAGAATGATAAATTAATGCTCTTTACGGACGGGGTGATCGAGGCTAAGAATAAGATGGGAAAAAGCTACGGAGAATACCGGTTTCCCGAATTTATATCGAACAACTCGGATAGAACCGGAGATTCCTTTTTGGAACTTTTGATGTTCGATCTGGAGGAGTTTATGGGCGGAAAAAGTCCCGAAGACGATATTGCGATTCTTTGCGTCGATTATCTTCCGAAAGAATCTTCCTAAACGAAAATACATTCGATTTTTATTGAATTAGATCCGCGGAAAAACCTCTTCGCATCGTATTCTCGGTGATCGTAACGGGTTCCAAAAAACTTTTGAGGTAATCGGGGCCTCCCGCCTTGGCTCCCACTCCCGAAAGTTTAAAACCTCCGAAGGGTTGTCGTTCCACGATCGCTCCCGTAATCGCACGGTTGATGTAAAAATTTCCGGCTTCGATTTTCTCTTTTGCCTCTTCGATATGTTTCGGGTTTCTGGAATAAAGTCCCGCCGTAAGAGCGTAATCGGAATCGTTTGCTTTTTCGATCGCTTCTGAAAACGATTTCACCTTGAAAAGAGCGACTAACGGGCCAAAAAATTCTTTCTTAGCAAGATCTCCGTTCCAATCGGACGCTTCAAATACCGTGGGCGAAACGTAATTCCCTTTGTCTTTGAGAGAACTCGGAATTTCCTTTTGAAACAGAATGTTGTTTTTATTTTCTTCGAGAATCTTTTCCAAACGATTTTTAGATTCTTCGTTGATTACGGGTCCGATCTTTGCCGAAAGAATTTCCGGAGAATCGATTTTCAACGAGGCCACCGCGTCCAAGAATCTGGTCTTAAAGGTTTCATAACAAGATTCTAATACGATCAAACGCGACAGTGCGCTACATTTTTGACCTTGAAATCCGAACGCCGAATGAATCGATCCTTCCACGGCCAGATCCAAGTCCGCATCTCCGTCTACGATGATCGCGTTTTTGCCGCCCATTTCGCATAATGCGCGTTTGATGATCTTGGATTTTGAAGGAACGTTTCCGCATTCCTTGAGAATCGAAAGTCCCACCTCTCTCGAACCCGTGAAGTTGATTACGGAAACATCCGGATGTTTTACGATCGCGGCTCCGATCTCTTCGCCTTTGCCCGGTAAAAAGTGAAACACTTCCGAAGGAACACCGGCCTTTATAAAAAGACAATAGATAAAATACGCGATCGCCGAGGATTGTTCAGCAGGTTTTAAAAGAACCGCGTTTCCGCAAACTAAGGGAGCGGCGCACATTCCGGTAAGAATGGCCGCGGGAAAATTCCAAGGAGAAATCACTCCGACGATTCCTTTCGGTCTATACGAATAAAGATTTTCTTCGCCGGGAAGATCGACTCTTTGTCCTTTGAAAATTCTTTCGTACTCGGTCGCATAATATCTGCAAAAGTCCACGGCTTCCACGAGATCGGCCTCCGCTTCGGGAATACTCTTACCCGTTTCCAAAAGCATCAAAGAACAGAGTTCGTTTCTATTTTCGCCGATCAAGTCTGCGGTTTTGAGAAGAATGGAAATTCTTTCCCGGGCGGGAGTTTTACTCCAACGAGACGAATGTTCTTTGGAATCGGCGATCGCTTTTGTCAGAAGTTTTTCATCGCTGAACGAGAATTTGGCGATCACTTCCGAGTGATCGGACGGGTTCGTATGAATTTCCATATTAGAACTTTTGAATTCTTTTCCGGAAACGACCGAAGGAACGGATATCGGAAGTTTGTTTCTCAGATTTTGAACGGATTTTGAAATCCATTCTCGGTTGATTTCTTTTGCAAAATCCCGGGCGGGTTCGTTTTTAAATGAGGTCATTCGTAAGTTCCTTCGGGTTCTTTAAAAGATTTTCGTAACCCATTCTTCCCGTTAAAAAGTTCTGTAAAAATCCCTGATTCGAAGTGTTTTCCAAAAGTCTTCGTACTAGATACGCCATTCCCGGAAGAATTTCACCTAACGGCGTATATTCGCGGATTCTATAACCCATTGCGGTCAATACCGCCTTGTAAGAATCTCCCATCCCGTACAACATCTGGATCTCGAAATCCCTTCGGTTCAGTCCCTTATGCTCCGCGTATGTCAAGGAGAATGCAAGACTTCGAATATTATGAGAAGCGAATGCGGACAGTATGTGTGGAAAAGAATCGATCAGAAGTCGGGAACATTCTTCGTAATTGGAATCGGTCTCCGTTTTGTTTTCAAAAACGGGGATCTCCCATCCTTTTTCCTTGGCCTTGATCACCTCGTATTCCCAATACGCTCCTTTGACAAGTCGCACCGTGATCGGAACCTTTCGGTTTTTTGAATATTCTATGATTCTTTTGAGATCGTCTTTGGATTCCTTGAGGTAAGCCTGGATTACGATTCCGAAATGAGGATAATTTTTGAATTCGTCTTCGAGAAAAATCTCTTCCGCTAAGGACATTAGAATTTCTTTATAGTCGTATTGTTCCGCGTCGAGATTGATGAAGAAATTTTTATCCCGCGCGAGTCCCAGGATCGGCCTCAATCTTTCCTTTAACACAAGGACGGAATCCTCCTTTGCCAAGGATGAAATTTGAGAATACAAACTGGAACATTTCACCGAAACGTTTACGATCGGACAAGCGCCGTAACTCGTTTTTTCCGAATCGGAAAACGGACCCAAATGATTCAACAGATCCAGATATTGTTTTTGATAGTGTAAGGCTTCCCTCTCGGATAGGGCCGCTTCCCCTAAAATATCGAGCGTGAAAACTCGTCCTTTTGTTCGAATGGAACGTAGTTTTGATTTTGCTTCTTTAAAGTTTTTGCCCGCGATAAAATTTTTAGATGCGTATAAGATCAGAAAACGAACGAGGTTTCCGGCAATGTAAGAAAACGGGAATAGAGTAAATCCGATTTTGAAAAACGGTTTTAACCAAAACGGTATCTCCGTTTTGCCTTCGAGAAGATATAAATTTAAGTGATCCGTAATGTCCTTTGCGGAACGCAACGAAGGCAATACGTCCACGAAACGGAACAATTCTATCTTGAGTTTCGGAAAACGAAATGATAAACGAAGTAGGTGTTTGATCCAAAAGTGTTTCGAGAGATATTTCGAGGAATGTCTTTCGTTTTCACGAAATATATCGAGTCCGAAGCGAGTGGTTTCCGATTCCGTATTTTCGGACGCGATTGTAATCATCTTGTGATTCCTCCGAAATATAAGAAAAATGGAATGCGGCTTTTTGAAATCGATCTCCGGCCGTGAATTCTATAATTTTTATGATCTCAAAAAAGAATAAAAATGAAAACTATAAAATCACCGGCCTATATAAATTCTTGGTAACAACTTATTTCGATTCGTTCCAACGTTCCGCAAATTGAATTCTTTGCAATGTGGTCGGATGCGAATGATAGTAAAAAATTTCGCTCGGATGAGGATTGAGTCTTCCTTGATTGTCCTTTGCCATTTTGACTTCGGTTGAGATAAACGACTTCTTATCCCGAGTAAGAACCAGTGCTTCCAGATCGGCTTCGGTTTCCTGATAACGACTCAAAGAACTCCAAACCGGTCTTGTCAATGATCCGAATAGGGATAACAGTAAAAATAAAAACGGAAGAGTGGAAGGAGAATACAATTCGCGTAACGAAATCGATCCTTCCTTTTTGAATTTTTGAAATAAATAACCAAGAAGAAAACACAACAACAAGGTTTCGATCGTGCTGATCGCGATGTCCTTGATCTGATGATTGTGAGTCCAGTGTCCGATCTCGTGGCCGAGTACGCTTATGATTTCCTCTTCGGTATGATTTTGTATGAGAGTGTCGTAAAGAAATATCTTTCTGTTCTGTCCCCAGCCGGTAAAATACGCGTTCGTATGACCCGAATATTTGCTTTCGTTGATGACGTATACGTTTTCTACTTGGATCTTTGCGTGATCACAAAGAGAGATGATCTTTTGTTTGAGACTTCCTTCTTCGATCGGTTTGTATTCGTAGAACAAGGGAGTGATCACGATCGGAAAGAGGATCGAAATCAAAAGCCCCAAGATCAAGGTTACGATCGGAACTAGAACCTTCCAAGCCCTTTCGAATTTTTTCAGAAGGAACGCGACACCTAAGACCGCGACGCTTCCTCCCACGATTCCAATCCCGAGTCCCTTCGCGGTATAAATCACCCAATCCAAAAAGGTCATCTTGGAGAATCCGAATTCGTGTTCCAATACGAAACCGAAGTAGTATTGAAACGGAATAGAAACGAAAAATTGAATCGCGCTGAAAACGAAGAAGAAAAACAAAACAGTAAGATAAAAACGATTCTTCGTTTTTCTTTCGATCCATTCCTCAAGACGAACTGCGAGAGGAGAAAACACAAAAAGACCGGCCACTACGAAATCGATCAGATCGGAAAGAACCGAAGCGAAAAAACCGCTCCTTGCGTATTCGATTCCCTTAACGACGTCTTCTTGCGTAAAATACTTTAGAATTTGCTCATGTATTTGGGGAGATTCGTCCCCTTGATACGAAAGAAATTTCATCGTCAGAGTGAATAGGATTTGGAATACGTAAAAGATAAACAGAACGGTTTTGAGTTTCATTTTTAATCCGAAGAATTTTGACTGAGTGATTTTTTTCGACTAAGCCGGTCCGGTCAAGCCCATTTCGAATCTTATCTTCGATCGCCGGGTGGCGGAGGTGGAAGGGCTTCCCTACATTTTGCGGATAACTCGGATTCGTGAGATTTCAGACAACGCATCGGACCACCATTCTCCCTTGTCGCATCCTTACAGAATTTTTCTTCGTCGTTTGCACAAGCTTGTTTCATCGCGTGATGTCTTGCTTCCCTTTCTGCGAGTTGTGTTTTGCAAGCCGCGGAAAGTTTCGATTCATTCTCCTTTAAACAACGATGTCCTTCCGGTCCCGGACGAAAATCCTTACAATAGGTTTCTCTTTCGGTTCTGCACGCGTCGTTCGGAGGACCCCCCGAAGGTTGTGCGTATGCGGTTAACAAAGGGAGGAAACAAACTGCCAATACAAAAGTTTTTAAGATCGATTTCATTCGATGCTCCTAAGTCGATTCAACGGTTTCTCGTTTCGAATCGATATGGCGTTGGACCTTGTTCGTATGGATCGGGTTTCAAGAATTTGCCGTGAAAATTCTTTACAAGATCGAACGATTCGGTTCAGAATCGAAGTTAAAGATCATGTCGAACTCTCAACTTCAAGAAAGAATCTGGCCCGCAAAAGAAATCGTAGAGGACCTTTCCGAATTACGGAAACATTCTCCGTTAACACATGTCATCACGAACATCGTGGTTACGAATTGGACCGCGAACGTTTTACTCGCGATCGGAGCTTCGCCCGCTATGGTGATCGCGGAAGAAGAGGTTGGCGATTTTGCAAAGATCGCTAGCGCCTTGTTGATCAACGTCGGCACGGTGACTTCCGTCGATGCAAAAGCGATGAGGATCGCGGCGGCAACGGCGCATCAAGCGGGAACTCCTTGGGTAATCGATCCGGTGGCGGCGGGTGCGCTTCGTTTTAGAACGGACCTCGTTCGAGAACTTCTCGAATTCAAACCGACCGTGATCCGAGGAAACGCTTCCGAAATACTCGCGTTAGCCGGAACCGTGGGAGGCGGGAAGGGAGTCGATTCCACGGCGGGTTCTTCGGAAGCTCTTCCTTATGCGAAAGAACTTTCCGAAAAAACCGGCGCGATCGTCGCGGTAAGCGGTGAAGTCGATTATATAACGGATGGGAAAGAAGTTATTTCTGTTCCGGGTGGTGATCCGATCATGACCAAGGTGACTGGAGTAGGTTGTTCTTTGGGTGCGCTGATCGCTTCCTTTTTAGGCGTACAAAAAAATCCGTTGCGTGCATCCGTGTCTGCTTCCGCAATTTTCGCAGTGGCGGGTTCCAGAGCCGCAAAGGAATCTAACGGTACTGGAAGTTTTGCCGTGAATTTTTTGGATCAACTGACTCGACTTTCCAAAGAACAATAAGTAATTTCCAATCGAACGAAAAACATTTGTAATTTCAAAGAGTATTTCGAATATGTTCCCGTTCTTGTTTCGAGGAATCGTCTCGGATATAACGAAATTTGAAAATGTTTTTCGAAAAACTCAATCGAATTTACGGAAGAAGGGATTATCTTACCCGCCACAAAGTCCGTCATCTTTACGTGATGGACTTAATCATCTTTTTCGTATCGCTCGCCGCTTGTTTGATGTACATTCGAGAAGGAATCCGGGTCGGATTCCTGATATTTGGAGTTTCCGCGCTTATTTCCATCACCTTACTACTGTTAGGTTATCTTAAATACGCGATTAAGGCCATTCTATATCTGACTCTGATCGCTTGGACGATCGGTCTTCAATTCGGAATGAAGAGCGGGAACATCTATTTTTCGATGACTACGATCATCATTATGTTTCTTCACTTCGCCGGCACGCGTCAAACGGTCGCCGTTTCGATTTATACGGGAAGCCTAATGGCCATACGATTGTATCAAGCGTTCGGTCAGGGAGAGGTTACTTCGGCGTTTATCATAGATACGATTTTAAAGTTGATCCTGTTTTGTACGATCGCGATCATCACGGTTCGTGTGTTGACGAGTCACGCGAGGGAAAAGGAAATTTTTATCCGAGAAATTCATCACAGAGTTAAGAACAATCTTCAGATCCTAAGCGGCTTTGCGAATCTGCATCAGTCCTCCAAGGGAGAATCCGATACGAAACAGATCGAAAATTTCAACGAAAGAATTCTTATGTTGTCGAGGATTCACGACGCGATCTACAAAACGGAAACGAACTATGAAGTCGACTTAAACGCCGTTTTGGAGGAGATTATACGTTTGATTTCGTTTCAATCCTCTTCTCATAGGATAGAATTGAACGTAAGCGAGAACGGAGCGCCTTTGAGTATAGAAATTTCCGTTCCGTTCGCCATGATCGTATGCGAACTTTTGAATAACGCGCTCCGTCATTCTTCGGCAGAACATAATGAATCCATCATACGTGTGGAGTTGAAATTTTCAGATAATCGTTATACTTTGATCGTTTCCGATACCGGGCCGGGAATCGTGAAAAAATCCACTTGGTCGCAACCGAAAACGGCCGGATTCACTTTGATCTCGGTGATGGCTCAACAACTGAAGGGAAACTTTCGTTTTGAATCGAACGGAAGCGGGTCCAAAGCAATTTTGGAATTTTCCGATCAAGATACGTTTGCCAGTCTTCTCAATTGAAAAGGGGGAATCGATTTGAAACTTTCGGAGATCGCGGAACTCAGATTATATTCGCATAGAATTTCCAAGATTCAAAATAAGAATCCGGGAGAAGTCGTCGCTTGGCTCGGCGCTTTGCAAGGTCAGGACTATTTCGGGACGAAGTGGTCGATCGGACTTCGCTTAACAAATTCAAAGGATGTCGAAATAGAAAAAGCGATTTCGCAAAAAAGAATCGTTCGTTCCTGGCCGTTGCGCGGCACGCTCCACTTCACCGATGCGAAAGACTTACGATGGATGTTGGACTTGCTCGGTCCGAAATTGATCCGAAACAACACAAAACGATACGAGGAATTGGAACTCGATTCTTCCATATTCAAAAAATGCAATCAACTGATGATCCGAGAATTGAAGGGTAACAAAAGTCTTACCAGGGAAGAATTGACCGATCTGTTTTCGAAAGCGGGAATCGACGCGACCAAAAATCGTTTGTCCTTTATTCTTCAGAAAGCGGGTTTGGAAAAAATTCTTTGTTTCGGCGAAAGAAGAGAAAAGGAATTCACTTACGTTTTGTTAGACGAATGGCTCGGAGAAGCCGAAACAAAAACAAAAACTTCGGAAGAAGCATTAAACGAATTGGCGATTCGATATTTTCGAAGTAGAGGACCCGCAACGATTTTTGATTTCATCTGGTGGTCCGGCCTGAACGCAAGCGACGCGAAGAAGGCTCTGGATGGCGTTGTTTCCAAGTTGAAAAGCGAAGTTGTAGACGATCAAACCTATTGGATGTCTAAAAATCTCCGCGACTCAACATTTGCAGATTCGGTGAAAGACGATGTTTATCTATTGCCCGGTTTCGATGAATTCTTACTCGGATATACGGACAGAGGAGCGTCGATCGATGTCGCTTATCAAAAACGGATGATTCCCGCTAACGGAGTTTTTAGCGCTACGATCGTGGTTTCCGGAAAGGTCATCGGGACTTGGAAAAGAACATTCAAAAAAGATCATGTGTTGATCGAGATTTTTCCGTTTAGCAAGCCGAACGGTAAGATCAAAGACAAAATTTTGGAAGCCGCCGAACGATATTCTTCTTTTTTAGAACTTCCCTCAAAGATCGTTTTTTAAGCCGATCGAATGTGAGCATTAAAATTTCAAATCGAGGATTTAAAAATATGTTGACTGGTCTATTTATAATGTACTTTTAAGGCCCATGGGCGAAAAAGGGGCTACATCGAAGGAAAAAATGGTTCGAGCCATGGCATTCTCCTTAGAAACGAAAGGTTATAACGGGACCGGTTTAAACGATATCGTGGAATCTTCGGGTTCCCCGAAAGGATCGATTTACTTTCATTTTCCGGGCGGAAAGGAAGATCTCGCCGCGGAAGCAATCACAACTTCGGGAAGAAAAATGGGAGAGATGTTGGGCTCCTTATTGTCGTCTTCCAGATCCGCTTCGAGTGCGATCGTTTCGATCTTTAAGGCATTGGAAAACAAACTCGTCGAAACCGATTACAGCCAAGGTTGTCCCGTTGCGACGACCGCATCCGAAACGGTCTCCAAAGGAAACCCGGTCAACGAAGCTTGCAGAAACATTTTTGAAGAATGGAACCAAGGGCTTGAATTCTTTTTCATCGGCAAGGGCTGGGAAAAAAAAGAAGCGGCCGTGTTATCAACTTCGATCCTTTGTCTTTTGGAAGGTGCAATCCTTCTTTCTCGAACCCATCAAAACCCGGAGCCTTTGAGATCCGCTTCCAAAACCGCAAAAATTTTAGTACAACAAGGAGAAAAAAATCTATGAAATATCTATGGACTTTGTTAGGCGTATTGGTGGTTTTATCGATCGGGTTTGTTTATTTATTAGGATATCCTAAATTAGAAATTAAGAATGAATTGAAGATTACGGAAACAAATTCCGCCAACTTTCGAAACCCGGGAGTTCGTTTTACGATGATTCGAACCGCAAACGCCGGAACTTCCGAAGCCTTCCTGTTCGAAGGTGGAAATCTTTTTAAAAAAAGAATCGTAGCTCATTCCGCATTGCTCGTGGAACATCCGAACGGAAAGTTTCTTTTTGATACGGGACTTGGAACCGATATCCGGGAACAATTCGCGTTAAAGCCGATCCATTTGAAAATTCTAATGGCTTATACGGATCATATTCCCGTCGTCGAGGTTTTACAAAAAGCGGGATACGATCTGAAACAAATCGGAAAAGTTTATCTTTCTCACATGCACTGGGATCACGCGAGCGGTATCAAAGACTTTCCTTGGGCGAAAATCATAACCACAAAGGAAGAAAGAGAAGCCGCGATCAAATCCAATACGAGACACGGTTACATTCAAAGACAGTTCGACGGTGATAAAATTCTGTGGGAAAATATTTCCTTCGACGACGTTCCTTACGAATCCTATTCGAAAAGTTTGGATCTATACGGAGACGGTAGTATAGTATTCGTTCCGATGGAAGGACACGGAGGAGGTTCGGTGGGTTTGTTCGTCAATCTATCTAAGGAAAAAAGATATTTCTTTACGGGAGATATTTCCTGGTCCAAGGAAGGGTTTTTGATTCCCGCGCATAAACCGAGACTCTCCAGAAGAATCGCGGACGCTCATCCCGAAGATCTCGGAAAAGAATTGAATCGCGTTCATAAACTCGTCTCTAAAAAACCGGAGATTCAGTTGATTCCTTCTCACGATTCAATCGCGCAGGAATCCCTCGCGCATTTTCCGAATTGGAACGAATGAAACCCTTTTCACCATAAATTCTTCTTGCATAAGACGCGCCCGAAGTTAGGATCGAGCGCGTTTTTTATTGGAACTCGGAAGGATCGATGTATGAAATATGAATGTCTACTTACGGAGTTGAGGGATAAAATTCTGATCGTAACTCTAGATCGACCGGAAAAATCCAATGCGCTAAACGTTCGAATCCGGGACGAACTGGAAACCGTATTCAACTCCAATGCAAAAAACGATTCCGTAAAGGCGATCGTTCTCCATTCTTCCGGTAAACATTTTTCAAGCGGTTACGATCTCGAAGAGGTCGTACAAACCAAAATGGAATCCTTTCGTCATAGAATATTAGAATATCATTATGCACTTTACAGTTTTCCGAAACCGGTCGTTACGGTTCTGAAAGGTTTCGCGTCCGCGGGCGGTTTTGATCTGGCTCTTTGCGGAGATTATATCGTTTCCGAAAAGAAGGCGATTTTATTTCGTCCCGAAATTCGTTTCGGAGGTCCTCCATTGATTACGACTCTTGCAAGAAAAGTGGGTCCTTCCAAAGCTTTGAGTCTCACCTTAAAGGGCGATCCGATTCGTTCTTCGGAAGCTTTGAGTTTGGGAATCGTCGACGAGATCTACGAAAAGGAAAACGTTTTGGAACGCGCGGTCCAAGTCGCATCCAAACTTTCCCAGTGGGATTTTAATATGTTATCCGTCCTAAAGGGGATCGCTAACAATTATTTCACGGGCAACTTATACGAAAATTTGAAAAACGAATTCGACGAGTTTGCTTCCGTTTTAGACGATCCGAAATTTTTTGAGAGGGTGCGTGCTTATGCCGGAACGATTTATCAATAAGATCGATTGGAAAAGAAAGTTCGCGCGTTATGGCCTCGTCCTGTTGATTTGGATTCTTACGGTTTCCGTTCAAGCGATTCCTAGTCTTGAATATCTGGAGTATTATCCGAAAGACTACGATAAGAATAAGGGTGTTCTTGTTATCATTCACAGTAAGGCTTATGATTGGGACAATTATCTTCGTTTCGGAAAACCGATCGCCGATAAACTGAACGTTCCTATGATCATTCCGATTTTTAAGAAGGAACTCTGGGACGATTACGCCACCGTGATCAACGGAGATCAAAGAGGGGATTTATTTCTTCGCGAGATTCTTAAAAAGGTAAAATCCGAACACGATCTAAATACGGATCGTCTTTACTTCTACGGCCATTCGGGCGGAGCTCAATTCACACATCGTTATATTCTAATGTACGGTCCTCAGGTTCAGAGAGCGTTTATATCGGCGCCGGGTTGGTATACGTTTCCCGATGGCGAAAGAAATTTTCCGAGCGGTCTTAAAAGGAAGAAGGATTTTCCGGAAAACGTTTCTTTGGAGTTCAAGAATTTTTGTAAGACTCCGCTCAGCGTCACGGTCGGAGAGTTGGATACGGTCGATCCCGCGATTCCCAAAGACGGTTCGTTCGGTAAAAATCGTCTCGAACTTTCCAAAAACTGGGTGGTCGCATTGAACAATACCCTCAAAAAAGAATGTCCGAACGTTCCGGAGGTTCCTTTGTTCATCACCCCGAATCAAGGTCATTCCGGTTCGAGCAATTCGGCTCAAAGGGAAAGAGTGATCGAGTTTTTAACGCAGTGATGTTATGGAATCGGAGATAAGTCGGAATCTTGAAGATATCGTATTTCCGATTGATTCGTGCTCTTGACCATTAAAACTTTTGAATTGTTTTTATCGGATGAAATGGAATGTACTAAACCCGCAGGAACAAATAACACTTCTTCGGGTTGAACTTCTATACTTTCGTTGCCCGGAATCGTAAGTCGAAGATTTCCGCGAATTACGTAATAAGTGCAGTCGTCTTGTTCCAGGACAAGATTGACCTTTCGAGGTAATTTAGGAATATTTAATACTTGAACTCCGATTTTTCCCTGAGCGAGTTCTATTGAAAATTTTTTAGATTCGGAAGAATTTAAAAACGATTGCAGATTGATTTTTCGAAAAGGCGAGGAAGTTGGAGCTTCCGAATTCTCTTTTTGACAGTTTAAGAGTAGAAGGAGGACAGAAAAGGAAATTGCCGAGAAAATTTTATTCATAACTAAGAGTAAATGCAAAGGGTAGAATGAGATCGAAAGAAAACCGCGAGCGGCTTTCTTTCGAATTGCTATTAGAATCCGTAATTGACAGTTACTTCTTTGCAAGTGACCGCGTTTGTTTTCGCGTCTACCGCACAGAATTCAGCTCTTGAATTACGATATTGGTCTTCACTTGTTTTAAAGAAACGGTAATATCCTTTCGACGTTCTTACTACATCGTTAGAAGCCACTCTAATACCGCAGTTGATCGCAAAGAAACCAACTAACATTGCGAGAATGAATCGTGTAAATACTTTCATTAGAATGCCTCCTTTGTACTTGGGGTTTTATACTTTGTATTTGAATCGGTGCATGCTAAATCGCCGGTTTTTTCGACAACACAGATATAATCTTCGACATATCCGTAACAGCCTTGCAAAGTACTTGCTTGGCAAAAGTTTCTTTGAACCAGAATTTTATCCTTATCAAAAACGGTTACTTTTGCGGTATGTAAAGGAAGTTGGCATTGTGCAAAAAAGAACGCTAATGCGATCGCGAAGCTATATTTGATTATATTCTTTTTCATCTTAGTTCATACCCTTTGTTAAAGCCGGCTTGCAGTTCAACGAGTCGTTTGCTTCAATATTGCAAAGAACCAATTGGCTTGAAAAACGTTTTGGATCATAAGGGTTTCCCGAATCCTTATGAACGACCAAATACAGTCGCTCACCAGCTTGCGCTCCGGAACCAACATGGTAAGATGCGCAGTTCGCCATTAATAATAGCGGGAACAAAATTGCCCCAAACTTTAGAAATCGCATAAAATCTCCCAAATTTTTAGTAGTTTTGAGTAATTACTACGACAAGTTCTTTTCGGTCAATTAAATAGTATACCTAACGTGGAATTTAATAGAGTTGATTTGTCAAAAAATATTTTTTGATGTCTGTATCCAAAGAGTGATAGTATATATGATTGGAAGTCCTACTTCGTTTCCCCGAAGGACAGAACATTCGTGGGACAGTTGACTACACAAGCGGAACAACGAACACATTGAACGTTATCCATAGGAAGTCCCTTGTTCGCGTAGCTCATAACGTCGATTCCTTGGTGACAAACCTTGGTGCATATATTACAGGAAATACAACGTTTTTTCTCGGAGAAAATTCGGAACTTGCTAAATCTTGCATATATATGCATCAACGCGGAAAGGGGGCAGAAGAATCTGCACCAAACCCTTCCGCTTAAAAAGAAGTAGGCGCCTACGCCGACTACACCGGCTAACAATAAGTCTACGACTACGTCGTAAATCTTTTTACCTCCGTCGCCTATACTTCCTAAGACGTGTGTGAAAGGAAACCAAGATGACAAAAAGATTTCACTCAACTTAAGAAGAGTGATGATCGTAGCAAACAAAAGAATCCACTGACCCGAGTTTTCCAATTGATTGGCGAATTTTCCATGAGGCATTTTGGTTCTTGTTTCATCTCCGAGAGTTTCCGCAAGTCCTCCGCAGGAACAGATCCAACCGCAATAAGCGCCTTTCCCGAAACGATACACGAGATAGGGGATCACCACGAAGGTTTGAAGAATTCCGTAGATCAACCAAAAGGAAGTGATCCCAGTGTTGTAAAAAATTCCCATGTTCAACGGCCAAGCGAGAATAAAACCGTACGCGTTCCAGTACGCGCCGTAAGGAAATACCTGAGTCAATAAAAACCCATTCGGATTTCCTAATAGACCGTTTTGACCCAGAAAAGGAAGAATGATCTCCGGTAACAGAAACAACGGAAAGATCTGGATTAAAATCAAGGTCCAGGTTTGTTTTCGAATGTAACGAGTCGGTCTTACTTTCATTCTTCTTAAACCGAAGGTGAGAATGGTAAGCGAATACAAAAGCGTATAATGAAAGCCGGGTTGTTTTCCGAAAACGTGAAAGTCCAAATACTTGCTTCCCACGTAAACCGAACAAAAATAAATCGAAGCGAACAATATATAAGAATTTTTGAATACATTCCAAAAGTTTGAAAAGATCTCTTTGGCGTTTTGAAACAAATGAAACAGGATCCCGGTCCCGAGAATCACGAAACCGATCAAAGAAACCGAGGCGATCCACGCGTAAACCGAATTGCCGTAGAACGAAGCCTTTCCGAAATAAATCACGTTCGCAAAAAGAATCATCGCAGTGAATCCGATCCAATCCCATATCCGTTTCTGATTTTGAATCCGGAGTCCGATTTTTTTTAGAAATTCTATCGGAGCGTTCGAGCCGATTTGAACAAGCACGCTAGTGTTCGAAATGTTTATAGAATCATGCGAACCTTTGTTTTGATTTGTTGAATCGGTTTTTTTCAAGCGAACTTCTTCGGTTGAAATTTCCTCCAAAACGGTTTCGTTTAAGAATTCGATTTTTCCGGATTCGACTAAGGTTTCGAATTTTTGTTTGTTATCCGACTTGGGTCGAACGAGTTCTTTTCCTCGATAGGAAAGGCGAACCGAATTCGCATAATCGCTGATTGCGATCGCGGCTTCTACCGCGGAATCTCCACCGCCTACTACGAGCACCTTCTCGTTTTGAAAATCTTTCGGATCGATCAGGCGATGAAACACTTTCGGCAATTCTTCTCCGGGTACTTGGAGGTTTCTTGCGTCTCCGCTTTTACCCAAAGCGAGAATCAATTCTTTAGTTCGAAAGATTTCCCCGTTATCAGTAAAAATCGTAAAACCGAAATTCTCTTTTTGCACACGAGAGACGTTCGTTTTTGTTTGAATCGGAAGTTTCCATTTTGCAAGAGCGTCCTGCAGATCTTTCAAGAGACTTTCTTTGGTTCCGTTTTGAATTACAATTTCCGATTCGGTTTGAAGGTCTTCCGGTTCGGCAAAGATCGGCTTTGCTTTCGGATAACTTTTGACGGTGTGAAACGGATCATTTGCCTCTAATATAATGAAATTATAATTTAGTTTTTTACATTCGATCCCGGCGGAAACCCCGGCCGGACCCGCGCCTACGATCAACACGTCGTATACGGAAGAATCCTTCTTTTCATCCGTCGAGTTACGTTTTCCATTCTCCCTTTCGATTTCTTTTACGACCTTGGCTCCGCTTTCCACGGCGAATTTCAAAAGAGGAAGTCCGGTAAGATCCCCGATGACTCGAATTCCCGGAACTGAACTTTCGTAGTTTTCGGAAAGTTCGGGATAAATTTCAACAGCGCCTTCGGGGGCGTTGTTGTGAAGCCAGGAAAAATAACGCGAAACGAACGGGATTTTTATGCTCATGATTCTTCCTATCGTGGGATCCGGATTTCGCATTAATTTTCGATCCCATACATTGGATTCTACAGGATCGATCCTTAGGTTTCAATTCGGTTTTTGGGTTTCAAAAGTTACAAATCCTTTTTGGGAAAGGAAAAGGAAGCGTTCCCAATAAAATTTATAAAATTCTAATATCCTTTGAATTTTGTACAAAGAGTTGATCCGAGTTGAAAAAGTGTTTCAAGAGAATTTATTTTTTAAAAGTCAACGAATTTTACCGTGATAAACTTTGTCGGAACAATTAAAAACGGAGCCTAAAACGGGTTTGACAACCGAGAATGGAACGAAAGTGCGAATGGTTGCGATTCGCATTCTTCCTTTTTTTCAGCCATTCCAAAAGCCGCCGAATTAATTTTAACATATTCAAAAAATTGAATATGTTAAGCCGGAAAAATTTTTACGAAAACTTAGATCGGTGTTTAAAAAAGAGGGAAGTTTTTATCGAATCGAGGGAGGATTCGATATGGAGCTTGTCGGGATCGAACCGACGACCTTCTGAATGCAAATCAGATGCTCTCCCAGCTGAGCTAAAGCCCCTTGTCAAATACCGGATGGGCCTGATGTGATTTGAACACATGACCCCACGCTTATCAAGCGTGTGCTCTAACCAGCTGAGCTACAGGCCCGGTAAGAGACATGTTTTTAACTAAGATCCCAAATGCAACAGTTTTTTACTAAAAAAACGTTCTCGGGTCCGAAATTAAAAACCGTCTCTGCGAAAGACTCGAATTTGATGATCCAAAAAATCCGAGATCACCAAGTAGCGATTATCGGGAGAAACGTCGAGCCCCGTGGGTTGGTTTCCCGCTTCCCAAAATTCTTTTACGGTATCGGTCGCGGTGTCGATCACGTAAACTCTTCCGAGAACCAATCCTTTTTTGAGATAACCTTCGGTGGGATTGTTCGGACCTCTGCAGGAAACATACAAATACTTTCCATCGGGAGACAAGGCGATCGTATTCGGTTTTTCGAATACTGGAATCGTCTTTTGAACTTTCTTTTCTTTCAGATCGTAGACTTCGATTTTGCTACAACACATATCGGAAACATAAATTTTATTTTCTGTGTTTCCCGGAACGATATGACGTTTGTTACCGGGAGGGCCGATCGTATCGATCAGCTTTTCCTTTTCCATGGAATAGATTCCGAGTCTTCCTCCACCGGATTCCTGATTGCTCGCGGAGAATTGAGCTATGTATAATTCCTTTCCGTCTTTGGAAAGAAGAAGGCCTCTTGGTAAACCGATCTTATCCGTTTTGCGTACTTCCGTTTTTGTTTTTCGATCGATCACGGAAATGTCTTCGCTGATCCAATTCGAACAATAGACTAAATCTCGGATCGGATCGTAGAGAAGAATCTTGGACCACTTTCCGGTAAGATCCACTGTCGCTTTATACTCGAGTGTTTTTAGATCGAATACGTGAACCGCGTTTGCCTGCATCTGACTCACCCAGAGTTCGTTGTGTTCCGGAATCGCGATCGTTTCCACGAAGCCCAATTTCTTTTTGTATTTTTCGGGAGGAGCAAGACGAACCGTTACGCCCGTGCTGATATCGAGAACGTCCATTCCTTCGTCTTCGAGAAGAGGAATTGCAAGTCTTGTGTTGTCTATAAAACGCACGCTTTTGGGTTGCATTCCGGTTTTGAGTCTGGAAACGAAACGATGCGTTATGCCCTCTTTGTCCAAGGCGATCAATTTCTCGTTCAATTCTTCCGTGGACTTGGCGCGATAGGAAGAATTTTGAAAACCGGGAGAGGAAAGTTTCAGTTCGATTCCCTTGCCGTCCTTGTAAACGGGAGCGTCGACTTCGACCAAAGCGATATTCTTATCCGTTTCCAAAACCTTAAAGGGAAGAATCTCTTCTCCCGATTTGATTACGGTTCCTTTATACGGTTGAATGCTGAACTTAACGATCGCGCTTCCGCTCTTTTC
The DNA here is from genome assembly GCF_002811925.1 of Leptospira barantonii. Lineage (NCBI taxonomy): Bacteria > Pseudomonadati > Spirochaetota > Leptospiria > Leptospirales > Leptospiraceae > Leptospira > Leptospira barantonii. Next base: position 58,403 of record NZ_NPDS01000010.1, read on the forward strand.
CCGGTTTGCCGGCGAGGAGATTAGGGAAGAATTCCCGCTTTCGCAACAGACTAAGAACAAAAAAACCGGAATCAAAAACGCGACGTTCGGTTTGAGAGGATTCTTTTTGAAATTCGAGTTCAAGGGAAACTCCTGAGTTATGGATTCTTTTTTTGTTGTGTTTGGTTTCCGAGGATCAGATTGACCCAGTGAAACGGACGTATTAGAAAATGATAAATTGCGAATGTGATTCCGAAAACAGAAATCAGATGTAGTGCGAATTTCGCGGGAAGACTCAAGGAAGTATGAACCACGAAGTAGCCGACCAAAAGCGAAACCGGATGATGGACGAGATAGATCGGCAAACTCGCGGTTCTCATATATTCGGTTTGATCGTTTTTGAAATCGCAGAACTTCTGAAAAAGTCCGATCAAAAGACGGATCATCAACCAACCGGCCGCACATTTAAAAAGGATATGGAGAATTCTCCTCCAATTTCCGGTATAGCCGAAGTAAGACCAGAACGGATCGATCCTGCTGATTTCGTAAAACGCCCCAAAGGCGACTAACGCAAGAGGGGCCCAGATCCAAAAACGATCGGATTGCGGTTCCAAAAGAAGATTCTCCTTGGAGATCAAAAGACTTCCGCAAAGAAAAAAGGTGTAGTTATATACGAAGTTCACGGGTTCGATTGCGAACCAGGAGTCGTCCTTCATATAGTAGAAGTTGATCAGACATGTTCCGACAAAGCTGATAAAGGTGAAAACGAGGATCGTTTTCCATTCCTGCGCGAATCCTTTTTGAGAAGGTTCCTTTTTCAAAAGTACGGTCAGAGGAAGTGTGACTCCTCGTATGAGAATGTGCAAAACCGTAAACAGGATCAGAAAGTACAAAAACCAGAGATGAGACGGTCGTATATTCCCATTTAAGAATATTCTAAAATAAAAATCAAGATACGATACTTGTTCACCGGATTGAAGGATCGAAATGTAGGATTGCATCGGCGCAAAAAGAAGAATTCCGATCACCGTCGGAATGAAAATCCGAAAGATTCTCATTCTTAAAAAATCCTTTAGGGCCTTGGCGCGAAAGATCGCCTCGGTGAAGTAACCCGAAAGAAAAAAGAACAAGGGCATTCTGAATATATGAACCCATTCTCCGAACACGTCGAAGAACTCCGATCGTTCCTCGTTTCGGAGAGGATATTTAATTTCAGCGGCGTAAACGATCGCCACATGAAATACGAGTCCGAGCAAGAGAGCGAATGAACGAAGATTGTCTAAGTAAAAAAGTCTCTTTCGGTTTTTTGTCAAGGTCGGCTTAGTAAGGCTCAAGCATCCACCGTATATTTGAAAAGCGATTCCCGGATGATTAAGGTCGAAGGATCCTCTTTTCTCTGTTCCACCATTTTATCTTTTACTAATAGACTGATCGAACTCACCAAATCTTGATGTTCCAACCCGACTCTGAGAATCGCCCACTTGATGAAATGGCTGAGATGAATTCGATAATTGTTTCCGTCTTGTTGTCCGTTCGTTTGCGAGAAACTGATCAACGCGGAAGTCACTAAATTCTTTTTGTCCGCTTTTAAAAGCGATGCGATCGTCTTGTTGGTTTCCCGAAGTCTGGAAGAAAGAATTTTTACGATCTTCATGGAGAATCCGGGATTCGTTTGGATGAGATTGAAAAAGGCGCCTTCGTTGATTGCGATAAGCGAAACATCCGTCCTCGCGACGGCTCTTGCGCTTCGAGGCGTCTTATCGATCAGTGCCATTTCGCCGAACATATCGCCCTCTTTTAATTCTACGAGGAGTTTATAGGCTTCCTTTACTTTTTTGTGAATTCCGACTTTTCCTTTCACGATCAGGTACATCACTTCCGCTTCCTGATTTTCTTCAAAGATGATATCGGATTCTTTGAACTCAACGCCCAGCCTGTGGACCATGGATTCGGTTATTTTCATAGTTCTTAACGGACCTTAATTATAATTTCGCAATCAACTTTATCGCTTTTTAGAATTTGAATTCTTAGAGAGAGGCCTGCACCAGCTTGGAGGGCTTAGGAACCGGAATCAACTAAAATCCTGGACCGGTTTCATTTAGGCGATTTATAGAAAGCGTGAATGGAGAAGGGCGTAAAGCGAGCGGAGTTCCGACTTTTTCGAAACGGCTTCCTCGAAATTTAAGAGGTTTCATTCTCCGTAGAGAATGGAAATTGCTGTTGACTCTCACCCCGTCTCCCATAATTTTTTGGGGTCTTAGAACTTGAACGGAGGTTGCATGAACCGGAATCGGATTCTTGCCGTTGTTTTTATTCTCGTTTTACTCGGGATCGTATTTTATATTTTGAAACCTTCTCCCATCGATCCTCTTGTTTATCTTCCGCCGACTCCTCCTGCGATGGAAGGAGTTTACGCACCCAATGAATTCTTATCCGAAGCCGAGTTGATCGGTTTGGGAAAATTGCAAGGACCCGAAGATATGGAAGTGGACGATCTCGGAAACGTCTACGCTTCCTGCGAAAACGGAAAGGTGATTCATATTTCTCCCGAAGGAAACGTGAAAGCGCACGCCGCCACATCGGGTAGACCGCTCGGAAGCAAGTTGCTTCCGGATGGACGTTTGATCGTCGCCGACGCGGACAAGGGACTTTTACAAATCGGAACCAAGGGAGAAGTGAAGGTTCTCACAACCGAAGCCGAAGGAATTCCGTTTCGATTTACGGACGACCTCGACGTGGCCAAGGACGGAACGGTTTATTTTTCGGACGCATCGGACAAATACGGAAGTCAGGAATATCTTTACGATCTGATGGAGGCTCGTCCACGCGGTCGACTTTTGAAATACGATCCTTCCACGGGTAAGACCACCGTTTTGTTAAAAGAATTATACTTTGCTAATGGAGTTGCGCTTTCCAAAAACGAAGACTTCGTTTTGGTCAACGAAACCTATCGATATCGAATCCGAAGATATTGGCTCAAAGGACCCAAAGCAGGGGAGAATGATTTTTTCATCGAAAATCTTCCCGGTTTTCCGGATAATATTTCCGCGGACGGAAATGGAACCTTTTATCTCGCCCTTTTTACGGTGAGAAATTCCTTGATGGACAACGTTCTTCATCCTCGTCCCGCATTGAAGTCCTTTATCGCGAAACTTCCTAAGTTTCTTTGGCCCAAGGCTCAACCGTACGGTTTTGTTTTGCTTTTGGACGAGAATGGAACCCCACTTCGCAGTTTTCAGGAGCCTACCGGAAAACATCTGAAGGCGATCACGTCCGTGAAGTATAAGAACGGATTTTTGTATCTGGGAAGTCTTCACAACGATCGGATCGGAAAGTATAAGTTCGATCCTTCTTCGCTACACGCGGGAACATTAGAAAATTCTAAACCGATTGAATGAAAAAGAAGAAAAAATTTCCTTTCGAAACCGAATCCACTCTTCAGCTTATGTCCGCGATCTCCGATCCGGTTAAGCTGAAGATCGCGAAAATTCTTTCCTGTCATAGGGAAGTGAAAGCCGGAGATATCGCGAAAGAATTCGACATATCGAGAACGACGATCTCGCATCATCTCAATAAGATGAAACTTTTGAACCTGGTTTCGTCCCGAAAGGAAGGAAAGGAAATCTATTACTCGGTGGACAAAAGTCTGATCGTACACACTCTAAAAGAGGTTGTAAAATTTTTGGAATCTTGAAGGATTCGTAATATGTCGATGAGTGTCAACATATCGATATATAGAAAGAATCGCACGTATGTCTTTTAAGGAGATGGAGAATGGATTTTACGATACCTAAGGAAGTCGAAGAGATCAAAAAAAAGATTCGGGATTTCGTGGAGACTTACGCGATTCCCGCAGAAACTCATTACGATTACGATCACGGGAGAATGCCCGAAAAAATCACCGAAGAACTCAGAAAAAAAGTGAAGGAACTCGGTCTTTGGACTCCGCATCTTCCCAAGTCCGAAGGTGGTCTCGGGTTGGACATGGTCGGAACCGCGATCATCTTTTCCGAACTCGGACGTTCTCCGATCGCTCCTTATCTTTGTAACTGCGACGCACCGGACGAAGGTAACATGCATCTTCTTCATATCGCGGCCAACGAAGAACAAAAGAAAAAATACTATCATCCTCTTGTGGAAGGAAAAATTCGTTCCGCATTCGCTATGACCGAACCTCCACCGGGTGCGGGAGCCGATCCGCAAACGTTGACCACCAATGCGGTGAAAGACGGAACCGATTATATCATCAACGGACACAAGTGGTATTGCACCGGAGCTAACGGCGCGGGTTTTCTCATCGTGATGTCCAAGGTCGCGGATTCTTTTCGAAGAACGACTATGTTTCTCGTCCCGACCGACGCGCCTGGTTATACGATGGTGAGAGAAATCGGAGTGATGGGTTCTCACGGACCGGGCGGTCACTGCGAATTAAAATTCGAAAACGTTCGTGTTCCCGAGTCCGCGATTTTGGGAAGAGTGGGAGAAGGTTTTAAATGGTCTCAGGAGCGTCTGGGCCCTGCTCGCCTAACACACTGCATGCGATGGATCGGTCTCGCAAGAAGATCGATGGAAATCGCGAGGGAATACGCGATCAAACGAGAAGTTTTCGGTCAGAGAATCGCGGATCATCAGGGAATTCAATGGATGTTCGCGGAATCCGCGCTTGAAATCGAATCGGGTTATATGCTTACCTTAAAGGCCGCTCATACTTTGAGATCGGGAGAAGACGCACGACAGATCATCTCGATGGCCAAGTGGCAGGTTTCCGAAACTCTTTGTAAGGTGATCGATCGTGCGATTCAAATCTGCGGATCACACGGTTACGGAAGGGATATGAAACTCGAACTCTTTTACAGGGACGCGAGAGCCGCGAGAATCGCGGACGGACCGAGCGAGGTTCACAAAATGGTGATCGGAAGAAATCTGGTCAGCGGCAAAAACGATTTTTAATATTAGAATAAAAGAATATTATGAACGACACCGAATTAAAAAACGCACTGGAAGGTTATCTTTCCGGAAGATTGAAGGGAAAAACGGAGATCCATTCTATGGTTTCTCTGAGCGGCGGGGCCTGTCAGGAAAATTTTTCCGCACAGGTTCAGGTAATGGACGGCCCCGAAAAGGGTTCGTATGACACCGTGTTTCGAACGGACAAAGGCGCGGCCTTACTCGCTTCCTTAAGTAGGGAAGACGAGTTCGGCGTTTGCGATCTTGCATACAAGGCGGGCGTAAACACACCTCGACCTTTCTGGTTGGAAACAGATCGGGGAGTTACAGGAAGTCCGTTTTACTTTATGCAGAAAATTTCCGGCAAAGCTACGGGAAGATACGTCGTAAAGGATCCTTCGCTTAACAAAATGCGTAAGTCGCTCTCGACGGATCTCGCCGAGAACCTCGCCAAACTTCATTCCGTAAAACCTTCGGATTGTAAGGATGAAAAACTCCGCAAAACTTTGTGGATGGGTCAGGACCCGAACGACAGGATCGTCGCAACCGGATCGATTCATTCTCTTCGATTGGAGTTGGAAAGAATGACGGAAAGTTATCCGGCTATGGAGATGATTCTCAACTGGTTGGAAAAAAAAGCGAAACCTTCGGACGATGTCGTATTAATACACGGTGATTTTAGAACCGGAAATTTTATGGTAACGCCGGACGGTCTTCAGGGAATCGTGGACTGGGAGTTTGCGCATTGGGGAGATCGTCACGAAGATCTTACCTGGCTTTGTATGCGCGATTGGAGATTTGGAAAACTCAACAAAGAAGCGGGCGGCTTTGCGGATCGTACGGAATTTTACGAAGCCTATGAAAAGGCTTCCGGTGTTAAACTGGATCCCGCGATGGTCACGTATTGGGAAGTGATGGGAAATCTTCGTTGGGCGATCGGATGTATCGGTCAGGCCGAAAGACATCTTTCCGGAAAGGACAAAGGAATCGAACTCGCGGCGATCGGAAGAAGGGCCTGCGAAATGGAATACGAAGCGATGAGGATCATAGAAAATGCAGGATAAACCGACGTCCACGGACTTACTCGAAGCAATTCAGGATTTTCTAATGAAGGAAGTTCTTCCTCAATTCAAGGATAAGGATCTTTTATCCTATAAAACATTAGTAAGTTGGAATATGCTCGGAGTCGTATCGAGGGAAATCCGTTCCGGCGAAGAATTGCTGGATCAGGAACTTGCCCGTCTCGTTCGATTGTTGAAAAAGAATTCTTCCCTTCCGATCACATTAAACGAGAAAAAAAATCTCGCTCATTCCTGGAACGTCGAACTGCGCGATAAGATCCGTAAGGAAAAACTTTCCATCGAAGACGCCGAATATTGGAATCACGTAAAAGAAACCGTTCGGGAAAAGGTGGAAGTCACCAATCCGAGATTTTCTACGGAAAGTTAGTCGCTCATGTCGGTGATTCATCTGATCCGTCACGGTCAGGCAAATTCTCAAGGTGAAAACTACGATCTTCTGACTCCGCACGGAAAGAAGCAGGCTTATGAACTCGGAAAGTTCATGGCACAAAACGGAGACGTTCCCGATCGAATCGTTACGGGAACTCTTCGAAGGCATTTGGAAACCGCCGATTCTTTTATGGAAGGTGCGATTTCCGTGATCGGACAACGGGATCATTTTAAATCCGAGTCGTTTATAAATCGAGACGCGGGTTGGAACGAATTCTCAGCCGAACTTTGGAGTTCCTATTCCAAACTTCTCGCTTCGAGAAAACCGGAGTTCGCAAAAACATTTTCTCAATTTTCCAAAGTAAGACTCAAAGGCGGAATCCGATCCGCGGCGTTGTTCTTTAAACTTACGGAAGAGATTCTAAAATTTTGGAGAGAAGGAACGGAAACTCCGGAAGGAATCGAAACGTATAAACACTTCGAAGAAAGAGTATTCCATTCTTCTAATGTATGGTTTTCTCCGGCGGATCAAGAAAGAAGCTTTATCTTCACTTCCGGAACTCCGATCTCTCTCGTGCTCCATCGTTTTTTACGTCAGGACGAGGATAATTTTTCCTGGATGCCTTGGATCTGGAATACTTCCTTAAGTACCTTTCGCTGGGTGAGAGGGAAATATCTTCCCGTTTCCATAAACGGGGCGCCGCATCTTCCCGATAAATCCGATAGAACGCTGTTTTAAAACGAATTCCGAAGAATATTTACGTAAGATTCCGTTTTTGAGAGTCTTATAACGAGAAAAGAGATCGACGGTGCGACCGCTTAACGTCTATACTGTCCGTCGTTCACGAGCGATTGATGACAAGTTCAAAAAGTCATTCTCGATCCTCTTCCTTAACCAAAATCGGGTTATGGATTTTCTGGATCAGCACGATCTTGGTATTCGTATCCTTCTTCGCAAATTATCATTACGAAGAAAGAAACGTCGACAGACTCATAGACAACGTTCACTGGACCATTTCGTATCTCTGCGCGGCGATTCTTGCTTGGCTCGGATATTTCGCGGTCGAAGGCGGAATCCATCGTTTTAGACTTTGGTTCGCTCTCGGTCTTACCGCAAACGCCCTCGGTCAACTTTCTTGGGCCATTCAAGTTTATCTCGATTACTACGTTACTCCCACTCCGAGCGATTATCTATTTCCCTGGGTCGCTCCGAGTTTTGTCATCGGATATTCTATTATAGTTATTGAATGTGATCGAAATAGAATCCGAGCGGCGGTTCTAGACGCGTTGGGTCTAATCACCGCCATTCTTACCTTTTCACTCGCGTTGTATCTTCCGCAAAGGGAAGGTGTGGGAATTCCCCAGCTTCTTCCCTTGATCAATCATCCGGTTTCGTTTTTGACCGCGTCCGCTTTGGGAATTCTTCTCATACCTCTTCTAAGATTGCGGCCCGATACGTCTTGGTTCGCGTTCATTCTCGGAATGGGAGGAACCGGTCTTTGTTGGTTATTGTGGAACGCGTTCTTCATCGTGGAAATTCCTCCGGACGGAACCTTACTCAACGCGGGTTTTTCAATCGCGGCTTTGATCTTGGGTTACGGCGCCCTGACCTGGGTTCCGAAATTCAACGATCATCCGATTTGGGGAAGAAGGTTCGAAGCGGCACTACGTTTATTACCATTGTTTGAAATAGTCGCGAGCTCGATTACGATCGTACTCGCGGGAACTCTCGCGGGTTTGCCGGAAGGGGTTCGAATCGTAGCGTGGACCGGAACGACGATCGTTGTCGTGATCGCAAGCGTGAGACAAACGTTTCTCGTAAAGGAGATGACTGACGCGGAACAAAAGATCCGTTTGATCAACGAGGGACTCGAAGGAATCGTCGCCAAAAGAACGGAAGAATTAAGAACCGTGAATCAATATCTTGTTTCCAAAAACGAACAAGTCATCCGTGCGATCGAAGACCTGAGAAGCGCGCAAAAACAACTCATACGATCCGAAAAGATGGCCGTGCTCGGACAACTCGTAGCTGGAATCGCGCACGAACTCAATACTCCGTTAGGCGCCATCGTGTCCTCCAACGAAGGAATCCGATCGGTGTTGTCCAATTCCTGGGAAACCCTTTTGAGAAATTATTCCAAGTTCGACGAAGATGAAAAAACGATTTGGGAAAAACTCTTTTCCAAAGGGATTTCACAAAGGGAATTCTACGATACGAAAGAGGAAAGGGCGAAAAGAAAAAGGATCGCCGGTTTGTTAAACGAACTCGGAATTTCCGAAGCGTTGCGTTTGGCCGATATTCTTACGGATCTCGGATTGGATTCCGAAGACGTTTCCGAAATTTTTAAGAACGTCACGCAGAAAGATAAATTCTTAACGATCGCACAAAACGCACTTTCCTTATCGGGAATCGCTCGCGCGAGTTTTACAATCGAGAAGGCCGCGGAAAAAGCCTCACTCGTGATACAAGCTCTCAAAGAATATACGTATAAGGATAGAACCGGAACCACGATGGGACCGGTCGACGTCCGTAAACAATTGGAGACGGTGCTCACTCTTTATTATTCCAAATACAAAACCCAAGTGGAAATCGTTCGGGATATGCCGGACGCGTCTCACGTTTGGGGAAACACGGAAGCGCTCACGCAGGTTTGGACGAACCTCATCGGCAACGCGCTTTATTCGATGAGTTATAAGGGAAGAATGAAAATTTCCTGTAAGAAAAGACCGATGGGTTGGGAGATCGCGATCGAAGACAGCGGAACCGGAATCGAGGACACGATACGGGATCGGATCTTCGAACCTTTTTTCACAACAAAACCTTCGGGAGCGGGAACGGGATTGGGGTTGGATATATGCAGAAGAATCGTGGAGGATCACAACGGAAAGATCTTCTTCGAAACCTCGGAAAAGGGAACGACTTTCTACGTGATTCTTCCCGTAGCGGAACCGATTTCCGAACAATCCGAAAATCAGGTCCCATAAGAATATTAGAAAATTCTACTTTCCTAACATAGCCTGCGCTTTCTTTTTGATTTCCTCCGCGTCGGCTTTGTGATCCACCTTATTCGGAATGTCCATTCCTTTGATGAACGCGGGACGTTTTGAAAGTTCCTCTTCCCATCGTTTGAGATTCGGAAACTCGTCCAAAGAAATTTCCACGTAATCGTGTACGTTCACCCAAGGCCAGGTCGATATGTCCGCGATGGACAATTCTTTCCCGCCTAAAAATTTACTTTCGGCGAGTCTTCGATCCAAAACCGCATAAAGTCTTTTCGTTTCGTTTTGATAACGCGCGATTGCGAACGGGATTTTTTCGGGAGCGTATTTCAAAAATACTCCGGCTTGTCCCTGCATCGGACCGACCCCGCCCATCTGAAACATAAGCCACTGAAGAACCGTACTTTTTTCCTTCACGTCTTTCGGCAGAAGTTTACCGGTTTTTTCGGCGAGGTAGATTAGAATCGCGCCCGATTCGAAAATCGCGAAGTCTCCGTTGTCCTTGTCGATGATTGCGGGAATTCTTCCGTTCGGATTGATCTTCAAAAACCAATCCTGTTTTTGTTCCAGTTTGCCGAGATCAATCGGGTGAACCGTATAAGGAATTCCTAATTCTTCCAGCATAATGGAAACTTTTCTTCCGTTGGGTGTGGAAGCTGAATATAACTCGATCACAGTGTTTTCTCCGTATTATTGGGTATTAGACTTCTGAGTCTTCGATTGTAAATAAAAAACTTACAAGAAGTTCCCCATCCGATTCCCAATTGCAAAGAATTATCCGATTCCTTTTCCTCTTTCCGAAAGATAAAACAGGGACGGAATGTAAATCAAAGTGACGAGAAGTTCCAAACTTAAGCCGCCCACGATGACGGTAGCGAGCGGTCTTTGTATATCCGAGCCGATTCCGCTTGCGATCGTCGCGGGAATCAAACCCAAAAGCGCGAGAAGAATGGTCATGATTCTCGGTCTGAGTTGGATCACCGCGGCTTCGAGAACGGAGGTTTTCAGATCCTTTACGCCTCGTTTTTCAATTACATGCAATAATCTTGATATAAAAAGAACCCCGGTCATCGTCGATATTCCGAAGAGAGAAATAAAACCCACACCCGCAGAAACGGAAAAGTTCATTCCTCGTAAAAGAAGGGCCAACAATCCGCCGCTGATCGAAATCGGAATCCCGGACATCGCCAAAAGAACCATACGGGGACTTCGGAACATCGTATAGAGTATTATAAAAATTGCAAGTAGAGTCAACGGGATCACGAATCGAAGACGTAAAACCGCTCTATGAAGATTTTCAAACTGACCTCCCCAGTGAATGTCGATTCCTTCTGGGATTTTTATCTTTTCGGCGACCTTGTCCTTCGCCTCCGCGACAAAACTTCCCTGATCCCTTCCTCTTACGTTAGTTCTCACGGAAATTTGTCTTTTACCGTCCTGTCTTTGGATGATGGTGGGACCGTCTTTGAATTCTATCTTTGCAAGTTCTGCGAGAGGAATTCTCGCACCTCCGGGTCCGGTGACGAGTAACGTATGCACCGAGTCGATCGAAGAACGAAAGTCGTTCGTATATCGTACGATGATTTCGAATCTTTTCGAACCGTCGTAAAGAATTCCGACTTCCTTACCTCCGATCGCGGCTTCCATCGTATCCAAAATTTCGGACGCGTTGATTCCGTATCTCGCGGATTGTTTGCGATCGATTTCGATCGTGAGTTGAGCTTGATCTCCTTCCTGTTCGATTCCGGATTCGGTTGCGCCCGGAATTTCGGAAACGACGGAAAGAATTTCTTTCCCTAAACTTCTCAGAGTGTTTAAGTCTTCTCCGTTGATGAGAATGGCGAGATCGGAAACGCTACCCGTAACCGCTTCGGTGACGTTGTCCAAAATCGGTTGTGAAAAAAGAAAACTCGCGCCGGGAAGAATTTCCTGAAGATCCTTTTTGATCTTGTGAAGAAGTTCCGCTTTAGAAATTTTTTCTTTCCAATTCGAATAATCCTTTAAGCTGATCAGAATTTCCAAACGGTTCGGGCCGTACGGATCGGTTCCTTCGTCGTTTCTTCCGAGTTGAGTAAGCACCGAAGAAACCTGTTCGTGTTTCAAAATCGAGCTCCTGAGAATCGGAACGTATTTTTCCGACGTTCTCAAAGAAACGCCGACGGGAAGAAAACAACGGATATTGATCGAACCTTCGTCCAATTCCGGAAGAAACTCGGTTCCTAATTTAAAAAAGGAAAATCCTCCGATCCCTAAAATTAGAATCAAAGCGGAAGCCGCGACCCGTTTCGGATTCATCAATCGTTCGGTCAGAAACAGGGAATAAAAATCGCGAATTCGAAGAAAGATCGGATTCTGCCATTCCAAAGAATCGTTTCCCTTACTTTCCAACTTCGTTCTATAAAGATAAGTCATCAAAACCGGAATTAAGGTCAACGCGATGAGCATACTTCCAAGGATCGCATACGCGAGCGTAAACGCCATAGGGGAGAATAGTTTTCCCTCGATTCTTTGAAAGGTGAAAATCGGTAAATATGCAAGAATGATAATGGAGATGGAAAAGAAAATTTCCGTCCCGACTTCCTTTGTAGAATCGATCGTAAGGGTTTCGATCTCGCGATACGAAAGACCGGAATTCTTTTTTTCCTTCGCTTCCTTATATCTTCGCGAAATATTGTCCACGATCACGACCGCACCGTCCACGATGATTCCGAAATCGATCGCCCCCAAGGATAGTAGGTTCGCCGGTATGTTCGTGATTTTCATCATAGAAAACGCGAACAAAAGGGAAAGAGGAATGGTGCAAGCGACGACTAACGCGGATCGTACACTTCCTATAAAAAAGATCAAAACGAGAACGACGATGCTCACTCCTTCGAATAGGGTTCTTGAGATCGTTCTTACCGTATAGTTTACGAGATCGCTTCTGTCATAGGTCGCCGTCAAACGAATTCCTTCCGGTAAATAGTTTCGATTGATCTCTTCGATTTTTTTCTTAACGCGGGTCACGACCTCGGACGCGTTTTCTCCTCTTCGCATCGCGATTAAACCCTGAACACCCGATTCCCTCAGTTTGATTTTTGAAGAATCCGGATCTCGGATCGCATAACTGAAAATTCCGTCGGGTCGTTTCGGATATTCTTCGACGGAAGCGAGATTGCCGATGTAAATCGGAGTTCCACCCGACGACGTGACCACCGTGTTTCGGATGTCGTCCGCGTTTTGAATCGCACCTAACCCGCGTACGGCGAAACTCTGATCCCCTCTTGTAAGGGTATGACCTCCGGTATTTCTGTTATTCGAAGAGACCGCTTCTATGACGTCCTGTAGAGAAAGATTGTAACGATAGATCCGATTGGGGGAAGTGATGATATGATATTGTTTGACCAGACCTCCGAAGTTGATCACGTCCGCAACACCGCCTACTTGACGTAAGGCGGGAACCACAACCCAGTCTTGGATCGTTCTTAGGTCCATGCCGGTCCATTCCTCCCCGGCCTCGATCGTATAACGAAACACTTCTCCCACGGGACCGGTAAGAGGGGCCAAAGAAAGATCGGCTTCTTCGGGAAGATCCGCGTCTCTGATTTTTTCCAAGACGAGTTGTCTTGCGGTAAAGTCGCTGACCCCGTCTTCGAAGATCATCTGCAAAACGCTCAAACCGAAGATCGTTTTGGATCTTCTCGTTAATACGTAAGGAACCGTGTTGAGTTCTCTTTCCAGAGGAAGAGTGACCTGTCTTTCCACTTCAAGCGCGGCCTTACCCGACAACAAGGCGATGACCGTAACCTGCGTGTCACCGACGTCGGGATAGGCTTCCTTTTTTAGCGTGGTCCAGGACCAGATTCCGATTCCAAGCACGCATAACGCTAGTAAAACTGTGGGGATTCTTTTTGTAAGGGAGAATTCTATCAGCCTGTCGATCATCGTTTAAAACCCGAAACTGATTCCTTTGAGGAGAATGGCCCCGTCGATCACGATCTCGTCGCCTTCGGATAAACCGTCCTTGACGATCGTTCTTTCGTCTCCGGAAGAACCCAATACGACTTGTTTTCTACGGAAGGAATGCTCGTCTTCCTTTAGAAAAACGTAATGTTTTTCATCCACGGTAACGATCGCCTGGTTCGGAATCGCAAGCACCGAGGAACGGGGATCTCCGAAATCCACTCTTGCGAACATACCGGGAAGAATTCTTTCCTTCGTGTTTTTTAAAGTGACTCGAACCTTTACCGCTCTTAAAACGGGATCGATCACTTCTCCCACCGCTTCCGCTTTACCAAGAAATATCTTTCCGGGAAAGGATGAGAATTGAATCTTCACCTCTTCTCCGTTTTCCACTTCGCTGAGTTGCGATTCGGGAACGTCGCAGATGATCCAATATGAAGAGCCCGAACCGGAAACGGCATCAAGCTCCTTCGGATTAAAACCGATCGTTCTCAATTTGGATTCGGCTTCCGCGGATTCAGCCTTGGCAACCGCGAAGTTGGATTCCGCTTCGGTAACGTCCCTTCTTGTTGCGGCTTGGTTGACATACATATCTTTGATTCTCGCCAAATCCTTATAACCCTTCGAGGCGACTGCGCGTGTGCGTTTGTATTCGGAATAAAGATGAGTCGTTTCTCCGGAATCGAAGAGAATCAATCGTTCTCCCGAGTTGACCGAAGTGTTGATGCTTGCGATCACTCTTGCGGAAGCGATTACGGAGAACGCGGCGTTTCCCTTTCCGATCTTTTGATACACAAGACGCGCAAGTCCGGGATGTTCTTTCGGAAATTCGATTCTGGCTCCGGCTTCCGTCACGCGAGGACTTCTCGCCTTTTCCAACTTCCAGTGCTCCTGCGCTTTTCGGGAAGTGTTCCAGTTTTGAAGAAAGATCGCAAGGGTAAGAAGCAAAACGGAACCCATCAAAACGATTCTCGGGCGTTTTTGATAAAAGGAGACGAAGGAATGGAATAGATTCTTAAAAATCATTTACCGATCTCCAATATGGTTCCGCCTAACGTGTAGTTTACCGATTCCGTACTTTCTATCCGATCCGATTGAAGACGGATCATTTTCAAAAAGCTGTCGCTGTAAGCCTCGAAAAAATCCGCAAATTCCAAAATCGTTAAATACTTCTTTCTATAATTCTCAACCATTAAACCCGCCAAATTCTGATAATCCTTCGTAAAGGATTCCTTATATTCCGAAAGTAGTCTTTCCTTCTCCTTCGCTCTGCCCACCGCGGAAAGAACTTCGGCTCTGATCTTGATTCTTTTTTCCTCATACTTCGTCTTTTTAGCCGCGAGAACCAATTCGGATTCTCTAATATTCCCCTGATTGCGGTCGAAGGTGGGGATCGCCATAGAAACAGTTACTCCGTAGTAGTTGTTGATGTAGTTTCCCGCGCGATCCCAATTGCCTCCGAGTTTTAGATCCGGAACGGCGAGAGATCTTTGTAACGCAAGATTCGTTTGTTCCGCTTTGATGCCGAATTCCAAGGCTTTTAGGTCCGGTCTTTTTTCATAAGCGATGGAAAGGAGTTCCTGAGCGCTTTTGGCAAGAATCGGATTTCGTTTTTCTTCGGGACCGACGGTCTCGATCTCGAATACCACGTCCGAATACTCGGGTTCGTTGAGTAACAGTTTTAGAATATTCTCTTTTTCTATTATACCGGTTACGATCTCGGAGCGGTCCGTTTCCAAACGGAAAAGAATGGACTTGAGACGCAATACCTCGGAGAGAAGAATGTCCCGATTTTTATAAACCGCTTCCGAACTTTGAATCGTCTTGCGGATCGATCGGATGTTTTCATCGAAAAATTCCAAGGACTTTTTAAGATAGAATAGTTTATAGAACGTAACCCTGAGTTCCAATTTCAAAGTTCGCAGAAGATCGTAAAAGTCCTGTTCTCCCGTGTTCGCGTTCCACTGAGCGAGTCGAATTCGTTTATCGCGTTTTCCCGCTAATACGAAAAGTTGTTCGATCTGAATCGCGGTCTGACCGTTTTTGGAAGCGTCCAGATATTGTCCCGTGTTTTGATTGTATGCGTTTTGATCCACGGAAACGACCGGGTTGTCCCAAAGACGGGTTTGTATGATCTCCGCCTTCGACGCTTCCACTTCGAGACGTTTTGCGAGAAGCGAAAGATTGTTTCTTAGAAAAGTTTCCTCCGCTTTTTTCAAATCGATTCTAACCCGTACGGGAGAATCGGATTCTTCCTTAACGATCGGATCGCCGAAAAAAGCCAAAGGGCTTTCGTTTCCTTGGGAAAAAATCTCGAACGTAAAAAAGAATAACATAATAAACTGAAGAATACGAATAAAAACGACGCGTTGTGTCGATGCGCACATAATCGGCTCCGAAATAACTTTTTGAAAGAGAGCAGATTCTATCAAAAAAGAAGAAGTCTGCGAGTCATAAATTTCAGGAAATCGGAGGCGGAAGGTTGATTAGAAAATGTGAAAGTCTGAAGTCGGAACCGGTCTCAAGAGTTGAATCGGTGGACTCGTTTTTAAATTCGGATTGGATCGGAAGATATTCCGCTTTCGCTGTCTCGGATTCTACGGAATCCTCAAGCCAAAAGGGAGAAGTTTCGTTTTCTTCCCCTTCGAAAGAACGGGAGGGAAGTTTGCTTTTGCCAGCTTGAACCGCTCCGAGTTTCGCCGAAACACCGGAGTATTCCGCGTTTTCGCAATCGGTAAACGTGAACGAAAGAAGATATAAAAAGAAAACCGGCAACAAGAAGCGCGCACAATTGCGTATCCATCCGGTTTGTTTCATACGGAACGATTTCAATAGAACGACGGATTTTGAAAAGAACTTTGTTGTTTGTCTCGATTCTAAAGTTGAAAGAAGCTTTAGTCGGTTCGAAGGTTAATGAGTTGATGTCTTTCTAACGTAAAAAAGCGTGGAGTTATGGCTTGGATCTATCTCATCATCGCTTCCGCATTCGAGATCGGATTTACGACTTGTCTGAAGTTGTCCGATAACTTTTCTAAACCGACATGGACCGGCGGATTCGTCGTTTCTGCTGTACTCAGTTTGGTTTTTTTGAATAAAGCGATTCAAACGATTCCTATGGGAACCGGTTACGCGATCTGGACCGGTTTAGGTGCGGTGGGAACCGTTCTTGTGGGAATCTTTTTTCACGGAGAACCGATCGATTTTTGGAGAGGATTTTTTCTTTCCACTTTGATTTTGTCCGTCTTAGGTCTTAAATTTCTGGTTTCCGAATAAGGCCGATCGAAACAACCGGGTACCGACGGATCGGCTTCGATCAAAACGATCCGTCTTCGGTTCGATTTAAGAAATTAGAATATTCTAATTTTTATATATTCTTTTTTGAACGTAAACTTCGGATTTCTTCCGTGTTTTCCCTCTTATACTTCCTTTTAAATTCCTTCATTGTCAATGGAAATCGATCGTCGGATTCGGGCTTCATTCTCCCTTTTTGGAAACAAATTTTTGACATATTTGATTAGAGAGAACGTTTCAAAAGAATAAGTCTTAGTGTATAGTCCGTTTCGATAAGAATCGTTTGTAAAATTAGCTTCGTTTCTTAATTCGTCCAAATAGAGAGAAAATTCTTCCCGTTCCGTTTAGAATGATTTCAAACTCATCTAATCCGAACGGTTTATCGCCGAGGTTCAGGAGTTATGTTGGAAATGCTGGAGAAGGAAGAGACGAATCGATCGGAAATGGACAAGGTAAAACGAGAATATCTCTACAGACAAATCACGAAACAATTTCCCAACGGAGGAGTCGCCGTTTTTGATCGCAATCTTCGTTATATCATCTTCGAAGGAAGAGGTCTTACTCTGATCGATCTGACCTCGGAGTTCGTTCAAGGCAAAACGATGCGGGAAGTTTTTCCGAAAGATATCTGCGATCTGAGCGAACCTCTATATCACGCGGCTCTCGAAGGAAGATCGACTACGATCGAAATTCCTTATATGGGAAGAATTTTCAAACTGGAACACGCGCCGATCGAAAGTGAAAACGGACAAATCGATTACGGGCTCGTGATGGCCCAAGATATCACCGCGCGCAAAAAAGCGGAAGACGCTTTGAAGGATTCCGAGTTGGATCTAAGAGCGTTGTTCTCCGCGATGACCGACATCATTCTCGTCATGGACGCGGGAGGAAGATATTTAAAGATCGCTCCCACAAAGGCAAAATTCTTAACCGCACCTCCTACGGAACTTCTCGGCAATCGAGTTCGGGATTTTTTCGCTTCGGATAAGGCCGACCTTGCGGAAAACACGATTCGCAAAACGTTACAAACGGGCAAAACACAAAACATAGAATACGATTTGGAAGTTCACGGAGAAGTTCTTTGGTTTGAAGCGAGCGTTTCTTATCGTTCCGAAAATACGGTCTACTGGGTTGCAAGAAACATAACGCAGTTTAAGCGGATCGAAAACGCGGAGAAAAAAAGTCAGAAACATCTCAGAGATATCATAGACGGTCTTCTTCCGAACATGTTCGTGGGTTTGATTCAACCGGACGGAGTTTTGATCGAAGTCAACAAGGCGCCTTTGACCGTAGCCAATCTACGATTCGAAGACGTATTGGGAAAACCTTTCGATGAAACGTATTGGTGGTCCTATTCCGATCGAAGCAAAGAACGTCTTAGAGAATCCATACAAAGAGCTTGTATGGGAGAAACTCTTCGATACGACACCGAGATCCGAATTGCAGGGGGAGAATTTGTCGTAATCGATTTTGCAATACAACCCATGCGGGACGAATCCGGAGCCGTAAAATTCTTGATCGCATCCGGAACCGTGATCACGGAAAGAAAAAACGCCGAAGCCGCGCTTCAGGAATCACAACAAAAATACAGAGAACTCGTGGAGAACATCAACGACGTCATCTTTTCCGCGAGTGTACTCTGCAACGTGACGTATATCAGTCCGATCATTCATTCGCTTACCGGGTATTCTTCGGATTCGATCACGGGAAACAGTTTCAAGGATATGATTCTGGAGGAAGACCGGGAATTCTCAAGAAGGCTCATCTCATCCGCGCTCTCGGGAAACCGGGACATGTGCGAATGCAGAATGAAACTCAAGGACGGCGGTTCGGTTTGGGTTCAGATTTCGGTACGACCTATATTCAGAGACGGTAATATTGCCGGATTCGCGGGTGTGATCATGGACATCACGAAACGCAGACAGCTCGAACAACGATTGTTCCGAAGTCAAAAACTGGAAAGTTTGGGGACTCTCGCCGGAGGTATCGCGCACGACTTCAACAATCTTTTGGGAATCATGTCCTGTCATCTTTCCATTCTTCAGGACGAAGGTTCGGACGTTCATAAACTCGCCAAAAGTAAGGAAGCCATCTCCAAAACGATCAAACGAGGAGCGGATCTGGTAGGACAGTTGCTTACGATCGCAAGAAAAGGCGACATGACCTTGGAGCCGGTGCATTTGAATTCCGTAATATTCGAAGTTGTGCATCTGATGGACGAAACATTTCCCAAGTTGATCGAAGTCGATTTGACTATGAACTGCGATCTTCCTCAGGTCTTGGCGGATCATTCTCAGATTCATCAAGTACTTTTGAATCTTTGTGTGAACGCGAGAGACGCGATGGAACCGGGCGGAGGAAAGATCACGATCGGAACCAAAACCGTCAAAGGCGAAGAGATACGTGGAAAACACGAAAAGGCGGAAGCCGCGGTTTACTTGGAACTGAGCGTAAGCGATACCGGTATCGGAATGGATTCTTTTACCAAGGCGAGAATTTTCGAACCATTCTTTACGACGAAGGAATCCGGAAGAGGAACCGGGCTCGGTCTTGCGACGACATACGGAATCGTGGAACGACATCGTGGATTTATCGAAGTGGATACCGAGCTTGGAATCGGGACCACGTTCAAAATTTTTCTGCCCGCACAAACACAAACTCGCGAAGCGGAACCCAAAGAAACAAAGGAAGAATCGGTTTCTAAAATTTCCACTCAGGGATCGGGAACGATTCTACTCGTGGAAGACGAAGATATGTTGCGAGAAGTTTTAACTTCCATTCTCGAGAAGGAAGGATACAAGGTCCTGGTCGCTATGAACGGATTGGACGCGGTCGAAATTTATAGAACTCATTGGAATCGAATCGATCTTGTTCTTTCCGACGTAGGACTTCCCGGAATCGAAGGGGATAGAATGTATTACGAGATGAAACGGATTCATCCGGAGGTCCGTGCGATTCTCGCGAGCGGTTTTATAGAACCCGGAAAGAAGTCCGAGTTATTAAAGGCCGGAGTCGTAGACGTATTACAAAAACCTTATTTAACCGTGGAGATTCTCAACAGAATCAAAACGGTGATTCATCCGGGAACTTGGAGCGTTTGACATAACTCAAAAAGACCGGGCGCACGTTCGATTGTTTGCCCGGTCAGGTTTAAGGAAACCGAATCTAAATCTTAAATCCTCAACGATTGGCTACGTCGAACGAGGAAGTATCTTCGTAAAAACGATATTCTAAAATTTTACCGTCCTTAACGATACATTTCAAAGCCCAGTCGCTTTCATACGTTTTGCCCGTGGATTTCAATTCGTGTTTGAAACGTCCGTTTGCAAACACCACTTCCTTGTTTCCGATCACGTTCTCGACCACGAACTCTTTCGTGTTGAACGTTTTTCCCAGGTTGGAAACGAATTCTTCCGCTCCTTTTTTACCGGTATAAGATCCGTAGAGTTCTCCGGATTTTCTGGAAGCCTTTCTCACCGCAGTGATCGATGCGTTCTCGTGAAAACTGCCGATCACACCGGGAAGATCGCCTTTTCCGAAGGCCGAAAAGAAACCGTTCACCACGTTGACGGGTGTGTTCGATTTTTTTTCGGCGCTCAGAGCGAACGCAAAGATGCCGGAAAGGATCAGGGTCGATATCGCTGTGCGCATTATGATTCTCCTTGAATTATTTACGATACTGGTAGTTTCGTATATTCGATACCAGCAGTATCGTAAATGTCTTGACCGTCAAGAGTTTTTTTGAGAAAAGAAAATATGCCCGCAAAAAAGAAATCCCGCAAAAAAGAGGAAAATTCTCCCGTAAGGGGAAGACCTCGGACCCAGGATTACGAAGAATCCATCCTGAAGGCCACTTTCGAACTTTTGGCTTCGAAGGGATTTTACGGTTTTTCCATAGACGATATTGTGGAAAAAACCGGGGTCGCAAGAACCACGATCTACAGAAGATGGCCGAGTAAGGCGACCTTGGCGATGAACACCATTCTCACCTTAATCAGTCCTTATTTGGATTTTCCGGAAGGACTTTCTTTAGAGGAAGGAATGATCAAACAAATGAAAGGTTTGGCCGGGGTCTTTCAAGGAGATTACGGAAAGGTAATATCTTCCGTGATCGGAGCCGCGCAAGACGACGCCGAATTGGCAAAGGCGATCAAGGACGATTATCTAAGACCTAGAAGAAAGATCGCGGTGGAATACATCAAACAAGGAAAACACACCGGAGAATTTCCGGATGTCAGCGACTCGGAAGTGGAAGGGTTTATCGATCTTTTATACGGTGGATTGTATTTCCGACTTCTTTTAAAACACAAAAAGCCGGGTTTGGACGGTTTGGAATCCTGGATTCGCCAAGTGTTTCAAACGATTCGGTCCGACTAGTATATTGTAAATTTTTGTATTATAAAACCAGAATATAATAAAAGCCGCTTTTAGGAAGCGGCCTTTTGAAGTTTGAGGCGTTTACGGATTTCCTTGCCTCGTCTTTGATTGACTTCCAAAACCTGAAGAAGAGTGTCGATGGGGAACACGGTTCCTTGGAACATTCTTCTCATCGTTCTTTCGGACATATCATACCAACGCGCTTTAGAGGAAACGAGAAGTTCTCCCGTTTTGGAAAGATGAATCGTCGCTTTGGTGTAAAGTCTTCTTCTACGAACCATCGTAACCCAACAACGAACTTCCACTTCCTCGTTGAGAGGAACCGCTTTGTGATAACGCATATAAAGCTGGTCGGTCATCACAAAATGTCCGAGATGAAAACAAAGAACTCCTTGAGCCTCGTCGAGAAGAGTCGCAAGAACCCCGCCGTGCGCGTAACCCGGAGCGCCTTCGAATGCCTTTTCGATTTTAAACGGAAATCGAACCTCTCCGCTTTCTTCGTGAAACGGAAAACTTGCGTGGATCCCTTTTGAATTTTCGGGTCCACAACCGAAACAATTCTTATGATGCCAATCTTGGCCGTTCTGGCTGGCTTTGATCTCCCGGTAGATAGTCTCTGGTTCCATGTGTTCCTCCGGAAGGAGTTTTATCGATCGAATCGTTCGATTTTACATCGAGGACGATTCTTCTTCCATGAAAAAACCCGAGGTTCTGGATTCAAGTGCTAAACCCGGAAAAATTCTCGGGTTAAAACGCGTTTTTACGATCGTAATTTTTTAAAATTCGAGGAGGCGAACGTAAATTCCCGTTCAAATCACCTTGACTGAGACAAGATCGATCTTAATCTACGTTGCGTCTTGTTATGGAGAATCGAAAATGAAAGCCGCAGTTTTAGAATCCGGTAAAAAAATTTTAGACATTAGGGATGTTCCCGTTCCGTCTCTCGGACCCGATCAGGTAAAAGTAAAAATCAAAGCCTGCGGAATCTGCGGCTCCGATGTTCATCTCGTCGTTCACGGAACGCTCAAGTGTAAACATTTTCCGAGAGTTCCCGGTCATGAATCTTCCGGTATTGTCGAAGAGATCGGTGAAAAAGTAAGTCGTTTTAAAAAAGGGGATCGTGTCGTGATCGCGGCCGGAACTTCCTGCGGAGTATGTAATTACTGTAAGGCGGGTCACGAAAATCTTTGTAAGGATCTCGGCGTTTTCGGATTCGATCGGGACGGAAGTTTCGCCGAATACAACGTCGTCGAAGAACGTTATTTGTATTCTCTGCCGGAAGCGATTCCTTTTGATCAGGGAGCGATTCTTGCCGATGCGGTTTCCACACCGTATCACGCGATTCGTTATCGTGGGAATATCAAGGACGGAGATACGGTTGCGATCTTCGGTTGTGGCGGACTTGGAATCCACGCGGTTGCTGTCGCGAGGGCTTTGACGAGCGGGAAGGTGATTGCGCTCGACGTAGACAAAGGTCCGCTGGAGAATGCGGCGAAATACGGAGCCGATGAGATTATCAATTTGAAAGAGGTTCGAAATCCCGGAAAGGCTTTGAAGGAAGTTTCAAACGGAGTGGATCTTCTCGCGGATTTTTCGGGTTATATGTCCAACGTGGAAGAATCTCTTCGCGCCATGAATCCGGGAGGAAGAATCGTTCTTGTCGGAATCGGAAGACAACCGTTGAAGTTTCAGATTCCTTTTATATTGATCGAAAAGATGATTTCCGTTTCCGGTTCGTACGGTTCCGATCGAAGAGCCATTCCGGAGTTGATCGATCTTTATCTTAAGGGAAAGATCAATCTTACGAATTCCATCACTTCGCATCATTCATTAGAAGAATTGAATGAATGTCTCGAGGCTCTCGACGAAAGAAAGGGAAATCCGATCCGGTTTATCATAGAACCTTGAGTTCGAATTTCGTAAAAAAGAAGAATCGAAAGCTAAAAGGATGCGACACGGTTTCACGCGATCGTTGTCTTCGTTTGGCGTGAGAATCTGTCGTCTCGCGCGAAACGCACGCATCCGATTTTGTTAAGCGAATTCTTCCACAAGAGCCTTTCCGATTTCGGTAGCTTCGGGAACCGGAAGAAGTTTGCCCGTTTTGACGTCGTAAACGTAACCGTAGATCGGAATATTCTTCGGTACAAGAGGATGATTCCGGATCCGTTTCACGTCGTCGACCACGCTTGAAAATTCATTCTCAAAAGTGAGCCAATTCACGAACTCCGCTTCCTTGGAACCCGGACCTTTGCCGATATCCTTCCAACCCGCTTCGCCAACGGTTGCGGTTTCCAGACTGTTCGCCAAAAGGCGACGAATGATCACGTCCGTAAAAAGCGCCATCCCACAATCGGTATGATGGATCACGAACCATTCTTTCGTGCCGAGTAGTTTATAAGAAATTACTAATGAACGAATCGCGTCGTCGGAAGCCCGGCCACCGGCGTTTCGGATAACGTGCGCGTCTCCTTCCGAAAGACCGGCGTATTTTGCCGGATCCAATCTTGCGTCCATACAGGTTAGAATCGCGAACCTTCTTCCGGGCGGAAGAGCCAATTTTCCCTTTTCACCAAATTCGTTGGAATACTGCTCGTTGGCAGATTCTACTTCTCGAACCAATTCAGACATTTTCAGGCCTCCAGTTTTTGAGATTGTTCGTTATAGTAGATTTTAATATGTTATAATAAAAATTAGTCAAATAAAAAGGAAAAAGTTTTGAGATATTAAGAAGAATTTAGATTCTTATCTTGGAATTTTGAATCATCGATTGTGCGAATGTGGGAACTCCTTCTTTTTCAGAACCGAACAGAGCGCACGTTGTTATTTTCCTGTAGCGATCGTTATAAAATATCTTGCAATTTAAAAATCAGGAATTAGGTTTGGGGGAATACTTCAGTAATATATATCGATTGTTATATAAAGGTGGTTGGTTTGAAAGCTCAGGTTCAAAGATTGATTCTTCGGGGTGCGATCGTATTCTCCATTCTTCTTGTTTTTCCGGTTTTAGGCGCGTTGTCGCTCAAGGACATCCCTCCTTCCATCGGACCGGACGGAAGAGAAATCTCAAAACAATTCCTCGGTTTTTTGAGAGGAGTCGCGAAGAAGGTTCAATACGACGGAAAAGCATTAGAATTTCATAAATATATAGAAGCATCTCTCGAAAAGTTCGAACTGAAAAAACTCTATCATTCCGAGTTCTTGCAAAAGGAAGAGGACGGAACTCATTGGGTTTCGTATAAGGGAAAATTCTCCTCCGAAGGTTATAAAATCAGTCTCGAAGAAAAAAGAATGAAAACGATCGCAGTTCCTTCCTTCGGGGATTTCAGCGCGGAATTCGATCTCAAACACAATCCAAAACCTCTTTACAGCGGAACTTCTTATTCCGGAAATTTGGATTTAGTCACTCATCTCGGACCGTTTACGCACAAACACGCGGTGATGGCGATGGAATCCTCTTTGAAGTTTTTGGATCCGCATAACGTGAAACAAATCGAAGCTCCGAATTCGATGATCTTTAAAAAGATCAACAACCCCGAAGCGCGAAAGGTTTTGAACGATCTTTCCAAGTCGTTTCCCGATCTCGGTAAATTCTTAAATTATTATTTCGGATTGGATTCTCTTTTGGTTCTTTCGGAAGAAAAAGAGGGTAAGGGAGAATCCGCGGTCACACGATTCAACTTTAAAGGATCGATTTCCAGAAATCTTGCGGACGACTACGAAGAGTTAGGCGATTACCTCGATACGATCAAATATTTGGGTTGGGTGAATATCAAGATCGAAAATCAAAAGGGAAAAACTCTCGCTGAGATTCGTTTAAACTCGAAAACCCCGGATATTTCGTTTAAGTTTTTGACCGCACACGGAAAAATTCTTCCCTATGATTCTAAAAATCATTTTCCGGAAGACGCGATTTCGATTCCTTCCTTGAATCATTTTCCGTTTCAGGTTCGTGTTTCTCTCGAAGCGAACCTCTACGGTCTTTTATTAGAGAATCCTGAAATTCTTCTTTCGGGCGTTTTTGTAAATCATCCCGATAACGGTTCTCTTTCGTTTAAGATTCAGAAAATCGAGAAGTTCGACGTTTCCGGCGGTTTTTCGTATGTGATTCCGACCTGGGCGATCAATCTTGTGATTCCCGGAAATCTCGAATCGATCATTCATGAATTCACCGAAACGCTCGTTCATGCGAACGGGGACAAAGGAACCAAGGTCGCGCTTACTTGGAGCCGAGACGCGGGCAAAACCTTGCTGAAAACTCACGTGGAATCGGAGTTTCTGGACAATTTCTTCATTCGTTTCGGATTAAAAATCTGGAATCATAAGGTTCTTCCTTCAGAAGAAGCCAGAGACGATATTCGCAAAGTTTTTATCCGTATGATGGATTTGATCATTAAGGATATTTAAAATTAAAATACGAAATCCCTTATTTTATTCGAGGTAAGCTGACCGTTCTTGGAAGTAAAGTAAATAGAATGAATTACTAATACTTCAAATAAGGATCTGTCTCTTGAAAAAATCTATTCTAGCGTTGTTGCTCTTTTCTTCGATTTTCATTTCTTGCGATGATGAAAAGAAAAAGCAGGACGACAACGTAACGCTTCTTCTTTTACAACAATTGTCCACTCTCTGTCCTTCAAGTATCACTATGATTTCCAGCAATACTACGATCAATGCGCAGGTTGGCAGTGCGATTCCTTCTATAGGAATTCATTTTACTTCCCCATCCGCGAGTGAAACGCAATTGTTAGCGAATAAGAATTGTAAGTTCGATAATTTTACTCTTACGTCTACTTTACCTGCCGGTCTTAGTTTTAATTCTTCCACCGGGAATGTGACCGGAACGCCCACCGCTCAGGGTGGTCCTACTGCGATTACTTTTACGGCGTCCGTAACCGCAAACGGCGGAGCGCCGGTAACCGTTACTGGAGCGAAATCGATTAAAGTGCTCGCGGCCGGTGTGCTCACATGTAGCTCGGTTGGATTCGCGGGCGGCTGTACTACGAAACCTTATTCCTGTACGAATTCATCCTTCTGTTATAGTACTATGTCCGGATGTCTTTCCGCTTCCGAATGCGGGTATTAATTTTTCTTAGAAGTTTTGTCCGTGCTACTCTCAGAAAAGATATAAACGTTAAACACCCTTTTAAAGGAAAATAGAAATGAAGGAATTCAATCAGGTTAGTTGCCCAAATACATTCACAGGAGGTTCGTTCGGATTTTTTAAGATTTCTAGAAGTTTAGTTTTAGGTCTTTTGATTTTAACGATCGCAGTTTCCTGTAAGCCGAAAGAAACAGACGAGGAAAAGTCAGATAAACTTTTTCAGAATCTTATCTTCGCGACCGTTCTCTTAAATCCATGTAACGGAGCGAATCGTTTCAGCGTAAGTCCGACCGGCTTCACCGTTCCTGCGGGTCAGAGTATGACGATTTGTGCGGATCAAAACGGAACACCAACTTTGACTTTTACACAAGCGGGTAGTTATAAACTGACTGCAATCAACGGAACTCAAACACATAGTTCCAGCAAATGTAATTCGAACTATTCCGATTTCTCGCTTACCGTGAAAGATCCGGGTAGTACATTGATTCTGACCAGCTCTACGACGGGAGCGTCTTTGGATATCAACGCGACTGCGAACAGTCAATATACGCTTACGGTGAGCGGGATCGCTTCCTCTTCCCCTTATACATGCCAAGGTTTGAGAGCGTCCATTTCCACAACGGCGGCTCGTCTGACGGTAACGCCTAACTGATTTTTCTAATTTAGAAAAAGAAGATATTTGGATCAGAAAATCCGCACGATCGAAAGGCCGTGCGGATTTTTTTTATATTAGAGACCTGTAATGGTCCCGCAGGTAGTCACTAAATTCTTGGAACTCGGATACGATTGATCCGAAGTCGCCGCACTTAATGCGAGATTGATCTTGCTCTTGATCAGATTCGAAGTCGCGCAGTTTCCGCTGTTGCTTGTACACTTAACGTTCCCCGGTTTCACTCCCGTGGAAAGAGTTGTGAGCCAAGTAACGAAGTTGGTTCCACCGGAATTCACACCGTACATGTCTTCCGAAGTGGTGATCGTATGAACGTCCCCCGGAGCGATGTAATACGAATAATTCGTTGTTCCTCCCGAGATTCCGTTCATAGAAGTGACCGCTTGTTGTGTCCAACCGCAACTCGAACCGTCCGTGGAAGCGGGGGTTCCATCGGGAACCGAACTACCGTCCGTATCTCCGAATAAAGAAGAATAAGTTTTGGAAGAATCATAAGGGTCCGTCGTTTTCGAATCCGTATAAGTCGGAGCCGCGTTGATGGTGGTCATTACCTTATAAAAGAATCTTTGGTTCCCGTCGAATGTCGCCGTATATTGTCCGGTCTTATCTCCGGAAGCCGTGTAGTATGTGGAAACCTTCGTAAAGAAATCCTGAATCGAAGGTGTACCCGTTGTGAGATAGTTGCCTGCGATCCCGGTCACCCAAGTCGGAAGATTCGGATCGGCTCCCCATTGAGTGCTCAAAAGGTTGAAGAAACCGTTCGGTACCACACCGTTAGACGCATCGGAAAGCATGTTGATCTTTACGGAAGCGTTCAATCCTTTCACAGTTTCTCTTACGATCGGATAGTTCAAGAGCGCACCGTAACCGCCCGCACTTTGCCCCGTTACGAAAACGGTTTCCACTCCGGTATATTCGGATTGTATATACTTCAAAGTTGCAAGAACGTTATCGTATCCTCTGTGTTTCACCACAGTCGCGGTTCCCGTATTCGGGTTTGTGTACGTTGTATCCTTGGAACCGATATGAAGATCTCCCGTACAATACGGAATAAAAACCACGTCGTAATCCTTGAATGGATTGGAAGCGTTCTTTTCGTTCATCACACCTTGGAACGCGACCTTGACGAATAGATCCGGAACGGAATTGAGCTGATTGAAATATGTGGTCGTGCTCGATCCGAAACAGTTGTAGGCGCTCCAACAAGCGCCGCCACCCATAAAGTTGATGAGAAGTTTTTTATTCGAAGCGCTCACCTTCTTTCTGTAAATGGAGAATGTAGTATTACCGTCCGCTCCCGTACATGCCGGAGAATAAGCCCGGTTCGTATAACTCGCGCCCGCAACCGTGATCGTTCCCGCGGAAGGGGTGATCTTTTCGTAGGGATTGTATAAAAAGTCCGCCACAACCAAACCGAGGATTGTTTTGTCGGTATCGTCTTCGTTTTTTTTACAATCCGCAGACGATAAAACAAGACAAGCCGCCATGAAGTATATTGCCCATCGTTTCATCTTTTTTGAACTCCTCACTCTTCGTTTCTCTTTTGAACTCGCCAATTATAGGATTTCATGGAATGAAAGTCAACCGATACCGCGGAAATCGAAGATCCGGAGGAATGAACTTCAGGAACTCCCGTTTCCGCCCTCCCAATTTAGATTGAAAACGGGTCGGATTTGATTTGAGAATCCCTTCCTGTGTAGGAACCTGGACAAAATCCGGTCTTCGCCGGTATTTTTTGCGAAAATTGAGGAGGCCTTTTGGAACCTTTAGAGGATTTGTCGGGAATTGATGAGAATCCAATCATTCCATTGGACTCTATTTTACCACCGGAGTTGTTTTTAATTCCGATCAAGTCTCGACCCGTATTTCCGGGGATCATCACACCCTTGATCGTTCCGAGCGGTAAATTCGCGAAGGCAGTGGAAGAATCCATAAAAGGAAATTCTTTTCTGGGACTCGTACTTTTAAAGGACGAGGAGAATGAAAAGGAAACCTCCGAAAACGTCTATCAATACGGCGTAGTCGCAAAGATATTAAAAAAAGTGAATCTACCCGACGGCGCGGTGAACATTCTCATCAACACCGTTAGACGTTTTAAAATCGGATCGTATGTAAACATCGATCCGTTGATCGCAAAGGTTTCTTATCCGGAAGAGGAACCGGGCGCGCCTAAGAATACGATCAAGGCGATGATGAGAACTCTTCTCGTCATGACTCGCGAACTAGCGCAGAACAATCCGTTGTTTACCGAAGAGATGAAACTCACGATGCTCAACGTAAACGAACCCGGAAAGATGGCGGATTTTGTTTGTTCCATTCTCAACTTGGAAAAGGAAGAATACCAATCCGTAATCGAATCCAACGTATTGAAGGAAAGAATCGAAAAGGTTCTTCTTTTTCTCAAAAAAGAAATCGAACTCGTATCCATACAAAGAGAAATCTCCGATCAGATCCAAGACAAGATCGACAAACAACAAAGACAATTTTTTCTTCGGGAACAACTCAAGGCGATTCAAAACGAACTCGGAATCAAGGACGATAAGTTCGAAAAGAAATACGAGAAATTTTTGGAACGTTTGAAATCGATCGGAGCCGATCCGGAAGTCATCGAAGAAGTAACGAGAGAATTGGATAAATTCTCTTACGCCGATCCGAACACCGGGGATTATAACGTTATCCGAAATTACTTGGACATCCTCGAGTCGCTTCCCTGGGAACCCGCGGTTCACAGAGAGATCGATCTTGAAAAGGCCAAAAGAACCTTGGACCGCGATCACTATAAACTCGAGGACGTAAAGGATAGAATTTTAGAATTCCTCGCGGTCAAAAAACTGAAAAGCGACGAGAAAGGAACGATCCTTCTTTTAGTCGGACCTCCCGGAGTGGGAAAAACTTCCATCGCAAAGTCCATCGCGGAAGCGATGGGAAGAAAGTTTTTTAGATTCTCCGTCGGAGGAATGAGGGACGAGGCAGAGATCAAAGGACATAGAAGAACATACATCGGTTCCATGCCCGGAAAGATCATCTCCGCACTTCGCATAACAAAAGAAAGGGACTGCGTCATCCTTCTCGACGAGATCGACAAACTCGCGGTGGGAATCCAAGGAGATCCTGCTTCGGCATTGCTCGAAGTTTTGGACCCGGAACAGAATAAAAATTTCAGGGATCATTATCTGGATCTTCCATTCGATATTTCGAATGTGTTTTTTATCGCGACCGCGAATACGCTCGATTCCATCTCGAGAATTCTTTTGGATAGAATGGAGATCATCAATCTTTCCGGTTATATTACGGATGAGAAGGTTCAGATCTTTCAGAAATATCTTTGGAAAAAAGTTTTAAATAAGAATGGAGTCGCTCCGTACGGAATCGACTTCGATAAAAAGGCCGTGGTTGCGCTCATCGATTCTTATTCGAGAGAATCGGGCGTTCGTGGTCTTGAAAAAGTCACGGATAAGCTCGTACGTAAGATCGCGATGAAGATCGTAAAGAAGGAACCGTTTCCAAAGATCGTAAAGGATACGGATTTGGAAACTTTCCTAGGCGTTCCGAAGTTTACCGATGAAAGAATGGTCCGGGCTTCCGTTCCCGGAACCGCGCTCGGTCTTGCTTGGACATCCGTCGGAGGGGCGACCCTTCTCATCGAAGCGCTTTTCGTAAAAGGAAAGGGCGGGATTCTTCTTACGGGAATGATCGGAAAGACGATGGAAGAATCGTCCAGCATCGCGTTGAGTTATATTAAAAATTTCTTAAGTAATGACGAATTGTTTTCGGAAAGAATGGTTCACTTGCACGTTCCGGACGGCGCAACTCCCAAGGACGGACCTTCCGCGGGAATTACGATGGCGACCGCGATTCTTTCCCTCGCTTTGAGCGTGAAAATCAAAGCGGGTTACGGAATGACCGGTGAAATCACGTTAACCGGAGAGGTTCTTGCGATCGGCGGTTTACGTGAGAAGATCGTCGCGGCAAAACGAGTCGGAATTCATAAGATCATCTACCCGAAGGACAATCTTCAACACCTGGAAGAGATTCCGGATTACGTCAAAAAGGGAATGTCCTTTTTTCCGGTAAGTCGTTACGAGGAAGTCGCCGCGTTGATGTTCGACGAGAAGATTCTTCTGAAGGCAAATCCTTCCTTTCGCGAAAAGTTGAAGGCGCTTGAAGTTCCCGTAAAGAAGACCGCTTCGAAAAAAAAGCCGGTTAAGCCCGTCGCCAAAAAGAAAACGTCTCCTTCCAAGAAGAAGGCCGCGAAAAAAAGAAAGAAGTAGTATTTTAGAATATTCTTAAATATAAATTTAAAAAAATATAGGAGAGCCAAATGGGCGTTCCATTTATCGATATCAAAAGGTTTGAACCGGGACTACTGGAAGAATGGGAAGAGAAGGTTAAGATTCTCAGCAAGAACGCGAGTTTTATCGGCGGGGAAGAAGTTTCCCTATTGGAAAAAAATCTAGCGGCGCAAGCCGATGCAAAGTATGCGGTCGCTTGTGCGAACGGAACGGACGCACTTCAATTGGCGTTACGCGCATTGGGCGTGGGTAAGGGCGACGCGGTTCTTCTTCCCGATTCCACTTTCTGGGCTACGTTTGAAGCTGTGGTTAACGTAGGCGCGGATCCTTATACGATCGATACGAATCCGGACGATCTCCAGATGGATTTCGCGGAATTCGAAAAGGCCGTGGACAAAGTGAAACCGAAGGCCGCGATGATCGTTCATCTTTACGGTTGGGGTTCTTCCCGTTTGGAAGATTTCCGCAAACTCTGCAAGTCGAAAGGAATTCCGTTGCTGGAAGACGGAGCTCAGTGTTACGGAGTGAAATACAAAGGCGCTTCGATTTACAAGGACGCTTTGATCACTACCACTTCTTTTTATCCCGCAAAAGTTTTAGGCGGCGCCGGAGACGGCGGAGCGGTTTTTACGAACGACGAAGAACTCGCGAACAAGGTAAGAATGCTTTCCAATCACGGAAGAATTTCTCATTACGCATACGGCGACGTGGGTTGGAACTCGAGGCTCGATACTTTGCAAGCCGCGTTTCTCAACATCAACCTGAAACATCTCGATGCGAGAATCGTTTCTCGCAGAAAAGCCGCACAAAAATATTATGAAATACTCCCAAACCTCGGCATTCAAGTGATTCAACCGCCTAAGGACTACGAGGAAAACGGATATTGCAACGTGACTCTTTCCACTCCGGAAGAACGTCCTTTGATTCAGGATGTTCTGAAGGAAAAAGGAATCGGTTTCGGTAATATTTATCCAGGCGCGATGAGCGATCAACCCGGAGCAAAACCTTATATCAAGGGAAAATTCGGGGATAAACATACGACGGGGAGAATCTGCGCGTCCGTGCTCAACTATCCTTTGTTTCCTTATATGAAAGACGAAGAGTTGGAGGAAGTTTTCTCCGCGATCCGCGCTTACAATTCCAAGAAAAAATAATTTAAACCGAACGGTGTGGAAATTCTTTCACACCGTTTTATTATATAACTTTTTTCTTGTTCTTTTATTCCCTCGGTCTAAAATGAAACAGGGGGATCTGAATATGACTGACATAGATATAGGAATATCCGAAAAAAATAGAGAGTCCATCAACACAGGGTTGCAAAAACTTTTAGCAGACACGTACATTCTTTACTTTAAGACTCATAGTTATCACTGGAACGTGACGGGTCCGCTGTTCAACACTTTGCATCTGATGTTCCAAACACAATACAACGAGCTTTGGCTTTCCATAGATCTGATCGCGGAAAGAATCCGTTCCTTGGGTTTTTATGCGCCCAGCTCTTCCCATCATTTGGGCAAGCTCACTTCGATTCACGAAGAAGGCGGAGTTCCGGTCGCAGAGGACATGATCCGTCATTTAGTGAGCGGACATGAAACCGTGATCAAAACGGCTCGCACGCTTCTTCCCGTAGCGGACGAAGGTGGTGACGAAGTGACTTTGGATTTGCTTACGCAGAGACTGGAAATTCACGAAAAAACCGCGTGGATGCTCCGTAGTATGCTCGTTGTCGAAAAAAGTACCTGAAATTTAAACCGAATTCGTTTATCAAACGGGTGTTTTCTCGCAAGGGGATTCACCCGTTTTCTTTAAAACACATATTCAAAATCGGTAAAATCATTTTTTATTATCCGCTTATGCAATAATTTCTTGAAATAAGCTCGAAATCGGCTTCACTCTTCCTCCTTCAAGGATCGTAAAGCCGTGATACGAACAATATACAATCTTTCCCTTCTTAAAAAACTTTCTCTCGTCATTCTTCCCACTCTGATTCCACTGCTTCTCGCGAGTTTTTTCTTTTTAAAAGAATTTATAGATAAGAGCGATTTTACGAAGAAGGAAGTGTTGGGGATCGATTTCTTTTTCGGCGCGATCGATCTCTATTCCAAATTCGTGGATCGCCGTAAGGATTTCTTTTATGTGATGAAGGGAAAAACCCCCGCTTCGGTTTTGAAAAAAAGCAATCAGGACGTGGAGGATAAACTCGCACATCTTGAAACCTTGGAGAAAGAAATAGGATTTATGAAAGATTCTCCGGTGTTTCTCGCTTCGATGCGTAAGGAATGGAATAAACTTCCGAAAACGCCGGACTCTTCTCTAAGTGTGGAAGGAGTCATTCAAGCGCACGAGCCGTTCTTTCGGTTGTTGATGGATTATCAGGACTACGTCGCCCAGGACTCCAATCTGATCCTCGATTCTTATCCCGAAACTTTTTACGTTTTGTCCGTTAATATATTATACATTCCGAATATAATCAGCGACCTCGCCCTGATTCGCGGGACCGGTTATCAACTACTTGAAAAACCGAACCCGGATTTTCTTTCCAAGGAAGCGATTCAGATTTCCAACAAGATTCATCATATCGAAAGCAATCAAAAGGAAGTGACCGCGCTTTTACAAAGATCGGTGGCGCAAAACGGACCGATCAAAGAGAAGTTTGAAAAAAGAATCGGGGACTTGGACAAACACGTTAAGGAGAATTTGGATCGTTGTAAAAAAACGTTCTCGGGTCAATCTTCGGAAACTCCGGACATATTCTTAAAACGAATGTTGGCGTTTGTCGAAGAATACAAAACTCTGGAACGCGACCTACTTGCTACTTCGCAGGTTCTTCTCAATGAAAGACTCAAAGCCGATCGTTTGAGAATCGTAACCGCGATTTCCGGTCTTTTGATTCTTCTTTCCGTAACCGGAATATTCTGTTTTATTGTGATTCGTTCCATCATAGATCCGGTTCATAAGATCACGCTCGGATTGAAACAGGCAATGGGCGAACGGGATTTGACGATTCAAATCGACGCGGTTTACAAAAACGAAATCGGGGAGATAACGGTCACCGCAAACGAATTCTTAAAATATCTTTCCGATCTTTTTCAAACCCTTTCGAAGATGGCGCATAACTCGAATCAAATCGTAAACCAACTAACGGAGTCTATACGAAATCTCAATCAATCCGCGCAGTCCCAAGCGGCCGGAACGGAAGAATCTTCAGCGGCCTTGGAAGAGATCGCGGCTTCTTTACAAAACGTTCTTCAATCCGTCGAAGGGGAAGCGAGAGACGCTCAGGATTTGAAGGTGAGATCGGGCGAGTTGAAAACTTCCATGGGTCAAGCCGGTGAAAAATTAGTAAGTTTAAGCGATTCGGTTCGTAAGACGGCGACGGCCGCGGTGGAAGGAAAGGAAACGATTCTACAAGCGACGAAGGCTATCGACGAGATTCGAGAGATGGCGAAACAAATCAACTCGATCACAACGTTGATCACCGGAATATCGGATCAAACAAATTTGCTTTCGTTAAACGCGGCGATCGAAGCCGCGCGCGCCGGAGAAGCCGGACGAGGTTTTGCGGTGGTCGCCGAGGAAATTTCCAAGTTGGCGGATCGTTCCGTCACAAGCGTAAGAAACATTGAACGTCTTGTCTCCAACACACACGAAGCCGTGACTAAAGGATCGAATGACGTAAACACAGTCGTCACCTTTCTTTTGGAGTTGATAGAAAATACGAATCGATATCAACAAGAGGTAGTCGATCTCGTGAACAACGTAAAAGAGAACACACAACGTGTGGATGGAATTACGGAAACCATCGGAAAGGTTTCGACCGAATCGCTTCAAATCGAAACAGCCACGAAGGAACAAAAACTTTCCACGGATCAAATCGCGGATACGATTCAGTTGATCACGACCGAATCCCAATCCATCGCTTCCAATTCGGACGAGGTTTCGAGAGTCGCGGAAAAAATTCAGCGTCAAGCAAACGAGCTCAATTCGATTCTTTCCCAGTTTAAGTTTTAAAACGGATTTTTCTTTACAAAAGCGTTTAACGTGACAAGACGGATTCGATCGAAATTATTTCCGATTCTGTAAACGTTTTTCCAAAAATTCCACGATCAATGTTTGTCTCGTGGATTCTTGTGTAAAGTCGTCCAACCCGATCGTGTCGTCCGGATCGGAAAATGGCGTTCCAAATCGAATTCTCTCCGTCGGTTTGAATATCCAAATCGGCCATAAAAAATAGTTCCAAACCGATTTTCTCATTCGTCCCATAGAGCGCATAACGTATGTTTCGTTTTCGGTTCCGACTTCCGATTCTGTTTTGAGTATAGAACCAGCGTAAACGTGGGAATCCAAGCTCATGAAGCCGAGTGAAAGGATGTTAAACATCCATCCCAGGCCGTAACCTAAACTTCGAGTCGTATAACGAATGTTAAATCGTATTTTCCCTTCCGCCAACAAAACAGCCTCTTGACGGCTAATATCTATAGTAAGTTCGGATTTAGGAATTGGAATACAAGTTTCCGAAAATCTAGAACGTATTATATTTATGGAATTTACTTTCCGAATCTTATGACATAGATGCGGTTTTTCTTTTTGTATCTCCGCGTATTTTTCAAGTTGGAATTTCCATTTGTTGTCATCGAGATAAACGTTTTCTTTGGTTTCGACGGTGGAACAGTAATCGGATTTAAAAAGAGCGCTCGGAATCGCGTTTTTGATCAAAGTCCGGAGTTTATCCGAAGGTTTTCCGTTGTACGTTTCGTTTCGATCGTAAATATCAAACGCGGGAATTTCACGTTTACCGTTTTCATGAACGCATTCCAAGGAGCCTAACGGATCTCCAACGATGAGAGGGGCTCCATCGGAAATTCGTATTAGAATCGGCTTGTAGATTACGTCCTCCTCCGTCTGGAAAATTCTTTTCTTGAGAGGAACCTGTTGTGTATCCGCAGTAAGCCAAATGCAGGAAAAAAACGATAACAAGCTAAAGAAAAGAAACAAACGTAAAGACGATCTCAAAAAAAATTTCAGCGGCATATAGTTTTTCTTATATCCCTTTCTCGGAAGAAATCTTGTTATCCCGGAATCAGTTCCTGAGAAACGTCCTTCTCCACTCTGAAATTCCGAACGAGCGAGTTGAGAATTCCCGCGAGTTGTTTTAAAAAATCTCCGGTTGCGGTTAACTCTTCGGATTGCGCTGAAATTTCATGAAACGCTCCGTTGATAAACTCGACCGATTCGTACAAACCTCCGATCTCGGAAACCCTTTGTTCAATGTTGGTCATGATGATTTCGCTCTGATCCGTGATGGAAACGTTGAGAAGATTTAGATTCTCGATCAGATCCGAGTAGTGGGCGCTGTTTTGACGAATTGAAATTTGAGTCCGAGCGATGGAGCTGAATTCATCCGTAAGATTTTTGAAAAATTCAACCGTGTTGGAAACGGTGGTTTTACCGCGAGAAACCGAGGATTGAATTTCTCCCAAAATTTCGGTGGCCTTCTTTGTGCTTTCCTGTGTGCCGTAAGCGAGTTTATTGATTTCTTCAGCGACCACTCCGAAACCTTTTCCGGAAGTTCCCGAACGTGCGGCTTCGATCGATGCGTTGATGGAAAGCATTCCCAGTTTCGTAGAGATGTCGTTTAACAATTTAACGAGACCTTCCACCTTCTTCGCGGAGGAACCGATGTCGTTGATATCGGATTCGAGATTGTTTAGTTCCTTTTTACTGGAGTCGATCGTTCTTACGGACGCTTCCGATTTTTGCGAACCGTTTTCCAGATCGATATTAAAACGTTGGAAACCGGAAACGAGTTCGCTTAACAATTTCCTGGAGGTTTGTTCGATCTCTTTTTGTTCGGAGGCGGAAGCGGAGATTCTTCGAAACGATTCTCGGAAAGAATCGAAGATGGACGTTACTTCCTCGAGACTCGCGGCTTGTTCCTGAATCCCTTGGCTCATATTTCCCCAAGCGGAGGAGATTTCGGAAGCGGAATGTTCCAGCTCGCCCGATTTTTCTTTGATCGTATAGATCATCTTTCCGAGATTTCCCAGGTATTGATTCATTAGAAACGCGATCGCACCCGCTTCGGTTCCCGCGTCGACGTGAATTTTTCTCGTAAGATCACCTCCGCCCTTGGAAAGATCTTTGAGAGAATGGATCAGATCGATCCAACTTGAACCCGCTCCGTGTTCCGCGACGTTCAAACCTTTTTCCTCGTATTCTTCGTTGACTCGAATGCCGATCGAAACTTTTAAGATCCAGAATAGAATCAAACCGAGGCCGAACGCCCAAACGGCGCAGACGGCCACGCCGATCAACTGTGAGTATATTTGAATATTAGAATTCTTTGATAGAACCGGAAGAAGAAGGGTTCCGATCATCCCACAAACGCCGTGAACCGGGAACGCTCCGACTACGTCGTCCAAACGAAATACCTTCTCCAAAATCCAAGCGGTAAACACGACCGACGCGCCCGCGATGCCTCCGAGCAACAATGCTGAAGAGGGTTGAATTTCGTGACAACCCGCGGTGACCGCGACGAGTCCGCCAAGAACTCCGTTCATACATTCTTCCACGGACGCGATTCTATAAAACAACCATGAAATAAAAATCGCGGCAATTCCGCCGGCGCTTCCCGCTAAACTTGTATTGAGAATGATCAAAGGAACCTGATCCGTAAAAGAGAGGGCGCTTCCTCCGTTGAACCCGAACCAACCGAACCAAAGAATAAAAACTCCCAAAACCGAAAACGTAAGATTGTGTCCTTGAATTTTTCGAGGAGTTCCGTCCTCTTTGAACTTATCCTTTCTTGCGCCGAGAAGAATCACGCCGGCTAAAGAGATCCATCCGCCTAACGAATGTACTACGGTAGACCCCGCGAAGTCCACAAAGCCGAGTTTTGCGATCCAACCTCCGCCCCAGGTCCAATGACCAAAAATCGGATATATAAAAATCGAAACCGCAACCGATACGATTAAATATGCAGAAAACTTAATGCGCTCCGCGACGGCGCCGGACACGATCGTTGCCGCGGTTCCCATAAACGCCACTTGAAAAAGGAAGAATGCGAATTCTTTGCCGTCCTTTAAACCTTCCAGAAAAAACGAATCGGTTCCGAACCAACCTCCGTTGGAAAGCCCGAACATAAGACCGAAGCCCACACAAAAGAACGCGATCGTTCCCACGATATAATCCATCAGATTTTTTACGGCGACGTTGATCGTATTTTTCAATCGAGACAATCCGGTTTCCAACATAAGAAATCCGGCCTGCATAAAGAAGACTAACGCGGCGCAGACGATGATCCAGATCGGATCCACGGATTTGGAAAGTTCCTGCGCGGGGGATTCGGATAACAAAGGTTCTGCGAAGCCGAAAAGAAGAAAAAGGAAAATTGGGAGCACGGCAAAAGTGTTTTGAATGTGTTTTTTCATATCGTTCTAACGGAGTTGAAATTCGTGTTTCAACTCGGATTTTTTTAGGGTTCTAATCGATCGAATTTACGGTCGATTAGTATGGAAAGAAATTTAAAGGAAGAGGTATCAACGATTAATTAAAAGGAATGAAAATTTTATCCCGTTTCGGTAAAATCCGTTAGGCGAAACTCAATCGATCGTGTTTAACGTCTTGATTCAACGAGAAAACGAAACGCGAATTATAAATCAGAATGTTTGAGTGAGAATGTTTACGGTTGAAAGGAAGTGAACAGAAGAATCCATTCGTTGCTCTGTCTTTCATACCAGTTTTCTTCCGGATAAAAGGTTCCGCCTGCCAGATCCAGAACCTCTTTCATATACGGTTCGCCGGGATCAAAATCCTTTCCGTCGAGATAAATCGAACCGCCCCATTTTTTCTTCGCTTGTGTATGAGAATAAACCCCGCGCAAGGATTCGACGCGTTCGTTGTTCAGAGGGATTTTATACTTTTCGGAAAGTTCTTTTACGAGACGAACGACGGCCTTGGTCTGTTCCTTGTTGGCAAGAAGCATGTCCGTGTCCTTGCCGACGATCTCCACTTGAAAACAATTTGCGTTCGTTCCGGTTGCCGCGGCCGCGGTATCAAAGATGGAATCCAAAAGTTGATATGTTTTTCCGTCCTGATCGGCGAGAAAGGTCGCGGATAGATTCCGTTTTTCTAATACATCCAAAGTCTTTTGATAATCCGGAATCGCGGTATAATGAAGAACGATACAATCGGGACGGATCGTTCCTCTATGATTGTAACGAAGTCTTCTTTCTTCGGGAGCTTTTCCGTTTCCATCTTTTTCGATAGATTCCAAGTTTACGACCGGAGCCGGGGAGCTTCCTCTTCCGTGGCTGTAAGTAGGAACGATTTTTTTACCGGAAGAATCCGTGAACTTTTCTTTGCGAAGAACCCAACCCGGAACGAATCGATCCTTCCATTCGGTTTCGGGAAAGAATTTTCCCTGGACTTTGGAAAGAACCGCGGAAAGAACTTTCTCGCTTCCGCATTCTCCCGTATCGAGAAAACGCCCGAACTTCTTCTTACTTTGAGTGTGCGTAAAAATTCCCTTTCCGGAAGATATGTCGAAGTTATTTAGAGAAATTGAATATTCTTTGGAAAGACCCTGGATCAGTTCGGTGAGCGCCTTAAGTTGCGCTTCGTTTTTTAAAACGGAATCGTTTGCACCTTCCCAAGAAACGTGAATCGCGGTTTCGTCCATTCCCGGCGCGGCCCTATAAAGAATTTTGGAAGGTTCTTCCACTCCGTAGACGCTTCCGTTTTCCAAAACGATGAAGTGAACCATCCATCCGCCGGACTTACTTTTCTCGAGATATTCTTCAGCTTTTAATCCGGAAGTGTGATGCAAAAGAATCGACTTAACCCGATAAGACCATCTGCTTTTTCCGATCGAATCCAAGGATTCTTTTCCGATTCCCAAGGTTAAAAAGGGGAGAATTCCGTTCGACTGCGAAGCGGAAACTTCTTTCGTTTGCGGAGAACAATTGAGAAGTAAAGCGAACGTTAAGAAAAGAAAGGGGAAAAGATATTTCATACGTTGGAAACCTTGTCTCGGAGTCGGGTCAGATCCTCTCGTAGTTTTTCGAGGGTTCTGGAAAGTTTTCTATGACGGTTGATTAAATCTGAATATTCGGAAATTCTAAAGTTCTTTGCGTTTTTCTTTTTGTCCTCGTCCTCTTCGGGCGCGAGAGGAATTTCGCGGAATAAATCCGAGGAGGAATCGAATTCCCGGGTGAGTTTTAAAAATTCGGCGGAACAAGCCGAAAAGAATTCGGGGGAAAGTTTCGGT
The DNA here is from genome assembly GCF_002811925.1 of Leptospira barantonii. Classification (NCBI taxonomy): domain Bacteria; kingdom Pseudomonadati; phylum Spirochaetota; class Leptospiria; order Leptospirales; family Leptospiraceae; genus Leptospira; species Leptospira barantonii. The sequence goes on from NZ_NPDS01000010.1 coordinate 98,721, forward strand.
TTGGAGGATTCGATCTGTTTTTCGAGTCCGTCCTTTGCGGTTTTTAAAAAGGAGAATAGGGACTGATTGTCCTGAACCACCTCATTGAGGGATTCCTGAAGATGAAGTTCGGTTTTGCTTTTGGAATGTAAAATTCCTCTTTTGGCCTTTAGATAAATCAGGTAGATCAGGACGACGGACACGATAAAAATCGCGGAAAAAAGAAAGAAGGTTCTTTTTTCGTAGATCCATTCCACGGTTTCCCATTGAAACAGATCGGGCGCGTAAGCCGCTAACGCCAAACCTCCCAGAAAGATAAAAACCACTGTGTAAAAAAAGACACGAAATGCCATTCGATTTCATAACAGATTCTCCGCTTACGCTTGTCAAGGAACCTTCTTTCGGTAAAGAAATCGCGTTCGGGATTTAAGATCGGCCTTATCGATTTCCGATATAAAAAGGGATGGAAGAACCCACTCCAAAACCGCTTTCAAGCTCTAAAGTCGTCAATCTCGGAATGTATAAAATTAAAAAGACTCTGAGAGAAGAGGGTTTCGAAGTTGTGGAAAGACCGGACGGCAAGATTTCTCTCGTGATCCGAGTCGGCAAAGAAAAACAGAACTAGTTTCGTTTTTCGATTTCGGTTTAATAAACCGCAAACTTCAAAAATTCTAATTTAGAAAATTCTTAACTGATAAACAAAACGAATCGATTTGCGCGGCCGCATAACGTTTGGGCTCTACAAAGCATCCGGGTCCGCGTCGGGAAGCTCCACTTCCTCTCGTTGGCGTTCCGGTTTTAAAAATTCTCCGCATTTTTCGGTGAGCACGTCGTGTATTTTCCATTTGTCACCGGCAAGAGGCATAACTCTGAGATACAATCTGTAGTTGCGAATCGACCCCTTGCAGTAACCGCCTTTGAGGTAGAGTTGTCCTAAAAGTTTTCGCGCCGCGGGATGTGCGGGTTCGAGTTCTATGACTTGATTGGCGAGTCTCACGGCCTTATCGGGATTGTTCGCCGCGAGTTTTCTCGCTTCTTCCCAAATCGGAAGAGTTTCCTTTTCATACTTTCGATAAAGATCGGTGTTGCCCATTTGAAAAAGACGAAAGATGATCGCGTCCTCTTTTCCGTTCTGACAGATTCCATACCAAACGTCTTCTTCTCTTTCGGTGATTCGATTGGCTCTGATCCCCGCGAGTCTTGAGCCGTCGATACAACCGGTCGCTTCAAAAAGATCCTTCATGGCTTGCGGAGAAGTCGCTAAAATTCTTCTCGCTCTGTTTTCAAACGTTGCGATCTCGTCTTCGGGTAAAGAATCTTCCGGGTTCGGAAGATCTTGCAAACCCGACAAAACTCGGAGCTTTACGTTGGATTCCAAAACCCATTCGGGAAGATTGAGCGATTTTAAAAACGGATCTTCTTTAGGGAAGATTCTTCTATAAACGGAACAATCCGATAAAGCGAGAATGATGCAGAAAAATAAAACGAAACGTCGAGAGGAGGAGAAAAACGATCCTGAGAGGACTTTTTGATTTGCCACAATAGGTAACATGTGATTTCTCAACAATAGAATCAATCAGGAATCTATGATCCAAGAACTCAAAGCAGATCTAAACGGAAAGGGACAAAAACACTGTGTGATCGTCTCCCGTTTCAACGAATTTATCACCGAAAGCCTTTTGAAAGGCGCTCTTGAATCCTTCCGTATGCACGGAGTTAAGGAAGAAGACGTGACCGTGGTTCGAGTTCCCGGCGCATACGAAATGCCGGTGGTGGTCGCGAAAGCGGCGGCTTCCAAAAAATTCAATTCCATCATTTGTCTCGGTGCGGTCATTCGAGGAGCGACCGCCCATTTCGATTTCGTTGCCGGAGAATCCGCGAAGATCGGATCGATCGGAGTTCAACATTCTATTCCCGTGGTGTTCGGGGTGTTGACCACCGATACGATCGAACAAGCGATCGAAAGAGCTGGGACCAAAGCCGGTAACAAAGGCGCCGAATCGGCGGCCACGGCGATCGAAATGGTCAACTTGCTTTCCCTTCTTTAAATGTCAGCCAGACGCACATCCAGAGAAATCGCCGTAATGGCACTGTACCAATTGGAACTCACGGGACCTCCTCTCAAAGAGGTTCTCAAGTTCAAGTGGTATGACAAAAAAACCGAACCCGAAGAAAGGGATTTCGCCATTTCCATCGTAAATGGGGTTGTGAAAAATCAGGAACAGATCGATACTCTGATCAAGAAGTATTCCAAAAATTGGGACTTTTCCAGAATCAGCGTCGTGAATAAGGCGATTCTTCGTTTGTCCGTATACGCGTTGTTGTTTACGTGGGAAGTTCCGAAGAACGTTACGATCGACGAAGCGGTGGAGCTTACGAAAGAATTCGAAAGCGAAGAATCCGCAAGATTTATAAACGGAATACTGGACGCAATTCTCAAAAACGAAATCAAATCCGATGGATAAAGAAATCCGAAAAAACAGGTTGTTCTTGGAGGGAATGGAGGAGAAGGAACTCTATTTTCCCGAAGACAGGGAACCCGTTCGGATTCGCAGATCATACAATAAACTTCTAATATTCTGGATTTTGATGGGGGCTCTCGTTCTGGGAGGACTCGGTTTCGCGGTTTACTATCAATTCTTCCGTTCTTCTTCTCCTGGTTCCGAGTTTGCGGGTGCATTCAACAAGGATCTGATCCAAAACAAATCGGATATCAATCGTCTATTAGAAAGACCTTATCTTCCCGACGGAAACGCGAACCCACAACTCACCAAGTGTATCAATCTTTATAAGGAAAGATTCACGAGACAGGCATTCGATTACTGCAACGAATTTTTGGATTCCACGGGAACCCAGGAAGAGAAGTCCATCGCCTTGACCGTGTTAGGCGTCATTCACGACGAAAGCGGACGTTATCCGCAAGCGATCGAACGTCTTCAGAAAGCGGTTCAATTCGATCCTAAGAATTTTTACGCATACTACAATCTCACTCTCGCTTACAAACACGCCGGAAGATTCGCGGACGCGAGAATGGCGGCTCTCAAAGCGAAAGAGATCGCGCCGAACGATCCAAGAGTTTCTCTTCTTGCGGGAAATCTTTTCAACGAACTGAACGATCCGGACGCGGCCATCGACGCGTATAAGGAAGGACTTTCCGCGGCGCCGGACGATATGTATCTGACCTACAATCTTGCGGTCAGTTATTTCAAAAAAGGCGATATTCCTCAGGCGGAGGAAGAATTTAAGAAAGTCGTAATGAAAACTCCTTCGGGAAGACTCGCGGCTTTGTCGCATTCTTATCTTGGAAACATCGCCTACAACAAACAGGATTACAAAAGCGCGGAATATCATTTTCGTCAGGCGAGCAATCTTTCTCCGAACGAAGCGAAGTATCTCTACAATCTTGCCGTGGTTCTTCAGAAAAACGGAAACAAGGAAGAAGCTCTTAAATATTTAGAACTCGCGCGCGACGCGGGTGCGAACGATCCCGAAATTTATAGACTGATCGCAGAAGGATTCTCCAATTTAAACCAAGGAGAAATGTCCATCTCCGCGCTTCAGAAAAGTTTAAAATACAATCCGACCGACATCGATTCTCTCTTTCAACTCGCAGAAGCGTATTACAACAAAGGCGATCTCTTATCCGCCGAAGAAACCTATCGTAGAATCGTTTCTTCCACACCCGGAGACAGTTTTACCGAAACGGCTCTCATCAATTTGGGCGTTGTCCTCGATCAAATGGAACGTTATTCCGAAGCGATCACTGCGTTAAACCGAGTGTTGGAACTCAATCCGAAAAGTGCAAAGGCCTATCATACATTAGGACTTGTTTATAAACATTCCGGTAACGGAACCCTTGCCATCGAAAACTGGAGAAAGTCAACTGCGATCGAACCGGAGAACGTTCAGAGTCGCGAAGCCCTCGGAGATTATCTTCTTGAGAATAAATTCTTCCGTGAAGCCGTGGAAGAATATACGGGAGTCGTAAAACACAAAAACGACGCCTATAAGGTCTATCTCAAAATGGCGGAAGCCTATATGGGAATGCAGGACGATTCCAACGCGGAAAAAATTCTTTTGAAAGTGTTGAACACTTCCCGCGACGGCTCCGATCTGAAAAACGCACATAAAAAACTCGCGCTTCTTTACAACAAGTCCAAGGACCCGGATCTAAAGAACCGCGCCAAGGACGAAGCCTTTCGTTCCGCGCACATGGACCCGGAGGATATGGAAGGGCGTTTGGTACTTGCGAAAATTCTAATAGACTCCAACTCGATTTTGGATCGTGAAAAGGCGATCGACGAGTTGACCGCGATCGTTCGTTCCGACGTAAGACCTAAAACCGCGGCGACGGCGTATAACTATCTTGGAATCTGTTATTATAAAAACGGGGAATTCAAAAGGGCCGTTCGTTCGTTTCAAAGTTCGATCGACCTCGATCCTTCTCTGTCCGAAGCGTATGAGAATAAACGCGCCGCTTCCGCGGCTCTGGAAGAATCCACTCGCAGGGAGGGATTTTTCTGAAGATTTTTTTCCGGAGCGTTTTTCTCGTTCTCCTTCCGTTCTTTCTCATCGTATCGATTTCGATCCCGGCCGCCGAAACTCCCAAGGATGAATTTAAGGAAAAGGTAATAGGCTTTTCCAAGGCGCAAGCCGTTGCGATTTCCGAAATCCGTTCCAGAAATCGTTTGGATCTCGTGAAAGAACTTCCGGCGATCTTTCAAAACGAATCGGTGGAAGAACGAACTCAGATTGCGGTCTTAAAACTTTTCTCCGAATTGGAAGAACTTGATTCCTTGGCGCCGAATTGGACGAACGCATTGGATTCCGTTTTTCAAAAGACGACTAACGTGACTTTGAAAAAGGAAATTCTTCTTTTGGCGGAAAAGAAAAAGGAAAAAAGACTGATCTATTCGGTGATCTCCGCGTTCAGCGATCCCGAAACTCCCGTAAGAACGCTGAGTTATCGTTTGATGCATCTTTTAAAGGACGACCGCGCGCTTCCGATCTTGCTCGATATGTCCTTGTCCAAGGATCCGGTACAAAGAATGTATTTTCTCGAATCTTCTTTGATCATCAAGGACGAACGGATTCAAAATCAAATTCATAAACTTGCAAACGACGAAAGTTCCGGCGTTCGTAAAAAATACCTGATCGCGATCAATCGACTCGGGATGACCGAAAAATTCTCGCAGTTTCAAAAGTCAGCGACGAGCGATCCCGACGACGACGTTAAGATGGTCGCGTTGGAAATTCTCAAAAACAAAAAGAACCGCCAATACATCTCGCTATTTTATAAGGGACTTACGGATTCCAATCCCGATCTCAGAAGAATTTCTTTGGAAGCGCTTTTGATCTTTCAGGACAAACAAGGAGCCAAGGCAATTTCCGATCAACTCACGAAGGAAGACACTTTGTTTCTCAAGGCGAGAATGATCGATCTTCTTTTGGATCTGGGAAACAACGGCGGTGGTCAGGGGATTCTCGCGGTATTGACGAACGGAGAAGAACCCGAACTCAGAACCAAGGCCGCGTACGCAGTTGGAAAACTCGGTGCGAACACGAGCGCGGCCGAACTCACGAAAATTCTTTCTGAAGAAAAAGAGAACATGGTCAAGTGGCAACTCATTCATTCCTTGGGAGAATTGAAGGAGAAGAACGCCGTTCCCGCGTTGCTCGTTCTTGCCAGAAACTCGAGGGAAAAGTTAAATTTGAGAATCGAAGCGGTTTCGACGATCCGCGCGATCAACGATCCGGATAGTCTTCCTTCTATCTTTGAAGCATACGTTTCCGAAAACGAAAAAACTCTCCGCGTCGAACTGGAAAACACGATGCGTGAAATCCTCAGCCTGAAATTTCCTCCGAAAGTTCCATAAGAATTTTCGAATATTTTTAAATAACATCCCCATCGTTTTCTATCGATTCCAGCGGATCGTGTTTATCCTACGAACTGCGTCTTCAAAAAAAGGGTTGAACCCGGGCGGGGAGCCCGAGTCCAACCGAAATGCCTTCAATGTTCGTGGATGGAGAAAAATTCTTCAAAGATCGAATCGATCGACATAAAATCAAAGTTTTAAAATATTCTAACTTTATAATGTATTCTGCGCTTGCGTCTCATTCCAACTGTTTGTAATAACCGATCGAGACGTTTACAAAAAGCCCCTGTTCGTGCGCCTTGTGAAGACCCAACACCCCGTATTGATTTTCAAACGCCACACGATTCGGAGAATCCGTCCAAACGTTCGGCCAATAACGCAAGGAAGGCTCTATCATCAAACCCTCCTTACCACCCAACGGGAAAATACGATAGTAAAGACCGAGACCCGCAGATCTCGTTCTATAACGATGTGTCGTACCGGGCATGACGTAATGCGCGTTGTAAAGAAATTCCGATTCGACCGCTTTCCGAAGGGTTACATCCATAAAGTTTTCGTTTTGAGCAAGAGGAGGCACCCAGTTCTCCGCGCCGTTTCCGCTCACGGGAAGATCGGAACGAATTCCCAGAGCCTGAGAAAGATAGAGTTCGTCCGGCGACGTATTCGATTGAACCCTATAAAAATGTTCCTTGAATTCGAGACGAAGATCGAAGTTGGGAGTGAACAGATAACCGATTCCGAATCCGGTCGTATAAGGAGCGTGCACTTTGAGATCTTGTTTTCTTTCATTCTCACTCAAACCCGCGCCTCCCATACGATCGAAGTGCAGATCGGAGCCGTGAGAATATTCGAATAAGAATTTCTTACCGTAATACGTTCCCGCTAAATTCCAACCGCCTAAGAGAGGTTGAGAAAGTCCGCCTTGGATCGAAACACCTTCCGCGTTTACGGAGAATGCGGTAAAAAAGAGAAGAATGGAAACTGCTGTTTTCTTTAAGATTGTTGACATTGGGTTCCTCCGAACGATTCTACTTTAGCCCGTTTCAAGGAATCGGTCGCCCCGCCCCATGGGGTGGAACCCGTTTTTTAGGAGAATTTTTTGTTCGGTTTAGATTTTGGCTCCTTTGTGATCGCCTCCGGGTTGGTTCAGTCCGTTTTACTCGGATTCTTTTTCAAACGATCGGATCGATCCGGAAGAAACTCGTCCTTATTGGGTTGGGCGTTTTTACTTTTGTCCGTTCTATTGGCGCTCGGTCTTGCGTTTCAAACCGGACTTGTATTGGAGTTCCCGCATTTATCCAGGGTAGGGCATCCGTTGGGCGCGTTGGCGGCCCCTCTTTTTGCGATCGCACTTCAGAAATACTTCGGATATCCCAAAGAAAGAAGAATTTGGATTCTTCTGTTTTTCGCGGTTCCCACGTTGATCTTTTTATATTCGATTCCGCATTACGCGATGGGTTGGGACGAAAAACTTGCCTATGTATTGGAAGACCGAAAGTCCCCGCATTTGGAATGTACTGTGATCGGAGCGGTAACGTTATTTTTTAATATTCTAATCTTCACGAGAATCTATTACAGATTGGGAGGATTCGAGGAAGAATTCTCCCGTGCCGCAATCCGAGAAGTTTCCGTGTTTCGAAAGTTCGTATTGGTATGCGTGTTTCTTTTGGCGGTTTCGATTTTATTCTTCGTTTTGTTTCCGGGTCTTCGATCGGAAACGATTTCAAACGCCGCACTCGGGATCTGGATCATCGTGTTCGCTTGGTTTCGGGTATATTCCGAAAATGCGGAGTCCGTTTCCGAGGAAAAGGAAGAATCGAAATACAAAAAAGCGTATCTGAGCGAGGAAATCGTAACGGAGAATGGAAAACGAATATTCCAAATGTTGAATGAACAAAAATCCTATTTGGACCCGGATTTCGATTTGGCAAGTCTTTCCAAGTCTCTCGGGATCTCCGCACACGCCGCTTCTCAGGTGATCGGAAGATATTTCGGAAAAGGATTTTTGGAACTCTGCAGAGAATTTAAGATCGCAAAAGCGGAACAACTTTTGAAAGAAACCGATCTTCCGATTTTAAGAATCGGTTTGGATGCGGGGTTCAATTCGAAAACAAGTTTTTTAAGAGCCTTCAAAGAAGAGAAGGGAATGACTCCGAGCGAGTTTCGAGAAAAATAAAATCAATAACCGTTTTTAAAAAAACAAAAGTATAAAGATAAAAATCGTAGTAGTTTGTTTTCGTTTGTCGTTTTTTGTAAGACTGGAATTAGTTTGATATAAAAATTATTTATGTGACTTCGCTTTGGTTTGGATTCGATTTATATCGAATTTTATTTTGATAGGAGGATTGAGCCTTACTTTGTGCGGGTTCATCCGATTCTTGCGGAGTTCATTCCTGAAAACGTTTTTTAGAGATCTACAAAACAAAAAAAGAATTCTCCATTCAAGAGGATGAATTGCAATTGTGACTATGTCAGAGTCCATCTTAACAACCTCAGAAGAACACTATAGAAAATTAGAGAAAATGTACAACGGCGCTCCGGTGAACGAATATTTTAAACCGACACTCACCATATCCAAAGGCGCCAGCGAACTTAGAATTCAAATTCGAGAAGATTTCTTTCACGCGGCGGGTGCGACCCACGGTGTTGTTTACTTCAAGGCGGCGGACGACGCGGCTTTTTTTGCGGCGAATTCTCTTGTAAAGGGAGGTTTTGTTCTTACCTCCACTTTCAATCTTACCTTGCTCCGGCCGATTCAATCCGGAATTTTATTGGCGAAGGGTTTGGTGGTCCAAAACGCTTCTCATCAGATCATCGCAGAGGCGACTCTTTGGGACGAAAGAGGAAGGGAAATCGGAAGAGGGATCGGTAATTTTGCGAAGAGCTCGATTCCTTTAACTCCGGAAATGGGTTATAAGCTGTAAAGATTTTTCGTTTTGCCGTTTGTGTTTCGCGTCTCGCGCGTTTTATGATGTTTCGCATAACGTGTTTTTTGTTTTGTCCGATCTGTTGTTTTTGCTTTAGTTTGCTGTAACACAACGGACCGAGAGAGAACTGCTTTTGTCGTTCGATCCCAGTAGTCCGTTTGTAAAGTCGAAAAGAAGAGCCGACGTTTTCATATTGTCAAACGTGGTCGAGGTCCAATGAGAACCGGGGCTGTTTGGAAAGATCGGATGGATCAAAGGTGCGACTGGTTGTGTATAATCCGCGATACTTAAAAGTTCGTTCGGGTTTGGAAGCCTCCAATTGTTTCTTCCGGCAAAATTCGAGAGTTCGCATGTATTGCGGGCGACGTTCCAATCGATCGCGCTCGCCGCACCTGCGCATCCAGGTCCGGCTGTTCCATCCACACATTTCATCCAAAGAAGATTCGTATTCGAATCCGTGACCGTTCCGTCTCCGTTGTCCACAAAGGCAAAAGGAGATATCGTATTTCCCGAAACACAACGAAGGTTGATGATCGATCCTTGTGTGTTTGAATAGAATCCGAGATTCGGAGCGTCAATACGGATTACGAAATTGCTTCCTAGATTCAGTGGATCGATCGTATTGGTCCAATAGCTGATGCCCGAAAACGTATTCGGGAATTGGCTGTCAATGTGCGGATTGTTCGTGTAGTGCAACAAAGAAGCGAGTTCTCTCACAGTGGGAATTCTCCAATTCGTTTTTCCCGCGTATCCCTTTCCAGCATTGAGAGTGTTCAATTCCACGCAACTTCCGGGAAGACCTGCATTTGCGTCCGTCCAAGTGATCGAAGTCGGAACTCCGATCCCGCAATTCGAACCGGATTGTCCCTGAACACAAGACTTCCAAGTGAGACCATGAAGCGTGTCGAGAGTCGTATAATCGGCCGCGTATTTGCAATATTGTGTAGGTCCTACGAAACTTCTCGCGTTGGGAATGTTATTGTAATCCGCGTCTTCTCCGCCCGCCGTGCAAGGAATACTAACTCCGCCGCCTCCACCGCCGTAACAGTTGACTTGTCCCGTATCGGAGATTGCGTTCGCGTCGAAGTTGGAAAATCCGGTCGGACATTCTTCCGCGGGAGGTTGATTGTCCCCGTTCTGGGAAGAATTTACGTTCTGTAGATATTGCAACATGACGTAGGGAGGATCCGGTTTGCCCGGAGGTTTTACGCAGAAGACGAACTGCAACGCCGCTAATAAAATAAGTATGAATCTCATAGGCCGTTCTCGAAAATATTATTTGAAAATAGATTCAAAAATTAGAATATACGAGTATTCTAATGATTTTCCGGATTCCAGGATCAATCATCCGTCTTAGAATCCGGTTTGTGAATCTAACGTTTTTTGTACATACGATATCTTCGTGTTTTTGAGAATCCAAATTTAAGAACAAGCGCGTTCAGGTTATATTCTGAACCGGCTCTTCCTTGCTTCTGTGAATCAGTTCGTTACACAAATCGCTCGTGCTCCGACCGTTTTTGCCGTTCCGGCTATGGTTCCGTTTGAAAAATCGATCGTTAAGTTTTCGATTGGAATGTTTGGATTCGTCGTGGAGGACCAAAAAACCGCCCCGGGAAAATTGGGAAAGGTCGCAGTCGGAACGACGGGAGTGGCCGCAATCGAATGATCTACGAGGCTGAGTAATTCATTGATGTTCGGCAATCTCCAGTCGCTTCTTCCCGCATAAACCAAGTTGTTGCAGTTGGTATAAGCCGAATTCAAATTCCCCACGAATAGAACTCCCACTGCGCAAGTTGTAGCGGATTTGCCGAACGGACATTTCACCCAGAGAAGATTCGTGTTTCGATCCGTTACGGTTCCGAGCAAGGCTCCCGTATTCACTTGAAACGACTGTGCAGGCGGTGGATTTCCGGAAACACATCGAAGCAGACCGTTTGCGTTCTTTACAAAGGTTCTTGTGTTCGTCATATTCAAAAAATCAAACTGCCAAGCTTGAGCCGCGTTCGTTGCGTCGTCCGTATTCGCTATATACAACGCACTCATGTCAGCGTTCGGAAATTGAGTCGTTTCCATGTGAATCGGCACGGTCGTATAAAGATACAGAGGGAAGAATTCTTGGATGAGTGGAATTCTCCAGTTGTTTTTTCCCGCGTAACCGTTTCCTCCGTTCAAGCCGTTGAGAGCTTGGCAAGAACCTGGACCACCTAACAAGGCGTTGGTGATAGAAATTTGATTGGCAAGTCCGACGCATGCCCCGCCGGTTTGACCTTCGGGACAAGTTTTCCATACGAGACCGCGAAGACTGTCCAAGGTCGTGTAATCGTTCGTATATTGAGAATGTTGTGTCGGCCCGGTAAACGAACGGATGTTGGGGACGTTGGAAAATTCTCCATCTTGTCCCGTTCCCGTGCAGGCGACTACGGCGCCCGCATTGTTGTAGCATTGTGTTTGTCCCGTGTCGCTGATCGTACTTGGGTTATAAGAAGGGGACGGAGGAGTCGGCGTGGTAGTCCCCGATCCGTTCGAATTGGTAGGATTGATCAGATAATTGAGAAGCGTATACGGAGGATCCGGTTTGTCCGGTGGCTGTGCTATACAAGAAAAATGGAATGTATAAATACTCAATAAAAATAGAATGTATTTAATGTTCATAAAAAACCTCCGAAGGCCGAAACAACCCTTGATTTATATTGATAGAAAGAGTTGTAAGTATGTCGTACCTACGATTGATTCTTGTTTTTGAGAACTTATATTTCCGCTTAAAAGTATTCAGGTTATATCTTGGCTTGTGATGAAAGGGCGAGCTGGTGAGACATAGATATGTTCTTGATCGCGAGGACGAAGGAAGTTGTGTAATAGTCAGAAAGTTATTTCAACGGGATAGGGATGTTCGAAGGAATATAAAGAATTGCAAAAGTTTACTCTAAGAAGATTCGATCTTGGAAATGCCATTTAGGCGGTTCGGATTTTGTGGTAGTTCCTACAATGTTTTGATTCCACGACTTTCTTTGTGTATTTGGCATATTCTACTAGGAGTTCCTACATTCTCATTCTTCCCCAAAGAATCCTCACGACCTTCCACATCCCCTAAGAGATTCGTAAGAGTTCCCACACTTTCCCAAACATTCTCGACTTGTCCCGATTGACTGCCAAAACGTTCGTTATACATAAAAGCCCCTAAGCCATCTACAAAACCGAACTTTCAAAAAAGGGATTGAACTTTCTCATCAATTCGTATAAAACAATGGGGTTTTAGAGTTCTTAAAAGGTTCGTATATAGTTTTACTAAGACGAATGTTTCTATATAGCAGACATACAATGAAATGAATCGCTCAAGAGAAAACTTAGCATCTCGCATTAGGGATGCTCGATAGGGGGAACGAGTATGAAGAATAAATGGGTGGTGGTCGCAAACCGATCCGAAGCGAAAATCTTCGAGTATAAAGGATCTCGGAACGGACTCGAGCTTCTCGAAAGCATCGAAAATCCGAAAGGAAGAATGAAAAATCGAGAACTCATTCTCGAGGCTTCCGGTCCGGGCAAAAGCGCAAAGGCACAGAGAGTCGCATTCGATACGGAATCCGTACAAGAGCCGAAACGAAGAGTTGCGGAATCTTTTGCGAGTCAGATTTCAGACGTGATTTCTCAAGGAAGAAAATCCAATCGTTTTCTCAGTCTCGTTCTCGTTTCCGAACCCCGGTTTCTCGGAATGATTTTGGATAAGATGGATCGTAAGTCCCAGTCTATGATCTTTCATAAGATGGGAAAGGACCTCGCCGCGACGAACAACCGCGAGATACTATCGCATCTTAGGGGGATTCTCGTTTAGAAAAGAATCGATTCTAACTTGAATCCGTTTTACAAGGAATGCCTTCCGAAGATCGGGAGGCATTTTTTTTGGGAAATCAATGGACAGAATCCCACTCGTTCGATTACATAATTTTTTGATTTCTTTTTAAATAGATCGATATTCGGAGATATTGGAATGGCCAATTCGCAGGGCAAATACGTGCTTTCCATCGACAGCGGTGGAAGCGGGATCCGCGCGTTCTTACTGGACCGCAAAGGAAAGATCGTCGAAAGACAATACGAAAAAACTCCTCCGAACATTCCCACGGCCGGGGCTTTGGAACACGACCCCGAAGTTTTATGGAAGGCCCTTCTTTCCTTATTGAAAAAAATCCAGAAGAACAAACAAGCCGCGAAAGAAATCGCCGCATTAGGAATTTGTAATCAACGAGGTTCCTTTCTTCTTTGGGAAAAATCCTCGGGCAAACCTCTGACACCTTTGATCAGCTGGGCGGACGTTCGTTCTCATCAAACCGCCGAAGCGATGAACCGCAATTTTATCTGGAACCTGATTCGTTTCGTCTCCACGATCATAGGAAGATTGACCAATCATCCTATGATGATCGCGACTTCCATGTTGAGATTCACAACCGATCACGCGACCTGCAGATTGAAATGGGTTTTGGACGGGAATCCCGAACTCAAACAAAGATGTAAGAAGGGAGAAGTTCTGTTTGGAACCTTGGACACTTGGTTCATCTATAAACTCACGGGCGGCAAACAACACCTAACGGATTCGTCTAACGCGGTCGCTACGGGAATGTTCAATCCGTTTCAGTTGATCTGGAATCAACCGATCTTCACTATATTTGGGATTCCTTCGAATCTGTTTCCGGAAGTAAAGGACAGCAACGGGGATTTCGGAAATTCTTTACCGGAGTTTCTCGGAGGAAATTCGGTTCCGATCCGCGCTTCCATCGGAGATCAGATGGCCGCTCTGTTCGGACAATGTTGTTTCGAACCGGGTGAAGTAAAAATTTCCCAAGGTTCGGGAGCCTTTGTCGATATCAACATCGGACCCAAAGCGAAACTTTCCAGACGCGGTCTTTTTCCTATGATCGCTTGGAGAATCGACGGTAAGACTACGTACATGCTCGAAGGTTTCGTCGCAACCGCGGGAACTCTCATCGATTGGCTCGGTAAGGGAATCGGACTTTCCGATACTCCGAAAGTTTTGAACGAACTCGCGTCACAAGCCGAAGACACCGAAGGAATCGTTTTTATTCCGACTCCTACGGGCGCTCGTTTTCCGTATTTTAATCCTCGCGCCAAGGCGTCGGTGATCGGACTTTCTTTGGCGAGTCATAGAAGACATGTCGCAAGAGCGGTCTTGGAAGGAATTTCCTTAAGCCTCTATGAAATTTTGGAAGGAATTCAACGCGATACGAAGGTGAAGATCAAGGAGATTAAAGTGGACGGAGGCGTATCTCAGTCCGATATCCTTCTTCAGTGTTTATCAGATTTTTCTAATGTAAGAGTGGATCGCGCGCCCGAGCCGGATATGACGGCAACCGGAGCCGCTTATCTTGCGGGGCTTTCGATCGGTTTTTGGAAGAATTTAGAGGAACTGAAAGGTCTTCAAAAAGGTTATAAGTCGTTCGAGCCGAAGATGGATCCTGCAAAAAGAACGCAGAAAATTCAAAGATGGAAGAAGGCGGTCGCGGCGACTCTTTCGATCGAGTAAAATCGATTCTTAGCTGAATCAAAACGTTTCAGCTAAGCGTTCAGCTAAAACGAATCGAACTGATAACGGTGGTGAGCTCGCTTACTAAATACGCGGGCGGCATCTCATCGCTGTTGTAGGTGAGCAATGTCATTCGTTTTTGATTGGCGATCATATAAACCATCCAGAAACGATCCTCTTTTACGAATTCGCAGGCCATGATCTTACTGCCTTCTTCGTTTTCAAAGGACGCGATCTTATCGTCTTCGAAGTCGATCTCGTGGGTTTTTAAATATCGTTCGAGTTCTTCCTTGAGATTGTAGTTGCCGGCCTTGTTTTCAAATGCGTAAACTTGAAGAGCGCCGCTTCCGTTTTCCTCGAAAAAAGCGGGAATTCCTTCAATGACCATGTGAACCCAATGCGCGGGAACTACCATAGAATACCAACCGTTGGGCGAAGTGTAGAGTTTGTATTCCGGGGTTTGAGGCATGAATTCTAAGATTCCTTTGCTACCAGATTCTTTTCTTGGATTTTTCGGGCAAGCAGCTTCTAATTCTTGACATTTCCCAAATTGCATTATTTTTTATTCTGTGATCGCCATTCTCAAGAATCGTAGAAGTCCTTTCTACTTAGCGACTACGTTTTTAATCCTTTTACTCTTCGCGTTGTTCGCTTCCACGCTCGCATTCATTTTCACCGGAGTTTTGATCTTAATTCTTCTGATCCATCCGCTTCTTCTAAACTGGATCGGAAAATTATACGGACAAGAAGACATCGCCGACGAGGTTCATTTCGCAAAAACAAAAGACGGATGGAACCTCGCGCTTCACAGACATATTCCTCCGCAACCGAATCGTCAACTGGCGCCTGTGTTGGTCGTTCACGGAATCGCGACGAATAAGTTCGTAGTCGATCTGGATCGAAGACATTCTCTTCCGTATTATCTGAAACTCAGAGGATACGAGGTGTATGCGGTTTCTCTGAGAGGATGTGGACGTTCTTATCACGAAAGTCCGACGCGTTACGAGGATTTTACGTTCGACGATATCGTGAAATACGACGTTCCCGCGATGATCGAGAAGGTGAAAAAAATCTCCGGCTCCGATCGAATTTCCTACGTGGGACATTCCATGGGAGCGATGATTCTATATTCTCATTTTTGCATGTCCGAACACAAAAAGGATACAAAGGACATCGCCGCCTTCGTATCGTTAGGCGGTCCGGGAAACCTGAATCATATCGGGATCACTTTGATCGGTCTTCTTTCGCGGTTTCCCCGCGCGAGAAAGATGTTGGATTTGAAATTCGGAGCTTCGATTTTGGCGCCGCTTGCGGGAGAATTGTATACGCCGATCGACGAAATTCTTTACAACCCGAAGGTGACTTCTTCCAAAACGGTGAAGAAGATCATGAAGAACGCGATCGAGAATATTTCGGACGGGGTCACCGAACAGTTTATGAACTGGATCGAAACCAAACGGATGCATTCTCTCAACGGCTTTTACGATTACGTGGAACTTCAAAAAAATATTTCGGTTCCTTCCTTGTTTATCGCGGGTGAAAAGGATGTGATCGCAACTCCCGATGCGGTTCGTTCCGTTTATGAAAACGCAAGTTCTAAGAAGAAAGAATTCAGAGTGATCTCCAAGGCCAACGGTTCCTCGGACGATTACGGTCACGCTTGTCTTGTGATGGGGGACCGGGCCGAAGACGACGTCTTTCAATACGTGGAATCCTTTTTGAAAAAACACGGACTTCGCACTCAACCCGGAATCGCGGCCAAGATTAAGGAAGGAATTCTTTCCACGTTTTCCCGATTTCGCAGATAGATTTTTCGTAAAATCTCCGTAAGTTTCTGTAAATCTTCCTAAATCTCCGGACTTCTCGGTCCATTCTCCCTTAAAAACTGCTGTGTTTTTAATAATTCTGATTTTTCTCTGCTTGTTTTGAAAGCATTTTATAATTCGAGGCTATTAAAATGCTCTTTATTCTTAAAAAAGGGGCAGAATTCTCCGCGTTTCACCTGGTACGTTTCTTGCATTAAGATATTGAAAGCAGAAGCGAATTCAAGGAGCCAATCCTTTCCTTGGAGTGCGGTATATGATAGATATAAAATTTGGTCAACGTAAGGTAGTCAGTTTTCGGGGAAGTCATAAGGTCGTCGGGGGCCTAACGGAAAAGAATAAGATCGATATTCTTCTCTACATCAGTAAAGAATTTTCTTCGGTGGATAAACACGAAGAACTTTACGAATCCGTAATCAACATTTGTAAGGACATCTTCGAGTGCGATAATACGACATTGAGAATCTGGGAGAAGGGGCTTCTCGTTCCGGTTCGTTATCTTATGGAAACGACTCCTCCGAGAAGAAGCGTTTCGGAAAACGAAGGTTATTCCGGTCACACGTTTAAAACGAAGTCCTCTTTGCTCGTTCAAAATCTCGCGTATCATCCCGAATACATCGACGAGGGAGAATCCACTCTTTCCGTTATGTGTGTTCCCATTCTTTACAAGGACGAGGTTCTCGGTACGATCGCGGTCGAATCCGAACACAGCTTTTTTTACATCGAAGACGATATCGAAATTCTCGAGGCGCTCGCGGCGCAACTCGCGTTGGCTTTGACCTCGGTTCGTTTGATCGAAGGTCTTGTGGAAGCGAACCAACGCGAAGCGTCGATTCTCAAACAACTCGAGTTCGATATGAAGATGGGTCGTAACGTTCAAAGTCAGATCATCAACACGAACATTTCTCCTTGGAACGGAATTCATTTCGGAACCTACTACGAACCGATGACCGAGGTTTCAGGGGATTACTTCGACGTTGTGCGTCACGGGAACGCCATCACGGTCATCATCGCGGACGTTTCCGGTCACGGGATTCCCGCGGCTCTGGTTACAATGTCGATTCATTATCAATTCAGACGATGTACTTCTCTCGGTTTGGGTCTTACCGAAACGTTAACCGAACTCGGCGAATCGATTCGTCCTCAACTTCCGGACGGAACGTATTTCACCGCGTTTATCCTGAGAATCTACGGAGACTATTCATATTCTTACGTGAACGGTGCGCATCAAAAACTGATTCATTTTAGAAACGATACCGGTGTGATCGACGAACTCGATTCCAACGGAGTTCCCATGGGAATTTTCGAAGTCAGCAGAAGCAACTTCGAAGAAAAACACGGACGTATCAATCCCGGCGATATTCTCATTCTTACCTCGGACGGAATCGTGGAACAAAAAAATCCGGAACGCCAAGAACTCGGCAACGCGCGCTTTTTGGATTGGGTTCGTCAGGAGAAAAAAACTCTCGAAGAGCAAAGAGATCGTATCTACGTCGCTGATCTTGTGGATTCTTTGATCTCCCGTTTCAAACGGTATAAAGGAGAAGCGAGAAACGGAGACGATATCTCCATCATGGCTCTTCAGTGTAATCCGCTTTTGAACAAGGCCAAATCGATGATGAACGTCGCCAAAACCGCGGCCCGCGAAAAGAACGATTCTCTCGCGTATGATAAGGCCTTGGACGTTTATTCTTTGGACGATTCGATCAAGGACAGCCTTCTTCTTTTGGGAAGAATGTATTACAGAGATCGTAACTTTCCGAAGGCGATTCAGTTCCTCGATAAGTTCGTAAAAACATCGGGAGAAGATTCGGCTTACATCCATTATCTGATCGGAAGAGCTTACTACGAAACGGATAATATCAACGAAGCGAAACGTTCTCTCAAACGTTCTCTTGCGATCGATCACACGTATTCAAAGGCGAGCCTTCGTCTTGCAAGATGTTATCTCAAGGAAAACCAAAGTCCGAAGGCGATCAAGGTTCTTCAGCAAGGAATCAAGAGCGCACCTACGAACGAATATCTAAAGATCTCTCTCAAGAAACTGGAAGATCTTATGCGTAAGAAAGACGATTCTTCTCCGGACGGAGAGGAAGATGCGAAATTAGCCGTTTAACCTCGGCACGATCTAAACAAAAAAAGGAGATTAGTTCTGCATGCGTTGGTATATTATTTTAATCCTCGCCTTGTTGACCACGGGACTCTTTGCCCAAGAAACACCCGTAACCGAAACCGTCGCTCCTACACCGGACCCCGCGATCACAGCGGTGAGCGATGACATTGCAACGTTAAGGTCCGAGATCAATTGGCTCTGGACTTGTATCGCCGCATTTATGGTCTTTTTTATGCAGGCCGGATTCGCTTACGTGGAAGCCGGTTTTACCCGCGCGAAAAACGTAGTGAACATCTTGATGAAGAACTTCATAGACTTTTGTCTGGGTTCCATCTTCTTTTGGTTGCTCGGATTTTCGATCATGTTCGGTCCTCAACTGTTTCCGGGTTTCGGAATCGGTATGCCCGGTCTTGCGGAGAATCTGATCGTTAAGGACGGAGTTCCCGACAAGTGGGGATTCGCATTCTTTATCTTTCAGATGGTGTTTGCCGGAACCGCCGCGACGATCGTTTCGGGTGCGATGGCGGAACGGACCAAGTTCGTTTCTTATATCGTCTTTTCGGTTTTGATGACCGCACTCGTATATCCGTTCTTCGGTAGTCTTGCTTGGGCGGGTCTTTGGGGACTCGGCAAAGGATTTTTAGAACAACAAGGTTTTATAGACTTTGCGGGTTCCACCGTGGTTCACTCGGTCGGAGGTTGGGCCGGTCTTGCGGGCGCTTTGATTCTCGGGCCTCGGATCGGTAAATACCAGGACGGAAAATTATTTCCGATTCTCGGTCACAACATGTCGATGGCCGCGCTTGGTGTTTTTATTCTTTGGTTTGGTTGGTTCGGATTCAATCCGGGTTCCACAACCTCGGTCAACGGAGGAAACTTCGCGGTGATCGCGGTGACTACGAATATGGCCGCGGTTTCCGGAGCCTTGGCTTCGATGATCGTCACTTGGATCATGTTCAAAAAACCTGATATAGGTCTTTCGTTAAACGGCGCGTTAGCCGGTCTTGTCGCGATCACGGCTCCTTGTGCGAACGTGAGTATTTCTTCAGCGGTGATCATCGGTTTTATCGCGGGAATTCTCGTGGTGTTAAGCGTGTTGTTCTTCGATAGAATTCACATCGACGATCCTGTCGGAGCGGTTTCCGTTCACGGCGTTTGCGGCGCTTGGGGAACTCTTGCGGCCGGCTTGTTCGCTCAGGAGAATTACGGCGGAGTCAACGGTCTCTTTTTCGGAGGAGAATTGAGCGTCGTTCTGACTCAGTTGACCGGAATCGGAATCGCGTTCGTTTGGTCCTTCGGTGTAAGTTCGATCATCTTTTTGGTTTTGAAATACACTCTCGGTCTTCGGGTTTCCGAGGATGAAGAAATCACCGGTTTGGATATTCTCGAACACGGAAACGAGGCGTATCCGATTTCTAAGTGAGAATGGAACGTTAAAGACGAAGTCGTTTTAGCGCCGGAAAGGGTTGTTTCCGGCGTTTATAATTACGTTGACGGAATCCTTTTCGGTCTCAGATTTGATGCATGAGCCACTTCTGCGGCCGAGTTTCCAAATTTTTTCTTTTAGCGATCGTCTTTTTTCTCGTTTCGAACTGCTTCGACTACGAGGAGACTCTCACGATCAATCACGATTTTTCTGGAACATTAGAAGTTTCTTATGTAGTTCCGACCCGCAGAAATTCGGACGAATCCCTTATTAAATTCTTACCCACTCAAAAAGACGAGATTTTGGGAAGATTGAATAAGGGATTTTTTTCCAAAAACGTTTCTCTCAAAGATTACACGTATCAAAAGATCGTAACTCCGGAAACCGATCCGAGTTTGTTCCGAGAAAAAGGAAAGGTCTACTACAAGGTAGAGTTTCAGGATCTTTCTCAGATCGAAGACGCGATGCTCGGTAAGGTTCAGATCCGTAAAAAGGGAAACACGATCTACGTCAAACGCGAAATCCCGACGATCAGCCGCGCGCCCGAAACGTTGAAGAAGGACGGAGAAAAGAAAATTTATTCCGAAACACTTCGATTGCTTCGTACAAGTTCCATTCTTTTTAAGGTGAATTTTCCGATCGCTTCCGTATGCAGATCGAACCGCGGAGATGTGAATCTCGGAAAACTCAGTTATCGTTTGCCGTTAGCGGAAACGATCGAAAAGACCGGGAACAATTCCTGGGATTATAGAATCACCGTAATCTACTGATCAGAAGAATGACCCCGCTTCACCGTTTGTTTCTCCGTTATAAACGGTTCCAAACGTTTGAAATGGATCTTGACAACTCTCCAATTTTATTTACCTTTAAAATATGGAATATAAGAATCGATTGAGTTCCGATCCCAACATAATGCTCGGTAAACCGGTTATCAAAGGAACACGGATTACCGTCGAGTTGGTTCTGGAAAGATTGGGAGAAGGAATGTCGATCGAAGACGTAATTGCCGCCACGCCCGGCATAACAAAAGAAGATATTCTCGCTTGTCTTTCCTATTCGAGTGACGTTATTTCCAGAGAAAGTTTGATTGCAAGTTAAGATTCTTGCTCATAAAGAAGAACCGCTTGGAATCGTTTTACTAAGATATCATCCGAAAGACTTTCAAAAAATTGCAAATACCCTTTTGAAGTTTCTGGATCAATTCGGTGCAAAATTATACGGGAAATTTGCGGTTTTGACCGCAACTAAAGTAAGAATCCGAGAAATTCATCTTTGAACCTGAAGCTATAGTTCCGTATCATTTTAAACCCCGATCCGATTTCGCTTTCAGCTTCAACAAGCCCGCAAGCTCCGGATCGATTCTTTTTAGATTTCCCGTTTTCGAGTTCACGCCCGCATAGATCAAAATCCCCGAACAGATCAAAACGTCTTCGCGAAAGACCGCGAGTTCCCAAAAAATTTTTACTCCGCTATAAGAACCCTTAACGAAAATATCGAGTTTCTCGTCGAAACGCGCCTGAGCCTTGTAATCGATCGAAGTATGAATGACGTGAAAGTCGATTTCGTGAGTGGAAACGGATTCTCCATACGGAAGACCGTTGGCGCGAAAGTATTCCGTGATCGCGACGTCGAAGTAGACGAGGTAATTCGCGTTGAATACGATTCCCTGCGGGTCCGATTCCGCATAACGCACTCTGAGAGTATGAAAAAATTCGAATTCTTCCCTTGAAATTTTAGAAGCCATCGATTCGTCGTCCTTGTTACTTGTATCACATCGTATCGCGTCCGATTCGATTCTTATCTCATTCCAATCTTACGCTGATCCAAAACTATAAAAGATTCAATTTTCTGCATTTATCACCGAAGAGTAAAAAACCTTTGCGATCCTCTTCGGTGACTTTGTAGTGAAGTTCGCGGGTGAGATATTCTCGGACCACGGGTTCCGGAAGTCTCGATTCGTGCGAAATGATTTCCTCTATATGAGAAATTCCATATTCCAAAGATTGAATGAAAATGGAATCATCCGCTTCCAATATTTTTTTACTCGCCCAAAGCGCGAAGATAAATCCTACACCGGTAAGTTCGTTCCACCATTGCGCGAGATCCTTGACCTCGTAAAAATCGGGATTCCATTTTGCGAGCAACGCATTGTCGCCGAAAAGCATATGAGATCCGATTCCGTTTTCGATTTGTTCCTGAATCAGTTTCGAATCCGTGGGCTTCACGTCCGGTACAACTCCGCTTTCTTCGTGAACCAGAACTCTCACCAAGGACATGCTCGTTTTCGAACCGTTGTCCGTAAGAATCAAACGGGGCGGAAATTCTTCCCTTTTGTTTTTAAAGAATAGAATGGATCTTACTTTTTCCCGAGCGCATACTCCGGTCGCGTAATACGTGTTGAGAATTTTTTCGTTGCGAAGACATTCTATGGAAGAGATCAAACCGAGATCGATTTCTCCGTTTAAAAGATAGTCTTTGAGTATCGCGGGATTGTCCGAAACGATTTCGTGTTTTTTATCTTGTTCGAATCCCCAGGTTAACGGTCTTGCGTTTAGGTGTTTAACGATTCCTATTTTCAACTGTGCTCTCTTTCTAAAAACTCTAATAAGATCGGATAATCCCGTTCGCCCATATAAAGAACCGCGAAATGATTTCCCGCGGGAACGGCGGCCCCTTCCAAAAAGAACAATTCCTCCCCGACTACGAAATAATGGATTTCCTGCGCGTCCAAAAACGATTTCACAATGGACAATAGGATCGGGTCCGAGGTTTCCCATCGTGCCGAAAAATCGTCTTCGTTTTCTTCTTGGTTTCTTTCAAAGGGTTCCATAGCGACTCGAAAAATATTGCGGTTGAATTCTATTTTTTATACCGTCTAATTTTATCAATGGTTTTCAACGAGAAAGTTACCATCTCTCTGAAATTGAACGACCTAACTATGGAGTACGAGGATCTACGAAACTATCTAAATTCGCATCTTGAAAAAAATCCAACGGGTATCGTATTGGATTTCTCCCAAATCGAAGTGATCTCCTCGGTCGCTCTCGGGATTCTGGTGGGATTTACCAATCGTGTTCGCGGTCTGGGAATCGAAGTGGAGGTGGAAAACGTTTCTCCTCGCCTGAAACAAATCCTTAGACTTGTATCTCTTGACAGAGTATTCGGCTCTATATAAACCATTCTATACTATGACAGAAAGCCAATTCGGGATGACATCGATTTCCGACGAGGAATTTCAATTTATCAAATCCCTCATGTATAAAGAAACCGGGATATTTCTCGCGGATCATAAGAAGATTATGGTTCAATCCAGACTCAACGGAAGGGCGAGGCATTTCGGTTTAAAAACCGTATCCGAATACATCGGAAGGTTGCGCGCCGATCACGGATTTTTCAACAGCGAACTTACGGAACTCATCAATCGAATCACCACGAACAAAACGGATTTCTATCGCGAGAATCATCACTTCGAATTTTTAAAAAGTACATTCTTTCCTTCGGTCGAAGAAAAGGCCGCGAAGAGCGGAAAGAAAATCCTGAGAATTTGGTCCAGCGCCTGTTCGACCGGAGAAGAACCTTATACGATCGCGATGACTTGTCTCGAATATTTCGCGTTCAAATCGGGATGGGATATTAAGATTTATGCATCCGATATCGACACGAACGTGATCAACACCGCTAAGGAAGGAATCTATCGCGAGGATCGTCTTCAACCCGTGGACGACAAACTCAAAAATAAATATTTTATCAAACACAAGGATCCGGAAAGGGGAGAATTGTCGTACGAGGCAAAACCGGAACTGAAAGCGCTGATCGATTTTAGAAAAGTGAATCTTTTGGAAACTCCATATCCGATTCCTGAGAAAATGGACTGTGTGTTTTGTAGAAACGTAATTATCTATTTCGATAAACAGACTCAGAAAAAAATATTCGAGAATTTTGAGAAGGTCTTAAAGGATCGCGGTCTTCTTGTGATCGGTCATTCGGAAACCTTGTTCGGAATTTCGGAAAGTTATAAGTTCCTCGGTCATACGATTTATCAGAAAAAACCGGTGATCTAAGCGGGGATCTGTCGGAGTTCCGACAAATTTTTTTGATGGCCCCCACCCGAGATTAGGTGGCGGTGGCGGGCCTTGTGGGAGTTTTTCCGGCAAAATTCCTAATATCAGAAAAATTGCATATAGTCAAGCGAATTTTAGACACACAGTTTGTAGGAACTCCTACAAAATCTTCTCTTCGAATCTTCTCCCACAAATCTCCCATATCACTTAAATTCTTCCCAGATACGAATCCATTCTTTCTGCATTTCGTAGGGTTCGTAGATTACAATTCTTGAATTTGCTAATACGTCTAAGAAGCCGGCTTCGTTCGGGAATCTCGGAACGATATGCGCGTGGATATGAGGAATCGAACCGCCGGAATTTTTTCCCAAGTTATAACCGACGTTGAAACCCTGAACGTTCCAAAGTTTTTTAAGAATCGAAATCGCCTTCACGGTTCCTTCGTGAATTTCCAGAGCCTCTTCTTGCGTGAGTTCCTCGTAGGAAAGAATATGACGTTTCGGAAAGATGATCAAATGTCCCGGATTGTATGGATAAAGATTCACCGAAACGATCGTAAGAGGAGTTTCCGAAACGGTGAGATTGGGAACGTCCGGATCCTTTCTACAAATTCCGCAAAGGATACAATCCACTTCGGGTCTTTTCCCTCTCGCATAATCCAACTTATGAATTGAAAAAAGATTTTTCCTAGGTTCGTCCCATTGCGTAGAATTCGATTCTTCCATTGACCCTAGAATAATCCCGCGCTCGTCCGTGTCAAAATAGAATCTCCTTGCAGGACCGGCACTTCGGAAAAGAATGGAACGAGATTGGAACCGGTTCATTATTCAGTTCAAGGAAACGATATTCTTCGAATATTTGCGGAGAATTTTTCCAAAGACGATTCCGTTTTATTCTTAGATGGAACCGCGGGAGAAGGCGGGCACAGCCTTCTCTTCTTAAAAGAATTTCCCAAATCCAAAGTTATACTCTGCGATCGGGATCCGGTCATGTTGTCCAGGGCTCGTGCAAGGCTCGCAGATTTCGAGGAAAGAGTGATTCCGATCGAAACGAATTTTTCGGACATCGATTCGAATCTTTTAAACAAACACGGAATCGCAGAAGCGCCCCAGGGAATTCTTTTGGATCTGGGGATTTCCACGTTTCATCTTTTTCATTCGGGAAGGGGATTCAGTTTTCGCGAAGCCGAACCGCTCGACATGAGGCTTACACCGGACGGCGGTTTGAGCGCCGAAGACGTAATCAACACGTATTCCAAAGATAGATTGATGCAGATCTTTTATACGTACGGAGAAGAACGTTGGTCCAAGAAGATCGCCGAGGTCATCGTAGAAAGAAGAAAACAAAATTCGATTTCTTATACTTCGGAGCTCGCCGATCTGATTTCCAAAATCATACCGCGCAAGTTTTGGCCCCCCGGAAGACATCCCGCGACTCGAATCTTTCAAGCGCTTCGTATCGAAGTCAATCAGGAGTTGGCTCATATCGAAAGAGGGCTCGATTCTCTTTTGAATCTTTTGCGTATGGGTGGAGTGATTCAAGTCATCTCCTTTCATTCTCTCGAAGATAGAATCGTAAAAAATTCTTTGCGAGACTATGCGAAACAAAACGGGTTCGAACTTCTCACCAAAAAACCGATTCTTCCCTCCGAAGAGGAAACAAGGGAGAATCCCGCTTCTCGTTCCGCAAAATTGAGAGTGCTTAGAAAAACGAAATCGGTCGATAAAAAATATAGAAAGGAAGATTTCGAGGAAGAGGAAGAATAGATGTCGTCGTTTTCCGCGTTTTTCAGTCGTCCCGTTTGGAAGGATCTCGGAATTTTATTTTGGAATCTGGGCAAGGTCGTTCTGTTTCTAAGTATATTCTTTCTTTATGTATGGCAGAACGTTCAAGTCGCAAGACTCAACCGAGAAATCGGAATCGCAACCGGCGAAAAAATAAAACAGATCAAAAAGAACGACGACTTAAAGATCGGAGTCGCCACTTATACGTCCGCAAGAAGAATCGAAACACTTTATAGAAAAACATACAACTATCTTCCCATCACTGTGGGGGATAGAATCATCACGTTGAATTTACCTCCCGAAAAGAACGAAGAAGAGAATGAAGTTAACCAGCCTTCTCCATAAATTTCCAGAACTCAAAATCGGATCTATTCCTTCGGGTAAGAATCCGGACACGATCGAGGTGGATTATATCCAATCCGATTCGAGAAGGGCGAACGAATCCGACATATTCTGCGTCGCCGATTCGATCGGCTTGAAAACGGAAGAATTTATAACGAACACAAAGGCTTCTTTGATTTTGTTAAGCGAAGACACGAAAAACGCCGTCGACAACGACGCGGGTACGAATTCGAACTTGCAAAATGAAACTTCGACTGCGACCGCAGGTTCGAACGATTCCACTTCGTCCTTTAAGATTTCTTCTTCCAAAACCGTTTTGAAATGCAAAGGCGATCCAGAACAACTCCAAGGTCAAATCGCATCCTTTCTGTTAGGTGATCCTTCCAAGGACTTGGAAATCGTCGCAGTCACTGGAACGAACGGAAAAACGTCGCTTACAAATATTCTTTATACGCTCGCAAAAGATCAGGGAAAAAACTGCGGACTCATCGGAACGATCGGAGTCAAGTTCGGAGACCGGTTGATCGACACGGGTTATACTACGCCGGACGCTTCCTCCTTAAATCTGATTCTAAAACAGATGAAAGACGCGGGTGTAACCACCGTTTTTATGGAAGCGAGTTCCCACGGACTCAAACTCGGAAGAATGAACGGGATTTCGATCCGCGCGGGAGTGTTCACCAATCTCACTCAGGATCATCTCGACTTTCATTCCGATATGAACGATTACTTCGAGAGCAAGTTCCGTTTGTTCGAAATTCTGGACAAATCCAAATCCCCGTTTGCGGTTTTGGATTACGCTTCTCCGGGCGGCCGGGATCTATATGAGAAAATTCTAAACAAGTTACCGGCTTTGTCCGTAAGCGCGTTAGACGGTCCTTCGAAAGAATGGGCTGTCGACGATCTTTCTCTGACGTTGCAGGGAACTTCTTATTCACTCGGGCTTTCTTCGGGGGTTTCCGCGGGAAACAAACGAAACGTTCGCACCAATCTTTTGGGTTCGTTTAACGTGCGTAATACGGCTCTCGCATTTATCACGGGCGCAGGTTTGGGGCTGAACGAGGAGAAGATGCTTTCTTCCTTGGAGAAAATTCCCCAGATCCCGGGAAGATTTCAGATCGTGTACAACAAGGATCGTTCTCGGATGGCGGTCGTGGATTACGCGCATACTCCGGACGCCCTCGAAAATATAATTCGAAGTGTGAGGGATTCGCGCCCGAAACGTCTGATCACCTTGTTCGGATGCGGGGGAGATCGGGACAGAACCAAACGTCCTAAGATGGCGCGTATCGCGGAGGAACTTTCGGATCAGGTCATTCTCACCTCGGACAACCCGAGAACCGAACAACCCGAAGCGATCTTGGACGAGATTCAAACCGGGTTTTCTCAGGGTTTTAAGCCGCTTTTACGCGAAGTCGATCGCGCGCGTGCGATCGCCGAGGGAGTTGCGGGTTTGCCGGAAGGCGGTTGTCTTCTTGTGGCGGGAAAAGGACACGAAGAATATCAGATCATCGGTAAGGAAAAACGTCGTTTCAGCGATGTGGAAGAAGTTCAAAAAGCGTTCGGCCTTTTTTAAAAATTCTCCGATACAAAAAAAGAACACTCCGTTTTTTTGAAAACAGGGCAGGCAAAATGTTTTATTATCTCTACGATCTTTACTTCAATCACTTGGATTCTCTTCGGATTTTCAGCTATGTTACCTTTCGCGCGTTGATGGCGGGTTTGACTTCCATGCTCGTTACGTTTTGGCTCGGACATAAGGTCATCGACTTTTTATACGGTTTGAAGTTCAGGGAATCGGTTCGGGACGACGGTCCTAAATCCCACGAAGCGAAGAAGGGAACGCCGACGATGGGCGGTCTTTTGATCATCGGTTCGCTTTTGTTTTCGGTTTTGCTCTGGGGTAATTTAAAGAATTTGAATGTTCTTATGCTCGCCGGATTTTCTCTTTGTTTTTCCGCCTTGGGTTTTGCGGACGATTATATGAAGTCCGTCAAAAAGATCAAGGGGGGGATGCGCGCGAGAACCAAGTTCGTTCTTTCGATTCTGATTTCTCTGGCTTTTTGTATATTATTCTTTTATTATACGGGTTTGACCCCGTTCGGACATTCCGGTAAAATTCCCTTTCATCTGACGGATTTGTTTTTCCCGTTCGTAAAAGGTCCCGTGATCGCGTTAGGCGTTCTTGCGATTCCTTTTTCCATCATCGTTATCATCGGTTCTTCGCACGCCGTAAATCTTACGGACGGTTTGGACGGACTCGCGACCGGAACCGTCGCGATCGCCGTGGTAACTCTCGGGATCATCGCGTATTTTTCCGGAACTCCGATCGTCGCGAATTATTTAAACATTCCGTATCTTCCCGGCGCTCACGAATATTCCGTTTTTCTTTCGGCTCTTGCGGGAGCTCTTTTGGGTTTTCTTTGGTTCAACGCGCATCCGGCTCAGGTGTTTATGGGTGATACGGGATCTCTCTTTTTGGGAGCGACTCTCGGGATGGTCGTCATTCTTTTGAAAAAGGAAATTCTACTTTTGATCTTGGGAGCGATCTTCGTAAGCGAGGCTCTTTCCGTGATCCTTCAAGTCGGTTCGTTTAAACTCACGGGCAAACGGATTTTTAAGATGGCGCCTTTGCATCATCACTTCGAGTTGGGCGGCGTGAAAGAAACCAAGATCGTGATCCGTTTTTGGATCATCGCGGTCATTCTTGCGATCATCTCCTTATCCACATTGAAAATTCAATGATCGATTTTCTCGCAAGAAAGTGGAGGGAGGTCTGGCTTCCGGGGAAGAATTCTCTGGATGTCCTTTTGATTCTTACGATCTTCATTCTTCTCTTCTTGGGACTTTGTGTGATGTATTCCTCTTCGAGCATAACGGCTTGGAGAGAATTTAAGGATTCCGAATACTTTCTAAAAAAACAGGCGATCTGGAGTTGTATCGGGCTCGTATTCTTCTTTTTCTTTTCCGCGTTTCCGTATCAGAAGCTCGAAAAACTCGCGTTAGTCGGAATGATCGTCGCAATCGGTCTTTTGATTTTGGTTTTTATTCCCGGAGTCGGTAAGTCGGTTTCCACGTATTACGGACGGAACTTTCATAGATGGATTGCGATCGGTCCGTATCAGTTGCAACCTTCCGAGATGGCGAAGGTCGCGGTTCTGATTTATCTCGCGTCCCTCTTTCAAAAGTTGAAGTTGGAATCCTCTCCCGATTACAAAAAACTTTTGATTCCCACGGCGCTTTTGTTGACGGTCATCGTTTTGATTCTTGTCGAACCCGCGTTTGGAACCACTCTTGAAATTCTGTTCGTCATTTTGGGTTTTATCTTTTTATTCGGATTTCCGTTTCGAAACCTACTCGTTGTGGGGATCGTTTCGCTTCCGTTGATCTACATTCTGATCGATCGTGTGGGTTATCGGAAAAAACGCGTGGAAGTCTGGCTCGATCCGTATCGGTATCGTTTCGACGAAGGACATCAGCTCGTAACGTCGTTTCGCGCGTTTCTGGACGGAGGTTGGTTCGGAAATAAATTGGCCTCGGGTTACGCACATAGATATCTAACATACAGTCATACGGACTTCGTATTAGCCACGTTTGTCGAAGATTTCGGCTTTCTCGGGTTCGCGACTTTTATTTTTCTCATAATTCTTTTGTTATTCCGAAGTTTTTATCTCGTCCAAAAGGTCAAAGATCCGTTCGGATTTTATTTGGGAGCGGGAATCCTGATCATCTTAGGAACGCAGTTCATCATCAACATGTTCGTCGTGACCGGAATTTTTCCGATCACCGGGATCAGTTTGCCGTTCGTGAGTTACGGAGGATCTTCCATTCTCATCGTGTTGATTTCTCTTGGAATTCTTGTCAATATTACGCGAAAGGAAAACCTGGGTCTATGAGATCGATCGTAATCGCGGCCGGCGGGACCGGCGGACATATTTCACCGGGTGTCGCCTTGGCGGAAGTATTGACCGAAATGAAGGAAAAAATCGGATTCGAAAATTTATATCTATATTCTCTCGTAAGAAATCGGAACAACCCGGATCTGGAACAGGCTCCTTGTCCGGTTCTATGGCACAACCTTCCTCCGCTTTCGAGCAACATTCTGCTGTTTCCTTTTCGCTATACGTATCAAATACTCAAGACTTTTCTTTTATTCAAAAGATTGAATGTGGATGTCGTCATCGGAATGGGCGGTTATTCCACCGTGTCTTCCATTCTTTACGGAATCGTTTTCAGAAAGAAGGTTTATCTCTGCGAACAGAACACGGTTCCCGGAAACGTAAACCGTTTGTTTTTCCGTTTTACAAACAAGGCCGCTTTCAGTTTTCCACCGAAGAATTCGGCGATCCCGTGCGATTATCAAGTTCTTGGAAACCCTCTTCGTAAAAAGACGATTCCGAAGATGTCCTTAAAGTTTTCCGAAAAATACGACACAAAAAAGAAAAAACAATTCAACGTTCTTGTGATGGGCGGAAGCCAAGGCGCGAGACAAATCAACAACATCGTGGTCGCGTTGATGGGTCACGAAGAGATCAATACCCAGTTTAGATTCCGGGTCCTCACCGGTTCCGCTTTGTATGAAGAGGTTTCTCAAAAAACCAAAAAAGACGCCGAGCTCATTTCTTATTCGGACAATATGAAAGAACACTACGAATGGGCCAACTTCGTGATCGCACGTTCCGGTTCGGGAGTTCTTTCCGAATGCGCCGCATTCGCTTTGCCGATGATTCTGATCCCTTATCCGTATGCGAAGGACGATCATCAGATGGCCAACGCGAAATACTTCGAAATGAACGGAGCCGCGGTCGTAATCGATCAAAAGGACGAGGACGAATCCCATCTTTTTAGGATTTTGGATCAAATGGCGAATAACGTGAATTTGTTAAACGACATGTCCATCAGTTCGCTTCAGTGTTCCCACGTGGAAGCGTCCAAAGACACCGCGAAATATTTTTTCTCCCTCGATTGAAGATGAACCCCGACTGGAAAAATTATCAAAGACCGTTCTTTCTCGGAATCGGCGGTTCCGGAATGTCCTCTCTTGCGTTTTTACTTTTGAGCAAAGGATTGAAAGTCGGGGGCTACGACGGAAAACATTCTTCCGTTGTGGAAAAACTCGTCAACGACGGCGCTGTCGTATTACATAAATCTGATATTCTAGAAGTCGAAAATTACGACCTCGCGATCTATTCTTCCGCGATTCGATTGGATTCTCATCCGTTGGTAAAGAAGTTTAGAGAGAAAGGAATTCCTTTGGTGCACAGATCCGAATTGTTGCATCAAGTCATGTCCGAAAAAAAACAAATCTCCGTGGCGGGTTCTCACGGAAAAACGACCACAACCGCGATGACCGTGTTTCTTTTGGAACGATGTGGAATGTCTCCGTCCGTGATGGTGGGCGGAGAGGTTGCGTTTTTAAATGGAAAGGGCGGTTTTTGGGGTAAGGGAGAATGGGGGGTGTTCGAATCGGACGAGTCCGACGGAACATTCAACAATCATAATGCTGAAATCCGAGTTCTAACGAACGTAGACGAGGATCACCTCGACTATTATCAGACAAGGGAGAATTTGTTAAGCGCATTCGCCCGTTATATGGATCGTACGACTCGTAGATTGATCCTCAATCTGGACGATATCGGAATCGTGGATTCCTTGAATTTGATTCAGGATCGTTCCAAAATTTTGGGGTTTGCAAAAGAGGAAACTTCGAACTCGAACAAAATCGTATCGACCCTTGAGGATTCTCGCGTGGCGAAATATACGATCCGAGACGGGGTTTTGTATTTTCGCTTTCAGAAAAAAGAATATTCGTTTTCTCTAAAATATCCCGGTGAGCATTATTTGAAAAACGCTCTCGCCGCAATCCTGGCCGGTCACGAGGCAGGAGCCGACATCGCCGAACTTGTATCGAAGATCCCAGACTATTCCGGAGTAAGCAGAAGACTCGAATATATGGGAAGTAAAAACGGAATCGAAGTCTACGACGATTACGGACATCATCCCACCGAAATCAAAGCGGTGATCCAATCCATGGAAGGATTGAAAAAGGACGGAAGGGCTATCATTCTATTTCAACCGCACCGATATACACGCACTCAAAATCTTTATAAGGAATTTGCGGAAAGCCTCGATACGGGAGAAACGGTTTATCTTTTACCGATTTATTCCGCGGGAGAGGACCCGATCGACGGGGTCAAAACCGAACTCATCGGAAATTCGATGAAAATCCCCGCGAAAATTCTTCCCAAAGAAATCGAAGAAGGGGTCGCCGTTTTGAAAAGTTTTCTAAAACCGGGAGATAAGTTCGTAACTCTCGGCGCCGGAAACGTTCGGGATTGGGGACTTGCTTTTTTAAAAGATTAGAATATTCTAATTTAAAGATTCGATTCGGATCTGAAGATCCTTTTTTTCTTCCGGATCGGTCGTCAGCTCCAAAACCTTTTTGTAGTCGGCCTTCGCTTCTTCCTTTTGGTTCAATTCTTCATAAGCGTTCGCACGGAAGAATAAGACCGAAGACAAATCCCCGTTCGGATATTTTGCAACGTAGGTATTGAACGTAGAGACCGCAGATTTGAAACTTCCCGTTTCCAGATAAGAAATTCCTAAATTGAATAGTGCGTCGTGTTTTTTATCCGCGTTTTTCGTATCGTTTGAGTCGATTGCCTTTTGAAAAAATTGGATCGCCTTCGGATATTCTCGCGCTTCGAAGTAATACACTCCGACTTGAAAGTTGGCTTTGATTCCGTTCGGGTCCTTGGATAGAGCTTCGAGATATTCCTTTTCCAAGTTTCTCCGCGCGTATGCTCCTCGAAGTAACTTGAGAATCATCTTCGTATCCGGCATTCCGGTGATCTTGTCGATGAGACTTCCGTTCTGATCCAGAAAAAGAATCGAAGGATAACCCTTGATTCCGTATTTGCGTTTTAAGTTCGGAAACGTATCGCCATCCAAAGAAAGAGCGACAAACTTGGAGAGTTCGAGTTGCACTTCCTTTTTCGGATAGATTTCATTCTTCAGAGTTTTGCAGTAACCGCACCAATCCGCGTAAACGTCTATAAAGATCGGTTTGCCGTCGGTCTTCGCTTTTTCAAACGCGGTCTTAACCGATTTTTCCCATCGGATTTCGGCGGAGACGGGGGAAACGAAAAGGATCAGTAAAAATGCGGAAATAGCAAAACGTAAGTTCTTCATTCTCAATCATCAGACTCTTTTGCGAACGCTTTAGCGAGCGTTTTCTTTTGGAAGAATCGCAAAAATACGGTTGTCGGAGAACCGGAGGCCCGGAAAACTAGGGGCAGATTTTGTAAAGGAAACTCGGTTCATGGAATTTTTATTACAGTTGGAAAGCATTCTGAAAAAGAGAAAACAGGATCTTCCCGATAAATCTTATACCGCCGATTTGTTCCGTGGTGGAGTGGATCGAATTCTGAAAAAAGTAGGGGAAGAGGCCGGAGAGGTCATCATCGCCGCTAAGAACTCGGACAAAAAAGAACTCACACACGAAGCGGCCGATCTTCTTTTTCATCTGCAAGTGTTGCTCGTCGAACAAGGAATTTCTTTGCAAGACATCGTGGAAGAACTTCGCAAACGCCATTCTTAAAATGGATCTTCCGGCGATCGTCTTTTCCAAAAGAATTTCCGGAAGAATCATCCTCTTTCTTTTCGCCTTTCTACTTTATTCGTTTCTTTTTTATCAAAGCGCCTGGTTGAGCGACGATTCGTTCATCACGTTTCGCGTAGTCGATAATTTTTTGAGCGGTTTCGGTTTACGTTGGAATCCTCTGGAAAGGGTTCAGGTGTTTACACATCCGCTTTGGTTGTTTCTTTTGATTCCGATCGAATGGGCGGTTCGAGAAATTTCGATTTCCGCGTATCTTCTTTCCTACGTCTGCGGAATTCTTTTTTTATCCGTCTATTGTTTTTCCTTTTTTAGGTTTCGAAACGGACTTTTGTGGACCGCCTTGTCTTTCGGAGTATTTTTTTCTTCTCGAATATTCATAGATTATAATACTTCAGGGCTTGAGAATCCACTTTCTTTTCTGCTTCTTTTGATTTTTCAGATCAAGTTTTACTCCTTGTATGCGGAACAGAAGTCGGTCGAAACGGAAACGGCTTCGGCCGAGTCCGAAAAGAAATCGAACGGAACGATCAACTCGGATTCGTTTGAAATCGGGGTTTTGTCCGCGCTTTTGTTATTGACCCGTTTGGATCTGGGTCTGTTTTTGATTCTTCCCGGTTTTGTTTTTTTGGGGAGAATCTATCGGGATCATCGCATTCCATTTTTAAAATATTCCTTTTTAGGAATATTGCCTTTGATTTTTTATTTGGGATTTTCTCTCGTTTATTTCGGTTCTTTTTTTCCGAATACCTTTTACGCAAAAACGAATGTTTTATCAAGTTTTTCTGAAAGAATCGTTGCTGGTTGGGATTATCTGAGGATTAGCTTGAAATGGGATCCGATCGTAACGTTTGTTTTCGGGTTTCATTTGATTTGGATTTTTGCGGATCTTGCGAGTTCGGTTCTGAGCCGCTTTTCGAACTTCCCGCGGAAATTTCAATGGAAGTTGTCGCCCGAAGAACGCGCGATTCTCGGGTTGAGCGCCGGTTCGATTTTACTCGCGTTTTTATATCTCCTTTGGGTCGGGGGAGATTTTATGGCGGGAAGATTTTTGGGAACCTGTTTGATTCTTTCCGTTTTTTCCCAATTTCTTGTTTTGGCTCTTCGTTCCGAACAATCAAATTTGAATATTCAAAAATACGCAATTGTTTTCTGCGTTGTTGTCTCGATTTATTTTTTGGCGCATCCCGCGAGCCCGTTTCGTTATACGTTTGTTAGGTCTCCGGTCCGTGTGGATAGAGGAGTGGTGGACGAAAGGGCTTCGTATCAGGATAATTCTTCCCTAAAACGTTGGATGCAAGGAGTTACTCCGGAAACACATCCTTGGGCTGTCTATGGGAAAAAAATCGGTCAGAATGGAAGCGCGGGAACAAACGAGCGCGGGGAAACAAGTGCGTCGAACCGAAACCGACGAGATGCGCTTACGGCGATGGACGTACAACGTGTGCACGTTACAACCAATGTCGGTTTAGCGGGTTACTATGGAGGTCCGAACGTTCATTGGATTGATCTTTTGGGGATCACCGATCCGTTCTTGGCTAGATTGCCGGGCAAAGGTTTTCCGGGACATTACGTTCGTCTTTTGCCTTCCGGTTACCGGGAATACATCGAGGAAATTTCGTCGTCTCTTCCGAATCCTCTGCTTGATCGTTTTTATTACGAGGTTCGATTGTTAAGCGAAGAGGAGCTTTGGACGAAGGAACGTTGGGTGACGATCTTTAACTTCACTTTTTTGGGGAAGGGGAACTTCCGGGTCGTGGTCGAAACCGAAAAGGGATTTTACTATCCGTTCGACTTAAAGGCTTATCGAAACACCCTCTACGGTTTTCCGTATGCCGGTATGAGCGACGATGAGTTGAACAAACTTTTGATTCGGGAATATTTCGGTCGAGTTGTTCCGACAACTCTTCCGTGAAGTCAGGCGGCCCCACCCGCTTTTGGGTGGGGGGTGAGGCGGTGGGAGATTTCCCAAAAAACTCTATATCACAGAAACGTCCGCGATTCAACGAAAAAATAACCGCAAAAATTGTGGGAACTCCTACGAAATCGCCTCGTGCAAAAAACGATTTTCTAGAAAATCAAAAAATTCTAATATTCAAAATTAAGAATGGATTTAGCGGGAGTGACGATCTGAAAAATATTTTTGCTCGGAGAATTTTTGTTCAGCGCGTCCTTTGGAAAACGCACCAAAAAACGATAGATATGTTCCGTTTCCGCGGTCACGTCCGAATCGTATAGAATCGTTCCCGACGGATAAACCCCGGGTGGAACCGTATGATACGGATAACCGAACGTTCCGTAAACCGGAAGAGCCGAAAAACGGGAATTGCGAACCCTTGCCGTAAACGTCTGCGCGTAGTAACTCCAAATTTTTTCGGAAGCCTTATCGTTTAAGGAAAATTGAAACTCCAAAAACTCCGGCAGGACCCTCGTTTCGGGAACGATCTGAAACAGAATGTAAATCCCTTCGTTGCCGTTGAGAGAATTTACTTCCTTCCATCGTTCGACCCGATCCTTGGGAATTCGGGAAGCCAGTTCGTTTTTGAGATCCTTACGAATTTCGTCCAAATCCTCTTTTTCGATTTTGGACGCGGAAACGTAAAAACCCGCGCCGTAATAGGGAAGTTCCGTGAGACGATTAGGCTCTCCTTTGAGTCTTAGGGTCTTACTCGAACAGCTTAAAAGAAAAATCGAATATAGGAATATTATAAAAAACGAAAGTATCTTTCGTGTGAGTTCGGTTTCGGTCTTCGAAGCCGGATTTATACGATCAGTTTGGTTCCGCACGAAGGACAAAATTTTGCTCCGTAGATTTCGATTTTAAAACCGCATTCGTGACAGTATTTGGTGAGAATTTCTCCGGAACTCGGAGAAGAAACCTGAATCGGTTTTGGAATGTTCTGCGCGATCACTCGGATCTTCTCGTCGAAATCCTCCAGATCCTTTACGATTCCGGAAGAGATGTTTTGAAATTCGGTTTCGGTGAGTTTGCCCGTGTCGAATTCGATTTTAATGTCTCGCAAATTTTCGAGGATGACTTCGCGTCGATTGATGAGTTCTTGTTTTTCGGATTCCGTTTCGGAAGCCTTTGCGTTGATCGCAAATCGAACGTATAAAAACGGGGAGACTACGATTCCTAAAAGAACGATATAAAACGGAATGAGTAAAAGATCCATTACTTCTGTTTTTCCTGTATTTCGGAAAGATATCTCTGAAAAGAATCTTCGCCTTGTTTTACGTTTTTGCCGGACTCGGTTTTTGCCGCGTTCGGATTTTTACGTTTGATGAATAAGTAGATAAAAAGAATTCCGAGTAACCCGGCGAGCACAAGACTTAGATTGATCCAAGTGGAATCCGGGGTCGCAAGAATATTCTCTCCAAAACCGAAAACGACTGAGTTCGCCATTCCGGTATTACCGGCTTCCACGAATTTTTGAATCACAGGATCTGTTAGGGCTTCTTCTCCGAAACCGTTGACCATCTTGTTTACGATTACGTCCGCACTTTCACCCTTTTGAATTCTGTTTTCGATAAACAGTTTCAGTTTTGCGGAAACCGTACAATTGTTAAACGAACAACTTTTGATCGTAATCGATGGAATACAAATACAACGGATTCTGGAAGTGACCTCGTGAAAGGTTCGGATCTGATCCGGTTCGGTAAGATTGGTGAACGTAGAATCAGCGGAAACGTCGGAAAGTTTGAGCACGGGAAGAGCCGCAGACCAGATCGCGAATATGATTAGAATTTTAGAATATTCTTTTTTCATGATCTGGATTCTCCGATCGGAAGAAGAATCAAAAGACCCGAAAAGAAAAAGAGCAAGGATCCCGCCCAGATGAATTTTACGAGGGGGTTTACCCAAACTTCCAGGTTTGCCACGATCTGTCTCGGAAATCGATTGAAGTTTTCGAGTTTACGGACCGGTTGATTCTCGTTCGTGAAAAGATAATTCATAAACAAAAGAGGAAGATCCGGATTCTCATCCGAAAGATCGGAATGTTCGATCGCTCCGAGTTGAATGTAAAGATCCTCTTTCGGAGTGGAAGTGATCGCGGGTTCGCTCGTGGGAATATGAGTTTCAAAGTCCCCGCTCAAGTGCGATATCTGCGGATAAAATCTTCTTTCGGTAACCATCGTGGAAAATTCTTTCAGATGGCGTTTCACCAAAAACGTAGCCTCGTGCGATACGATTACGTTTTGGATATTCAATCCGTTCTTTGCGTCCCCGTTTACGAGAGGTTTTATCTTCAACGTGTTCGCTGAGATCTGATAGTTCCCGAGAACCCCGGTGTCTTGGCTGGAATATACGATCTCGTTTTTTTCGGGAGCGTTTAAGAAGTAGAAAAACTTAATGGATGTGTTTTGTTTAAAAGCGTTTCCGGCAAAGCCGATAAAAAGAATCACCATCGCCAAGTGAACGAGATAACCGCCGTATCTTCTTTTGTTTTTCAAAAGCATTCTAAAACCGGCAAAGAAATAATTCTCACTCGGATACGAAGCCTTTCTGGCGACGATTCCTCTGTGATATTCCTGAGCGATTCCTGCGATCGTAAAAATTCCGAGACCCACCGCGACAACCGAATACACTTCGCCTAAAACGTCTCCGAGACTGTAATCGCTGATCGTAAAATTCTGCGTATAAAAAAGAATATAAGCGCCCGCGCCTACGATTCCGACTAACAACGGTTTGAAGAGAGTGGAAAAGAAAATCTTATCCGCGCCCTTTCTCCAAGCGAGAAGAGGAGCCGAACCCATCAGAAGGATTAGAAGAATTCCGGACGGAACACCCCAAGAGTTAAACCAAGGAGCCTTAAATTCTCTTCCGTAGAGAAGGGGAGAAAATACTCCGAGAAGAATCGCAAGGGTTGCGATCACAAGAAGAAAGTTGTTAAAAAGAAAACTTCCTTCCTTGGAAGTCATCGCTTCGAGATTGCGCTCCGGTTTGAGCGCGTCCCTGCGGAAGATCAAAAATCCGAGAAAGAAAAAGAAACTGACTCCGATGTAGATGATAAAAGGGGTTCCGATCGTGGATTTGGAAAAACTATGAGGGCCTTCAAGAACGCCGCTTCGAGTGATCCAGGTTCCCAATAAACAAAAATGGAACGCGAGAATGATCAAAAGCATATTCCAAAACTTTAACATTCCTCTTCTTTCCTGAATGATCATGGAATGAAGAAACGCGGTAGATAAAAGCCAAGGCATCAGAGATGCGTTTTCAACGGGATCCCAAGCCCAATAACCGCCCCAACCCAATTCTTCGTAAGCCCATTTGGAACCGAGAAGGATTCCCGTTCCCAAAAAGAACCAGGAGAAGATCGTCCATCTTCGTACGAAACGAAACCAGTTTTCGGAAAGATGTCCGGTGATCAAAGCCGAAGCCGCGATCGCAAACGGAATCGCAAAACTCACGTAGCCGATGTACAAAATCGGAGGATGGATGACCATCGCCCAGTGTTGCAAAAGAGGATTGAGTCCTCTTCCCGCGACTGCGGCAGGTTGAAATTCCCGGAAAGGTTGTGCGTCCGGATAAAAAACCGCGAGATACGAAAAGAAAGCCGCGATTGCGGCTAACGTGAGGTTCATGACTGGAATTCTATCCTGAACGAGTTCTCTGGTTTGCCACAAAACGATAAACGTAAAAAGGGATAGAAGAAGATTCCAAAAAAGAAGAGAACCGGAGGAACCCGACCAGATTCCAGTAAGTCTGTAGAACAACGGAAGGTGTTCGTTCGAATGCATCACGACGTAATAGTTGGAAAGATCGGTTCTGAAAAGTTGAACGAGCAGAACTATAAACGCGAGAAGAATGACGGCGGTGTTCGCCATCAAGGTATATCTTCCGAGTTCGACGGCTTGTTTGTCGTCTTTCCAAATTCCGTAAGAGGTTTGAACGATGGAAAAAAGAAGAACCGCGAAAGAGGTTATGATGCAGAGTGCGCCGAAATCATTCATATTAGAAAATTGGAATCCTTTTTACTTGTTTTCTTCCGAATAGTCGGCTTCGTATTTGGAAGCGCATTTCGCCTCCACGTGATCGGAGACGAGAACCCCGTCCTTCATATAACCGTCCACTCGGGCTCTGGTTCCTTCCTTAAAGGCGTCGGGGAGCAGAGATTCTCCGGTGAAAAAAACCGGGATTTGTTTTTCGTTAAATTCTAAGATGAACTTTGCGGTTTTGCCTTCCCGAACCACGGAGCCTAATTTCACAAAACCTCTTACTCTCAAAAGGTCGTCATGATATTTGGCGGGGGAAGCGGCGAGTTCGGAAGCGTCGAGAAGAGTGTATGATGTTTCCTTGGAAGAGAAATATGCGATGGAGCCGAGGGATACAAGGATGATCCCTGCGAGGACCGTAAATTTGATGTTCATCGTTAAAGTTCCGATCGATTGTTTTTGTTTTAGACCATGAAATCAGAACGGACGGTCGGAGAAAAGTGGAAATATCCCCGTTTTATTCCGTTCTATGCCCGATTCAGGAATTTCGGATCTTATGAACGAGAATTCCGATCCATTCCTTGATCGATATCGTGGAGTTTTCCAGACACGACGTGGAAGGGAAAAAGTTATCGAGGGTCAGAACCGATTTCTGAGTTCTAAAATCCGTGGGAAACGGAATGATCGTAATCCCCTTTTCCTGAAAGATCTCCACGGATCGTTTCATGTGGAAGGAGGAAGTGACCAAAATCACCGAGGACCAACCGCGTTCTTTGAGCAACTCGACCGCAAATCTCTTATTCTCCGCCGTGTTTCTGCTTTTGGATTCCAGGATCAGGGAAGAATCCGGTATGCCCATCTGCTTTAAAAATCTTCCCGCGGGTTCAGACTCGGGAACTTCCTGATAAAAAAGATTTCCGGAACCGCCGGAGAATAGAATTCTCGGGGCCTTTCTGGCGTTGTAAAGTCTTACCGTTTCGGTCAGTCTTTCGGCGCTGTTGTAGAGTTCAACGGGTTCGTCGTGAATGCTCAAGGTGGAAACCATTCCGCCTAACACGAGTATGACGTCCGCCTTCGGAACTTTTTCGAGGGAAACGGGCGGATAATAAATTTCCAAGGATCGGATGAGAGTTTGAGAAACCGAACTCGTGGATAAGATCCAGAGAAACAAAACCGGAATCCAAACCGAGAATTTTTCTTTCCAGGTTCTGAGTTTCGCTCCGACAAAAAGAAGAATCACAAGAACCAAGGACAACGGAAACAGTACGAGTGTAACGAGTTTGGAAATCGAAAATAAGATCGTGGACATGAATGGATCGGGACTACGTCCCGTTCTCCTTATAGGATTAACGAAACGAGTAGGAATTATTCGAGCAGTTTTCCGCCGACCGCCCAGTTTTCTTTGGCTACTTCTTCGATTACGATGTAAGTCACTGCGGGAGGTTTACCTGCGACCTTATGTAAGGTTTCGGAAAATTCTTTTACGATTTCCTCTTTTTGTTCGCGAGTGAGAGGACCGGCTACTTGTAAATTTACGTAAGGCATGTGGAACGACTCCGTTTGAATTGAAAGAAAAACGATTTCGAAGGTCGCGAGTTTACACCGAATCGACGAACGCAATCGTTTGCTCTTTTCAAATCAAAGAAATCCGTAGCGAAATTGTAAATCGGTTTTCCGATTTCCGAGAATGTTCCGACAGGGTTGTCGTTTTGCGATTGCGAGTATGTGTTTTTTGTGATAAAGGGAATTGTCCGAAGATTTCCCACGAAGCCCGCCTCCACCGCCCAATGAGGGTGGGGGCCGACGTGATCACTACAACATCGTCGGAACTCCGACAACCTTCCCGTGATCACGAGAATTTCAAAGTCCGTCCGGAGTGAACGCGGCCCGATACGCTTCGGGAGGACAGGTCAAATACGAACAGGATTTTGCACCCGAGTTCTCCGAGTCTTCGGTCCAAACTCCTTTTACAGTCAGATCCGCACACGAAACTTTCACCGAGTTCGATTTCTGACGTCCGGACGAACGGCCTTGGCAACTCCAAACGGGAATGTTCGTAAAACAGGAACAGTTTCCCTGAAACGCCTGCGTGTCCGTGCAGTAAACGCAATCGGAACGGGTTTCGCTGAACGCGCCCGCGAGAAGACGAACCGTTTGATCCTTTTCGTATTCGTCCTTGTCCTTTTGACAAAATAGAATCGGAATGATTAAGAATATTAGAATATACTGTTTCATAAAATCTCCTATTGAACCATCGTAAACGGAAACGAAATCTTTAAGATCGCGTTTACGCCGGGATTGAGAGCGTAGTCTTTGTATCTGCTGAGATGATCCACATAAGAAATGTTGAATACGTTTTGAACGCTGAAGTCCACGCTCGGTTTGGATGTGCCGTCCCCGAAGTTGGGAAGTTCGAAACCGAGACCTATGTCAGTCAGATTGTAACCTTTCGTGGGTGTTTCTTTCGGATCGACCCTGTATTGGGAATCGTAGAATCTTCCGTTGACCGAAAAGTAAAAATTTTTCAACCCGAGAATGGAATCCTCCGTCCATCGAAGACCGGCCCGCGCTCGGTTCGGAGTCGTTCGTGGAAGAGGATTTGTGTCGTTTTGATTTCTGGAATGAACGATGTCGATTCCGCCGGATAAAACGAGTTTACGAGTGACTTCCGCTTGGATCGAAAATTCTCCCCCGCGCAAAACCGCGTCTCCTTGTTTGTATCTGTATTTCGGTAAACCGGAATCGACGTCTATCTCGGCGATGCTCGCGGCATATATGAAATTTTGAATGTGATTTTGGAACACGCTGATTTCGGTCTGGATTTTCGAAGAGGCGTATCGGAAGGATAAATCCAGATTATTTGAATATTCGGGTTTTAAGGTATTCTTGCCGATTTCGAATTTCCCCGTTCCTTCGTGGACCCCGTTTGAAAAAAGTTCGAAAGGAGTGGGCGCGCGAAAACCCCGTCCATAGTTCAACAGGGTCGAAAAGAATTTATCGATTCTCCAAACGAGACCCGTGGAACCCGTTGTCGCATAATAATTTTTGGTTTGTTCCGTGATTCCGAGCAAGGCGTTGTTGCGTATATCCGCGGATCGTTTGTCCGCTCGAACGCCCGCGCTCAACGTGACCGAACCTAGTTTGAGTTCCTCCAAAAAATAACCCGCTACGTTTACGATTCCGTAAGAAGGAATCAGAGGTTCGGTTCCGATCGTTCTGTTTTTTTGTTCCAAACCGGAAACTCCGAAGGTTCCTTTCAAAAAATTGAATATAGGTTTGTGGTGAAACTTCGCGTCCGCCGTTGCCGTATCCAGAAAAAGATTCAAGCCCTGATTCTTCGCTCTGG
This sequence comes from Leptospira barantonii, assembly GCF_002811925.1. Classification (NCBI taxonomy): domain Bacteria; kingdom Pseudomonadati; phylum Spirochaetota; class Leptospiria; order Leptospirales; family Leptospiraceae; genus Leptospira; species Leptospira barantonii. Next base: position 141,486 of record NZ_NPDS01000010.1, read on the forward strand.
AAGTGACCTGATAAAACTGAAAGGACTTATCGAAAACGTCCACACTCTCGTCCAAAAGAACGTCTTTGATCGGAAGAAGTTTGTTTTTGGATTCGATTTCTCTTCGATTGTTTCTTTGATACGAAAGATCGATCTCCAGGTTTCCCGCGGAAAATATAAAGAAAGAATGGAAATGAGATTTTTCATGAAGCAATTTTTGAAACACGGTTGCGCCCGGATTTTCGTTCGGGTTGTCCAAAAGATCCTGGGTTTGTTCTCTTCGAAACGAATCCACGTAAAAGTTTCCCCATTTCCCGTCCAAACCGATCGACGCGCTTTGATTTTTTTCGATCATACCCGTGTTGCGCATCGTTCCGTTCGGAGTTGTGATTCTTCCGGCCTTTCTCGTGTTCGAACTGGCACGATAACCGAAACCGTCTATGTTTCCGTAGATCGCAAAGTTCCCCGCGTCTTGTTTATTGTTGGAGTAACTGTTTGAGTTGAAGATCCCGGCCATTTTCGGGACACCTTCTCCGCTTAAGGGAGCCTTGTCCCGAATCACGTTCACCACTCCGCCAAGCGCGTCCGAACCGTAGAGAAGACTCCCTGGTCCTCGGATGATTTCAATTTTTTGAATATTAAAAGCGTCTAATTCGACCGTGTGATCGTCTCCGAACTGTTGTTCCTCTTGACGGATTCCGTCCGTCATCACAAGAACCCTTTGCCCGGTCAAACCTCGGATGATCGGTTTGGAAGTTCCCGCTCCCGTAGTGAGGTTTGAAACACCCGGCGTGTTGTTGATCGCGGACATCGCATTCTCGCCTCTTTGACGATCGAGTTGTCTTCCCGAAAGAACCGTAATCGGTTGTGGAGAAGTGAGAAAGTCCGATATCGTGGATTTTGCGGTGACGTTGATCGCGGATTCGTCCAAAGAACTTTTGGAAAGAATCAGTTGGATTTTTTGATCCTTGTCGTTAACCTGAACGCCAATGGTTTCGGATTGATAACCCCTTGCGATCGCAATCACGGTGTATTTACCGGGGGGAACGTGGTCTAAAACGAATTCTCCCTTGTCGTCCGTGATTGTACCTTTTCGGAATTCCTGGATGAGAACCCTCGCGTTGGAAACCGGATTTCCGTCCTTGTCCTTGACGACGCCCGTTAATGCGACATCCAAAGCGAACAAAGAAAACGGTGAAATAAAAATCGAAAATAAGAATATTCTAATATATAAAAATGATTGCTTTTTCAAGCGAAACTCCCGGACAAAAAGTCCATTTTAAAACGAAATCGGGTGAAAACGATTTTGAATTTTAGGAGTGAAGAGGAGGGGCCCTACCGAGGCGGATCGGATCGAAGCTAAACGTAAGAACGAAGATTTCGGAAGTATAAAATTCTTCCCTTTGAAAAATGGGAGAGGATAGGGAAGACTGAAAATCAGGATTCCAAAAAGAATGAGTGCCTCTTTGAAACTGGCAAATCGGACAAGACTGCGCTTGTTGGTAGTCGTGATCGACGGAATAGGCTGGTTCTCCGAAAGTCCGATTCTCTCTTTCTGTGTGCGTATGAAGTCCCGCGCTTACAAAGAGCGTAAGCAGAATTGCCAGAAATCCGGATTTGAGAACTTTTGTGATCATTTCGTTTTAATGCTAATGATAAGCCAATATTAATAAGACGGGAAAGAATGTAAAATCATAATTCCTGAATTTTTACGGTTTGTTTCTTTTCCATTTATTCACTTTACTCGGAAATATTTTTTCCAATTCTTTATAAACGGAGGGATCATGTTAGAACTAAGACCCAACTGCGAAAATTGCGATAAACCACTGCCTCCGGAATCCGTCGAAGCGATGATCTGCACGTTCGAATGTACGTTTTGTGTTTCTTGTTACGATCAATTTCTTTTCGGAATCTGCCCGAACTGCGGAGGAAATTTCGTTCCACGTCCGATTCGCCCTGTGAACAACTGGAACGGCGACAACTACTTGGGAAAATATCCGGCAAGTACGAAGAAAAAATTTCGACCTATCAATGTGGAAGCGCATCTCGAATTCGTTAAAAAACTTTCTTCAATACCGCCTGAAAAAAGATAAACGAGCCGAGGACGAATGGAAATTTTTAAAGGGTCATTGTCGCAGAGTGGACATTTCTACGATCGAGGATTTGGGAATTCGAATCAAACCCGAGTCGATCGTATAAATCGAATAGAAGTCCCCGATTTCGGTAAGATATCCTTCCTTGATTTTCCCGTCGTTTGTCGTGATCTGAACATAGGGTCTCGAAGACCAACTTTCGGAATTTCTAATATTCTCGATCGAATCCAAATCGACCTTGTCGTATTCTTTCGGAGAATTTCCTTCGCGGATTCTTTTTACGGAATCCAGTTGGGAATGTAGAGCGGATTCTTCCTTAGGGGACATTTTGTTGATGGATATCCGATAGGTTTGGGAAGAATCGTTCGCCTCGCCCGTGTTAGTCGCTTCTGCTATAAAACCGGGTTCGACCGCGATCGGTTTTTCGGAAACATTCAAAGAATTTAATATTTCTACTTTGATGTGTCCTTCTATCAAAACGATTTTTTCCTTATCCGGATTTGCGGAAACCAACAAGGAGGTTCCGAGCAGAACGGAACGAATATGAGGACTGTTCACTTCCACGATGGAACCTTCGCGTTTTGATACGGAAGAAAAAAGAATGGAACCTTCCTGAACTTCGATTCTCAGAGTTTGTGAATCGGATTTTGCAGTGAAACGCGTTTTGGGAAACGCACGTATGGAGAATTCTCCTTGTCCGTTTAAACCGAGATCACAGGTTGAATTTTCCTGCGTCTGTAATTGAATCTCGTTTCCGATTTGAGTTTGTTCGCAGATTCCTTGAGACGCCTTTTTGTTTAAGACGATTTTGTAAGAATCCCCTCTCGTTTGATAATATAAGAACGTTCCGAAAACGATTAAAAGAGAAGCCGCCGCCAAAAGAAAGGCTCCGGTTTTCTTTTGCCAAGAAATCGTATGAACTTTTTGCGGAATCGGAAAATCTTCGGGATCTAAAGAACCTAAAAGGGTTTTGACTCGGATTAAATCGAAATATTCTCTGAGAGCCTCCGGATCGTTTTTCAATTCTTCCGGAAGTTCTTTGGATTTTTGCGAATCCGAAAATAAGTGAAGTAGATTTTCTTTTGAATGTTCTTTCATTCCTTCACTCCTTCCAGCCAGGTTTTGTCGATTCCCAACGATTTTAATTCTTCTCTCAAAAGGGTCAGTGCGGATACCAATCTTCTGCTCACGGTTCTTTGTGCGACTCCCGTTCGCTCCGAAGTCTCCGCGATGGACTTTCCGTGTATACAATGCAGAATAACAATCGATCTTTCCGGTTCTTTCAAAATGGAAATCGATTTCTTCAATTTCTCCATTAGGATTTTTTGTTCTTCTAACTTATAAGTCGAGGACTCAAAAGAAGAAACCAAATTCTCCCAAGATGAAAATTCGACGACATTTTTGTCCTTTTGACTTTTACGATAAAAATCAATCAGCTCGTTTCTTGCAATCGAATAGATCCAAGTACTTTCCGATCCCTTGGTTGCGTCGAACTTTTCCCGATGATTGTACACCTTGATAAAAGTTTCTTGGCAAAGTTCTTCCGCTGTCTCGGTTGTAATACCAGACTTTAAAAAGAAAAACTTGAGTTTATCGTAGTAACTCTTATAAAGGTACTCGACGTTGTCTAATGTTACACTCATTCGTGTGAGGGGCGCTTCCAAGACTTATTACGAATGGACGATTTCATGTTCGCCAAAATTATTGATTCTTTTGTTAAAAAAAACGTAAAAAATTTTTTTCTCACTTTTTCGGTGCTTCTTGCACTCGTGTTTTCCCCGAAAGTCCGAGCGGACGTTTTGATTCTGAAAAACGGTAAAAGAATCAAAGCCGATCAAGTGAAGATGAAAAACGGCAATTCGGTCGAAATTCGGATCGGAAACGAAACTCAAACGATAGACTTCTCGAAGGTGGAATCGATTCTCCCCGAATTTTCCGCCAAAAAGAAAATCAAAGAGGTGGTAAGGAAAGAAAAAATTTCCAAAGAAGCGGATACTACTCCGGTTCTTGCCCCCGCAAAATCGGAACAAACGATTCCACTTTCCCCAACGGAACCGGAACCCGCAAAGACGGAACCCCAAGAAATTAATACGACATCGGTCGCAGAGCCGAAAAAAAAGAATCGTTATTACCGTTTGCAGGCGCTGATTCCGGGTTGGTCTCCGCTTCTGCTTTCAGACAATTACAGAATAAAAGCGACGGGCGGTTTGATCGCATTCTCCGAACTTTATCTTTTATACAAGGGTTTTGAATTTTTCGAAAAGCCGGAACGTTTTTTCCAAGCGCCTTTTGGTCCGCCTGCTTCGGAAGCCATTGTTCCTTGGATCGCGAGTTTTTCTTCTTCTTTCAACTCGAGTACGAACAATTTTCCGGTTTTGTTTTTCCAATTTCAGGCCCCGCAACTCGTCGTTACGAATCGCGGTCACATCATGGAAGAATCCGAGTTCAATCGACAGAAACAATTTTACATGGTTGCGTTCGCCGCGGTTCTCACCTTGGATTTCGTTTTGAGTAGCAAGGATTTGATCGAAGGTGATTTTCGAAGCGTTCGTTTGTCGACGAGCGACGGAGGAAGAACCTCTAACATTTCCCTGACTTGGGTCTTTTAAAAAATAAGATTCTTCGGAATGATTTTCTTTTTATGTGGCGAACTCGTTTTTTCGATTTCGTAGATCAATGCGTTGTCCTTCGTAACATCGAAGGATTTTACGCATATGAAACAAAAACATAGAAAACGATTTTTATTCGTTACGTAATTCGTCCTTTTCGCTTGCGACACTAAGTCTTCCGATTCGAACACCGAAATTTTTCTGCATCTGATTGCGGAACGTCCTTCTCTTCTGATGGTGGGGGACAGCATCTCCTCTTTTTGGCCGGAAGAATTGTTGGATCCGTTCACGGTTGTAAAAGCCGCGTTTCCGAATCGAAACACACAACAAATTTTAACCGCCGCGCAGAATGTACAAGGGCATTATAGAGCCTGCACGTATAACGGAGGGGCGAACGATTATTTGGGAGTTGTTTCTCCCGTGAGCGACGTTCGTATCACCGAAACGGTTCAAAGGCAAAAGGATACGATCGGGATTATGAAATCGAAATGTGATGCGATCGTAGTGATCGGTTTCTGGAACGTAGAAGCCCCTTGGCCCATCTTTGCCGCTCGCCAGTTGAACGAGAAGATGAAAACTACGATTCACGACGAATTCATATTGGATCCGACCGCGGAGATTACGCCCGATATGCTCATGGACGGAGGACATCTTACGTATAGGGGTTATCAGGTTTTGTCTCCGCTGATCAAGGAGTCGTTTCGTTTGGGCGGGATCTTGATCCAATGAATTATAAAACAATAATTTACGTTTTAATTGTATTCTTTTGGTCCTCTTTTGTTTTCGGAGAATCCTTATTCTTTACTTCCCCGGAACCTAAGGATCGTTTAGCGGCTTCTTTCCAAAAACAAATTCAGGAATCGGGAACCGCAAAGAGGGAAACCACAAACATCGCGATTCAAGCCGAGAAAACCTTAGGGAAGAATTTTTCCGTATTTGCATCCGCACCTTATACTAGACTGCAGGAATCCGGTGAAAATCGAAAGCAACATCTCGATCAACAGCAAGTCGGATTAAAAGTTTTATACAACTTCGGGGATTGGAGTGCAATCGGAGGTTCTCATTATTTCTTTGCGACGGGTAAGGAGCGTTTGGGCATCGGTTCTGAACGATTCGGCAATCTGGAATTTTACGGGGGACTTCTGTTTCAAAAAGGTCCTTGGGGATTTTTTGGGCGGGCTCGATGGAATACCCAAGTCACGCCGTATCTGCGCGAAAGAAGAGGAGAAGAATTCGAGAAGGTATGGTATTTCGATCTATGGTTTTCCTATAAGGCCGAAGTATTCGAGTGGATCGTGGAAGTTTCCAGAGTGATCCAATACGATCCTCAAAAGGAGAATTTATACTCCACGATCGTTGCGCCGGGAATGTTGGCGCACTTCGATCTTTTGAGCGTGGGGTTATCGGTTCCGTTCACGACTTCGAGAAGTTATACGCCGGACGGAACATTAGCGGTTCCGAATGCGACGTTTCAGAAAAACGACTTCGATTACGGAGCGATGATCAAGGTCTTCAAGTATTATTGATCTCGATTTTTGTTTCGTTTTCCCGTAAAGAGGATTGCATTTCGACTACCTTGCCGAACCATTTTTCCTTGATCAACATGAACGGTCTTTCGGTGATCAGATGAAAAAAATAACCTAACAGTAATAATACGATTCCGATCGGAATCGTATTCAAAAGAAGATCCGAATACTTCGCGGTTTTGGCGTTGATGAATGTGGGCGCGAGAATTCCCTGAAAGAAAAAATGAATGAGATACGTACAATACGTAAGTTTCGCCACGGGTGAGAATATCTTCCAAGAAAAGACTCGATTCGTCAGACTTCCGGTTTTCATCGATAACAATGCGATCGTCGCCCAAGCGACGGAGTTTATGTTAAAACGAAATACCATAGAGATCAGTCCCTTATCGTATTCGCAGAAAAAAGCGGAGACTACGATCAGCGAAGTCCAAGCGGCAATCGAGGCGAACAGGAATTTTTTCCGATCGTTTAAGAAGTTTTGAATTTCTTTCGGATACGTGTTGTAAACATAAGCAAGAATGATTCCCGTAAAAAGACAATCCAATCTTCCTTGAAGAGGGTAGTAGATATTTTCAAGGTAGAGTTTTCTTGTAAGTTCCGGCGTCGCAGGTTCTATGATCGTAAAATATACGATACAACGATACAGAATCGGAACGACTAAAAAGCCGAACAACGTGGAAAGTCTGTGCCTTCTTTTTACTTTTCTAAAGATCAACAAAAGAAAAAGAGGAAACAACAGATAAAATTGTTCCTCCAAAGAAAGAGACCAACCGTGCGGAAGTGTTCCCATCACGTAATTGGAAACGTACAGAAAATCGTAAATCACCTTGGATTGAAGATTGTTGACGTAGTCCGCGTAGTCGGGGCGAAGTTTTATAAAAAGAGGTGCGATGATGAATGTTTGGAAAAGTAGGAACGCGAAGTAGGGAGGAAAAATTCTAAGAGTACGTTTGCTGAAGAACTTTCCGAGTTTGATCGTGTTCTTATTTTCGATTTCCTTGAACAACGGGCCCGAAATCAAAAAGCCACTCAAAACGAAAAAAATGTCCATACACTGGCTCGTAGAATATAATAGATTTCGCATGATCCAGCTTTTGTCCTGAATGAACATTTCGAAACCGATGTAAAGATGTCCCAATACCAGAAGAAAAAAACCCAAACAACGGATTCCGTTTAAGGACGAGATTTCTCTCGGATCGGATTGGAATATTCCAAAAAAATAATATTTGATCGATTTGAGCATGCTAAATCCGGGAAATATCCGGACTTACGCGTTTCGATCTGAGTTTTTGAATCGCGTTCGGAAGTTACGGATCTCCGTATATAAATACGGAATCCGAAATTGCGAACGCCATTTTTTTTGAAAAATGGCGAGGTCGAATTTGACCACCGTATCCATCCGTAGATTTTACAAAGGAGAATCTACGATGAAAAAAATAAAATCCATGTTGGTGATCGCGTTTGTTTTCGGAATGGTCGCCTGTTCTCACAAAGAAAAAGACAACAACAATGAGGTTGCGGCCATTATTCTTTTGGCGCAAGCAAGTGCCGATCAAAAAACGAACACGCAGGTATCTCAGTTATTCTCGGCTCTTTATCCGTTACCCGCGGACGCGACTTCTTCCACAAATAGGGTGTTAGGCGATGTAGACCCTTCTTACAATCCGTTTGCCGCCGTTGTGTCTCAGGCTTGTCAATTGGGCGGAACACAATCTATCGACGGAACGATCACCGCAAGCATGACGGGTAACGTGGGAAACGACATACTCTGGACTTATGATAATTGTAAGGAAAACTCGATCGGAATGGGACCTAACGGGGTTGCGATTCCTGTTCCGCTAACGTATAACGGAACTTTAAAACGATCCTTAAATCAAAAGTTCAACGCATCGACTTCCGGTAACGTTTACACTTCCATAAATTCAGGAACCGATCGGATTCAATCCTCGAATTATTCGATCAACGGAACCACGTTTCCGACATTTGATATTACGTTTACGAGAAACGATTCGGTTTACACTCGGACGGAATATCAAACCGGAAAATTCAAAGGAGTTCTGGAAGAACACGTTCGAGTTACCGGTGTGATCGACGGAATCAACGTGGATACTACGATCAATTATAAAATGTATTTCGGCGCTCAGTAAAAAGATTGGCCTAAGAAGAATGGCGATTCGTCCGTTGCGTTTTGCGGATGAATCGTCTGATCGTTGTTTTGATTCCCTGAAATGTTAAAATTTTAAACCGAAGTCGCAGGTGATATAGATCACAACACGCCTAAAATTCTTTCCAAGGTTTTTTGTTTTTCCTCGAACGGAAAAAAGTGAGTGGTTCCGGGCCAGATCTCCACAGTCGAATTTTGATTACCCGATGCGATTCTTCTCGCGCCGGAAGGCGAACAAACCTCGTGCGGATTCGGAATCGTTATGTGCGTTTCCGTTTTGATTTTTCCATATTGAAAGAGACTCAGATAACTTACCGAATCGAAAATTTTCGCTTCGATCTCCGGAGCGCAACGTAAGAGCGCCTGTTTGTTTTCGCCGATTCGAAAACAACTTTGGATATAATCCTCGTAAATCGTATCGTCCCATCTGGAAAACGAAGGAGTTCTTTTATAAATTTTACGAACCGTATCCAGATCCTTGAATTCTCTTCTTCGTTTGATCGCCACTTTTGCAAGAGGGTTGTGAAAAAGTCTGGAATACGTTATTTGCAAAAAATCTAATGCGACCGGATCGTGTGCGATCACCTTCTTAAATTTTTGAGGAGAATGATACGATGATAAAAGAAGACTCGCGCCCCCTAAGGAATGGCCGACCCCCGTTATATTTTCCAGATTCTCGTGTTGAATCAAAGCGAGGATCTGATCTCGAAAAAAATACCAATTCTTAAAATTCAAAGTATCTTCGGATTCTCCGTGACCCGCAAAATCCAAAGCGATCACTCTATGCGTTTTGTTCAGAGAATCGATGTAAAACTTATAAGTAAGAGCGCTGTAGCCGTTTGCATGACATAGAAGAAGAATCGGTTTTGAAGAAGAATTCGAGTCCGTATCGATATAAGAAAGATTGAGTCCTCGAAAGGAGAATGTTTTTCTGAGCATGACGAAAAGATTTGACCTTGATCTTTCCAACTCCTGCGGTGAACTGGTTTTCGTAAAGCCAAAACCGGAGCTCTTCATGCAGATTCAAGTCCTCATCGTTTTTATCATCGCTCTTGCGTTTAACGCACTTGCAAACATTCTCATTAAGGCGAGTTCTTTAGGCGACGTATCCGAAAAGCCGGAAGGGTTTCAAGGACTTCTTCAGGTTATCTTCAATCCGATCTTTATCGGAGGTCTGGCTTCTTTCGGTTTGGCTCTTTTGGGATATCGTTTCGTTTTAGGAAAAGGTCTTAAACTTTCTCTTGCGTATCCCGTCTTTACGAGCGCGGGTTTTATCATCGTGTTGATCGTATCATCGATCGCGTTTAAGGAAAGATTGACCTGGGCTCAGTGGGCCGGAATCGTTTTGATCCTCGCCGGTGTTTGGCTTTGCGCGGCCAACATGTTCGAAGCGAAGTCGTAGTCGATCCGCGAACGTCTACTGAAACGTAACTTGAAAGATTTTGTTCGCGGTGGAATCCGCGACAAGAAGTCTTTGATTCGCACAATCGATCTTAACCGCGCCGATCGCGGCGAACGTATGGGAAATCGTAGTGACGTTTAAGAACTCATCCACGATACGAATCACGTTCGAACTGGAATCCGAAACGAACATAACTCCGTTGTTGTCCATGGCGATATGAGCCGGTCCGTTGAAAGACGCACTCGTACCTCTGCCGTCCACGCTTGCCCCCGTTCCCGTTCCTAAAAGTGTGGAAACCGTCGAAGTGTTCAAATCGATTTTTCGAATTCTATGATCTTGAATGTCCGCGGCTAAGATGCTGTTGTTTTTTCGATCATAAGCGATTCCTAATGGAGATTTGAACAGGGCGGTCAAAACGCTTCCGTCTTGATAACCTAACGAACTTCCGGATAACGTGCTGACCGATAGAAAGTTCAGATTGAATTTTCGAATGTCGTGATTGCCGAGTTCTCCTAGATATAAATTTCTTTCACGATCGAAATCCATAAAGAAGGGCCCGTTGAACAACGCGCCTGAGTTGTCTCCGTTTTGAAGGCCCGCCGTACCTCCCGGGCTTCCGGCGAACAAAGTGAATTGATCTTGTGCATCGATCTTATAGACTTGCGCGCTACTTTTACAGGAAACGTATTTGTCTCCGGTGACGGGGTCGTATTTGATGCCTGCGGGATCGCCTAACGTAAAGCTGGTGCTCAGAGTGGTGACGATATTGCTTGAAGGAATGATCTTACGAATCTTGTTTACGGTTTGTTCCGAAACGTAAATGTTTCCGAACGAATCCAATTCGATTCCGAAAGGGTTTTGGAACGTCGCGGTCGATATGCTTCCGTCTACGCTGGAAGCGGTTCCGGTTCCCGTAAACACCGTGACGACCGGATTTTTGGTGAGTTTTAAAGTACAAAGATAACATTCCTTAAGAATACAATCCAAGATCGTGTTTTCCGTCCAGGCCTGGCTCATAAAGATACTCGGGTTGTAGATCTTAGAAGTATTGCAAGAAATGAAGATAAGGATTGAGGGAAGAATTTTATAAAACATGAATGCCTTCCTGAAACAAATACAGCATAAACGTTCGCGATTAAAAACGATAGGAAAAATCGAATTGGAAATTTCTTTTTTACAAAAATTGCAAACGATCCAAGGAGCGGATTCCGTTTTGAAACGTCCTCGGTCTGGCGTTTTCCACGATCGGTTTCTCCTGAACGGAGATAAAAAAAGGTATCTCAATTTGATCTTTTCGTCTCTATGGGCAAAGATTCTTCTTTGAGAGGTTGTCATCCGATGAACAAAGGTCCACTTTCCGGAGTAAAAGTAATCGACTTAAGTCTGCTTCTTCCCGGGCCGCTTTGCTCCATGTATTTGGGAGATATGGGAGCGGACGTGATCAAGATCGAAAATCCAAGAGCCATGGACGCGACCCGCGTGATGTTTAAAAAAGCGAACGGCGCACCGTCTTTGTTCCTTATGTTAAACCGAAATAAAAAGGCGATCACGCTCAATCTGAAAAAGGAAAAATCCAAGGAAATTCTTTTTAAACTATTAGAAGATGCTGATATACTTCTGGAAGGATTCAGACCGGACGGACTTTCCAAGATGGGACTCGGTTACGACGATCTCAAGGAAAAATTTCCGAGATTGATCTATTGCGGAATTTACGGCTACGGAACCGAAGGAAAATACAGGGACTTCGCGGGACACGACGTGAACTATCTTTCCTTATCGGGTGTTCTTTCCCAAACCGGGAAAACTCCGCAGATCCCGGGCTTTCAGCTCGCGGACATAGGCGGTGGAACGATGACCGCATTGTCTTCCATTCTCGCGGCATTGTATGCGAGGGAAAAAACCGGAAAAGGACAAAAGATCGCCGTGTCGATGATGGATTCTTCCCTTCCTTTTCTTTCCTTATACGGAGGAATATACGCCGCCACCGGGAAAAATCCGGAAGGCGGGAACGAACTTCTTTCGGGTAAATTACCGAATTATAATGTTTATCAGACCAAGGAAGGAAGATGGGTCGCGTTAGGCGCTCTTGAGGACATGTTCTTCAAGACGTTTCTTCGTCAATCGGGACTGGACAAACACTTGGAGGAATTCCCGGCGGAAGAAAAGAATTTCGGCAAATGGAAGGAGATTCTTACCTCGTATTTCGCCTCAAAAACATTAGAAGATTTGAATGTTCTTTTCGAAAACGAAGATTCCTGCCTCACACCCGTGAAAACGATGGAAGAGGTGAGCCAAGATCCGGTTCTCAAAGAAAGAGGAATGATCCTCGATAAAAAACATCCGGAATACGGGGACTACTTTCAGTTCGGAGCGCCCTTTCCATTCTCCGAAACGCCGGTCACATATCGTTTGGAACCGCCAAAACACGGGGAACATAATGCGTCGATTTACGCTTCTTTGGGTTATACGGAGGAGGAAATCGAAACGATGAAAAAGGAAAAAGTGATCTGATTTAACTTTGAAACATTTAAGACACCGAAATATTTTTCCGAAATCGAAAGCGTTGGAAGTCCAAACAGAACGTTCGTTCTTTGAATATGATAAGAATCATATAGATACGCTTTCGTTTCGAAGAGGTTCATTATAGGTATCTAAATTCTAAATTTAGAATGAATAAAAAAGCTGAAAAACAAGCGAGACTTATGATTTTTCCCCCATATTTTGGTTTGATCTAATCGCCGTAAAAAAAAAAGTAGGATCAGAACACTCTCGCAAAAAGGGAAAAACCGATGTACCAGGAATTTACTGAACAACAGCTCGAAATCAGGGACCAGATCCGCAATTTCGTGAAGAAAGAAATCACACACGAAGTCGCAATCCACTGGGACGAAGAAAATAAACATCCCGAAGAACTCATCAATCGTATGAGAAAAGAACTCGGAGTCAACGGTTTGACCATCCCCGAAGAATACGGCGGTTGGGGACTCGGTTCTGTTGAGCAGTGCCTTGTAACTGAAGAACTTTCCAGAGGATGCCTCGGAATTTCTCTTTGTTTCGGTTACACCGGTCTTGGAATCCTTCCTATTTTGAAGGGAGCTTCTCACGAGCAAAAGAAGAAATGGTTACAACCGGTCGTTGACGGAGAATACGGAGTATCTTTCTGTCTTTCCGAGCCTGGCGCAGGATCGGACGTTCCCGGTATGAGCACTACCGCCGTTAAAAAAGGCGACAAGTGGGTCATCAACGGAACTAAACAGTGGATCACCGGTGGCGGTAGCGCTGGAGCTTATACTGTATTTGCATACACCGATAAAGGAAGAGGAACCAGAGGAGTTAGCTGTTTCTACGTTAAGAGAGACACTCCCGGTTTGACCGTCGGTAAAAAAGAAGACAAACTCGGAATCCGCGCATCCGATACTCGTCAGATCATTTTCGAAGATTGTGCCGTTGAAGAAGCGAACATGATCGGAAAAGAAAACTTAGGATTTATTTACGCACTTCAAACTCTGAACGCTTCTCGTCCTTACGTTGCGGCTATGGGAGTGGGTGTCGCTCAAGCGGCTCTTGACTACGCTTCCAAATACGCAAGACAAAGAGAGCAGTTCGGATCTAAGATCTCCAGCTTCCAAGCGGTTCAACACATGCTTGCGGATATGTCTATCGGTCTTGAAACTTCCCGCCAAGTGACTTATCTTGCGGCGAGAATGTCCGATGCCGAGGATCCAAGACTTCCAAAGTATTCCGCGATCGCAAAAGCTCACGCTTCCGAAACCGCAATGAAATGCGCTCTGGATGCGGTTCAAATTTTCGGCGGATACGGTTACACAAAAGAATATCCTGTTGAAAAACTGATGAGAGACGCGAAGATTCTTTGTATCTTCGAAGGAACTACTCAGATTCAAAAGAACGAAATCGCGGCTTATGTGATCCGCGAGGCGGCTTCCGCAAAATAAGAAAACCGATCTTGTTCGGATTTTCAAAGGCGCTTGGTCGTAAGACCGGCGCCTTTTTTATTTTGGATCGATTGAATCGGCGGACCTAGTCGAGGTTTGATCGTTCTTCTTTTCTTTTTTCGATTTACCGGAACGGATTCGACTGAGTGAAACTGGAGTGATTCCGAGATAAGAAGCGATATGATATTGAGGAATGACATCCTCTATGTTCGGATGATTCTTCTTTAAAAGTTCGTATCTTTCTTCCGCATTCAAAGCGAGCAGTTCGTATTCTCTTCTGGCCTTTTTCAAAAAAAGATTTTCCGCGACGATTCTTCCCAAATGTTCCCAAGCGATATGAGTTTCGTATAACTGAGTTAGATGAGAGAAGTTCGCGACGGCGAGTTTACAATCGGTGATCGCTCGTATGTTGCAAGTAGAAGGTTGTTTTAAAAGAAGATCAAAATAGGAACCGGTGAATTCTCCCGGGAAGTTGAAACTTTTGATGTACTCGGTTCCGTCCGGCGTGAGATAATATTCTCGGAGAACGCCGGAGAATACGAACGCAAACTCGGTAGGAATTTTTCCTTGTCGGATTAAAAAATCTCCGTAGGAAAGTTCTTTCACGGTGTAGACGAGTTTTGCTTGGGTCCAAACCTCTTTCGGAATCGGAGAGATGGAATTCACCTTTTCATAAATCGTCCACCATTCCGGACTGTTTTCCACGACTGGATATTCTGCCACTCGCAGTAGTGAAATCGATCGTCGAATTTTTGCAAATCATATTGGGTATGATCTTGGAAAGAATTTTCCAAAAAGAACCGGCCCTTGTTCTCGTTTACGGTCGGGGCCGGTATAAACATTCAAATTTACGTAAGTGTGGCGTTTGATTCTTTTTAACGAATCGATTTTAAAAATGGAATCATCGCGGCCAAAAATCCTTTCGGATCTTCCGCAAACGGAACGTGACCCGTTTTTAAAAACACGAGTTTGGAGCCTTTGATCTTTTCGTGAAGTTTGGTTCCGAGCTCGGGAACGATCACCGGATCGCTTTCTCCCCATACGATGAGGGTGGGTGCGGAGATTTTGGAAACTTTTTCCCTGAGGTCGTGTCTTTCGTCTCCGAAACTTTTCCAGATCGCGGCTCTTATGTTTTTGGAACCTTCCACGGATTTCTTTTCTTCGATTCTATGGAGAATGGATTTTGTGTAATCGTTTTCCACTTTGATGTAATAGTTCGGAAAGGAATTCCAAGTCGCTCCGGTGAACCAAAGAGTGCTCATTAGTTTTACGAAAATTCTCGACTTAAAATCCGGATCGTTTAGACCGCCCGTGTCCACAAGGATCAAACCTTTTACTAAATTCGGTTTTTCTAATGCGAGATTCATGGAAGCGAAACCTCCGAGAGAATTTCCCACCAAAACCGCTCCCTGAGGCGCGAGTTTCTCCATAACCTCCGGAAGAACGTTCGCGAATTCCACCGCCGACGCGGAATCGAAAGGAACCGGGGAATCCGATTTTCCGTGTCCGGGCCAATCGATGCTGATAACTCTATGCAATTCCGCTAATGTAGGAACGATCGCTTCGAAGTCTCTGTGTTCGTGACCCGGTCCGGCGGAATGAAGAAGCATCAGGGTGTTGTCTCCTTTTCCATGAATCCAATACGCGATGCGGCCCATTCGAGTCGGAATAAAACCCGTGGGTTTTTCCTCGCTTTGAGTTTTCGGTTCTTCGATTACGGTTTGCATTTCCTGTCCTCCCGAACATGCGACGATCCATCCGATGTACAATACGGTTAAGATGCGGGTACAATTTTTCATAACCAGAGTTTGTATTAGAGAACAGAAAATGTCAATACTGCGAGCCTTCTTCGCACCGAGAATGCGATTATCCTATGATAATCTACTTTTTACGGGTGATCGCCCAGTGAACCAATTTAAAAAGAGGTTTGGTCCAAACGGGAGGAGTCGGGTTTTGAATCGAAGACTTAGGAAACAAAAGAAAGAATTCCAAAGGAACGATGATCTTTTTGTCCAAGAGTTCCTGTTTGTTTCGATAAGCCTGGAGTTTATCGTCGTTTAACATCGTATAGATGGAATTGATTCCGTTCTCGTCCATCAAGAAACTTCTGAGATAAATCGGCTTGTTATCCTTGTAAACAAGAAGACTTTCGGCTCCGTTGCTTTCGGTAAAGTAAAATTCCGTATCTGTAAAGATCGGATTTCTGGAAGTCCTAATGAGAAACGCCGCCACTCTTTCTTTTCCGAGAAGGGGAATTCTCGCGGCATGAACCTTACCCCCGCCATCCGACCAAAGAACGATTTCCTCTTTGAAAAATGGAAGAAGAAGTTCCGGTTGTCCTTTGGCCGAAGCCAATAAGAAGTTATGAAGTAGTTTTCTTTTCGCTTCCTTATCGGGAGAATATTTTTTTCTTCCGGACTTGAGCGCGTCCTTGGCTCTTTTGAGAGTTTGTCTACAATTCTCCTGCGTTTTTCCGATCGCTTCCGAAATGATTTTGTAATCCAGATCGAAAGATTCCCGAAGAATAAAAACCGCTCTTTCTATCGGATTCAATTTTTCTAATAGATGGAGGAAGGCCAGATCCAAGGTTTCCGGATCCGGCTCTTCCATTTCCGGCGAAGTGGGAATCGGTTCGGGCAACCAAGGCCCGATGTACGTTTCGCGTTTATTCTTCACCTTACGAAGAGTGTCCAAGGACAGACGCGTTGCAATCGTGGATAAGAACGCTTTCGGCGATCGGATTTCCGTGGAGACGGATTTCTCCCAGCGAAGAAAGGATTCTTGAACGATGTCTTCCGCGTCGTTTACGCTTCCGGTCATACGATACGCGATTCCGAAAACGAGAGACTTGTGTTCTAAAAATTGCCCGAGTCTGTCCAAGATTATTTCTCCGTTTCCGCCGCGAGGGTTCCGCTTGCGAATTCTTCCTTGTTTTCAGGAAAGGATTTCCAGAAATAAAAATCGAACGATTTTTCAAATCGAAAGGAGAGGATCGTAAATTTACAAATCAGTTCCTTGATCCACTTCGCACTTTTTGCGGTCCAGATTTTATTCGTGGGGGAATCGTCCGGGTTTGATTCTTGAATGACCCCGTCCTCTCTTCCAAGACTTACGTTTCTTCCGAGATACGCCAGGGAGAATGGGATTTTTCCTTTTTTAGAATCGATTCCGAGTTTGTGGGAAAGTCTTTCCGCCGCATAAACTCCCATAGGAAGCGCGGTTGCACAAGCCATTCTCAGATGATCGTAACCGCTTGAGACAACTTGAACGCAGTCGCCCGCGCCGATGATTTCGGGGTGGTCTTCCACTTCCAGGAATTGATTTACGTAAACCTGCCCGATCGGATTGGTTCTTAAACCCGAAGCGCCTCCGACCTTGGACGCGGCTAAACCGTTCGCCAATATACAGAAGTCGTGGCCGATTTCTCCTCCGTTCGCTGTGAGAAGTTTTTTATCCGCGTATTTTATAATTTTCGTATTTTCTAATATTCTAACATTGTTATCGGAGAAAAATCCGATCATTTTGTTTTTGCCATCGTCCGAAAAACCTTTCCCGAACGCGTTCGAGTCCACTAAGGTTACGATCGACTTCGGAAATACTTTGGAAAGCTCCGCGGCTGTTTCGATTCCGCTCAGGCCCGCTCCGAGAACCGTGATTCTTGCGGATTCGTTTTGTTTGATTCTTTCGTGCATTGTAGCGCACGCTTCCACGTCCGAAACTCCAACGTAAGAATCTCCGCTTGTTTCGACTTTGGATCCGTGAACCCCCAACGAATAAATCAAATGATCGTAACCGAGTTCCGATCCGTTTTCTAAAACGACCCGTTTCGATTCCGGTTCGATTTTCGCGATTCTTTCGATCACGAGTTTTACTTTTTTATGCAATAAGGATCTTACCGAATAGGTTCTTTTGAGAGTTCCCGCGAGCAGTTGGTGATTGCGGATTCTTTCCTGAAATTGTTCCTGAGCGGTGACTAAAACGATCTCTAACGGAAGTTTTTTTCTGACAAGACGATTGGCCGCGACGATTCCCGCGTAACCTCCGCCTGCGATCAAAACTGTTTTACCTTGTGACATGTTTGCCTCCCTGTCTGTAAGGAAGACGCGGCTGGGAATTTTCCCGTGACAGAAACTCGTAAATTTTTTCTTTCTTGAAACCCACTTCGAATCGGCGGGGTAACTCAGCATCCACCTCTCTATGGATCGGTGTCTATGAATATGTAATTAGAATTGTTCTAAATTCGAATTGACAGAAGAGCCCGTCGTTCGAACCATTGACCCAGGATGGTCCACATGTTTAGGATTTTGTCCATTTTGTTTCTCATCTCTCTCCTTGTAGCCTTCGGCGCTTGCAAGGAACCCGTTCAAAAAACGGAACTGGAAGGTTTCGTAGTAAAAAACGTAATTCATCCCAACAACAATCCTTACAATAAGGACAAGGTGGAATTGGGAAAACTTCTCTATTTTGATAAGCGACTTTCTCTCAAAGGAGATACGAACTGCGCCATCTGTCATTCCGTGGAAATTCAAAACTCGGAAAAAAATTCAGCGCCGAGAAACAAGATCCACAATTCTCCGGCCCCATCTTTGACGAACGTAGGTTTGTATAAGGACGTATTCTCCGATCCTCAAGCGAACGATCTCGAAGATATCGTAAAGGAAAGAGTTCACACCGCGGTGATGTTGAAGGACGAAAAGACGATCGTCGCAAGACTCAATCAGGTTCCCGAGTACAGAGAACTTTTCGAGAAGTCCTTCGGATCTCCCGGCATCACGATGGACCGAATCGTTAAGGCGATCTCCGCGTTCGAAAGAACGATCGTATCCAAGAATTCCAAATTCGATCGTTATGTGATGGGGGAAGAATCAGCGCTTTCACCCGCGCAGAAACGCGGCCTGGACGTTTTTATGAACAAGGCAAAATGTTCTCAATGTCATAAAGGCCCGAATTTTTCGGATTCGGAAAAACACACCACGGGTTTGAGCGGAATCGAACAAAAGATAAGAACCCCGAGCTTACGCGACGTGAGTAAGAAGAATGAATTCATGCACAACGGAAAGTTTACGAAATTAGAAGACGTCGTAGATCATTTCGTAAAAGGCGGTTCCAGAGGTTCCATCGAAGATCCTCTTTTGAAACCTTCCACGATTACGGAAGTGGAAAAGAAGGATCTGATCGAGTTTTTGAAATCTCTGGAAGGGGAATCTCATCCATTAGAAATGCCTAAAATTCCAAAGGCATAATATAGGAGACTCGTTTCTCAACTTCCCGAATCTATTTTTTCCAAAAGCGCGATCAGGATTCTTCTTTCTTCAAAGGTCGTATGTTTATAGATCCTCGTGAACATTTTTCTGGAGGAGCGAACCACCGCGGATCTCGCGGCCTTTCCTTTTTCCGTTAAGACGATTTCCGAAATCCTAGAATCCTGTACATTCTTAAAACGTTCCACGTAACCGTTGGCGACCAATCGTTTGACGATTTGTGTGACCGTGGATCGATCCCTAAAAACTTTTTTCGAGATGGAAGTCATCGACTCCGGAATTTTATTTCGTAAGGCGCAGAGAACGGCTCCTTGTGTAGGGCTTATATCCTTATACCCTTCTTTTTCATAACTCAAAGAAAGGCTGAAGAAGATTCTTTCCGAGATTCCGGAGAGTAAGTGTACGATCTTTTCGGGTTGCGCGCTCATACAACACGGCTCCTAAAAATGCTTTGTACCAAAAGCAAATACCGACATCGGAGATTCTTCTTCGAATCAAATACGTTGACCGATCCCGATCGAGTTATAGACAAATATTTATGAAACAAACTTCATCCATTTCTAACTTTGAAAGTATTGAGATCAACGAAAAATACAACGGGCCTCCCAAGAGCGGAAACGGGGGATACGTCGCGGGTATTACGGCCAATCGAATCGAGAACAACGCGGTTGTTATCAAAATTAGGGCGCCGGCTCCGTTGAACGAAACCTTGTATTATTCTCGGGACCCGAGCGGAAGCGGAATTAAATTATTGAGTAAGGGAACGAACTCGGTCATCGCGGACGCAAAGGAAGATTCAGAATTTTATATGGATGTTCCAGAGTTGAATTCTTCGTCGTTGGAAGGAATTCAAAATCCGGAACAGGAATACCTGGGTTTTCACAAACATCCGTTTCCAACCTGTTTCGTATGCGGTCCGAATCGGAATCACAAGGACGGGATGAGAATTTTTCCCGCGAAGATATCGGATCAGGTCGGGTTTACACATCTGCACGGCGCGTTTTGGAATCCTTGGAAGGATTTGAGCGGAACGGACGGAAAGATTCGCGATGAGATCGTATGGGCCGCTCTGGATTGTCCCGGAGGTTTCGCGGCTTCTTATGTGGAACCGACCTTGATCGTATTGGTAAAATTGCGGGGACGACTTTTGGAAAGTATATTTCCCGAAGTTCCGTACGCGATTCAAGCCTGGGAGATCGGAAGGAATCGCAGACAAAGAATCGCCGGAACGGCGATCTACAGAATCGACGACCGCAAATGTGTGGCGTATTCGGAAGCATTGTGGATGGTTCCCGGAAACTGGAATCCGGACAATCAAAAAGAATTATAAAAATTGAATATAATCAAAATCAAACGAGGGACTGATCATGTGTGTCCAAAAAACGCCTACCTTGAGCTTAGTAAACGCTTACTTTTTTCAAACCATGCAGGGATATTTACATTACAAATACCGGAGCATCAAAAGAAAACTTTTTGAAAACTTACCGGATAAGATCGTAGAGTTGGGTCCGGGAGTTGGTTCCAACCTGAGATACTTCAAACCCGGTACAACTTTATTGGCCGTAGAACCGAACGCAGGAATGCATTCTCTTTTGAAAAAGAATTCGGAGAAGTATTCCGTCAAAATCGAACTGGTAAACCTATCCGCGGAAAAACTTCCGTTTGCGGATTCTTCCGTGGACGCAGTGGTTTGCAGTTTGGTTCTTTGCACCGTTGAAAAACCGGATCAAGTTTTGAAAGAAATCAAACGTGTTTTGAAAGCGGGAGGAAAGTTCGTTTTTTTGGAACACGTTGCGGCGGAGCACGGATCCTGGATAGAATGGATTCAAAAGATCGTCTTTAAACCTTGGCTTTGGTTTTTTGAGGGATGTCGTCTGAACCGAGATACGTATCAAACTCTGCAGAACGCGGAGTTTTCGAATTTGAAAATCGAAAGGAGTTCGCTCTCTACGATTTTTTTACCGATCCGACCCCATATATACGGGATTGCGACTAAGTAATAAAGAAATTTATTTTTGTTCGGAAGTGTTCGAGGCGGATGCCGCGCTTTGAAGCAGTGCGGGGTCCGCCATCTTCATCAAACGATCGATGATATCGTTTACGTTGACGCCGAATTTTTCGAAGATATGATTCTTAGCGAGTTCGTAACGAAGAATGTCGATGTTCAACTGAATCTTGGATTGAGTCACTTGGAGTTCGGATTGAATCACGTTGTCCAAAGCGGCCTTAACTGCGACCGCCGTGAATCTACCCTGACGAAAACGTTCGGAAAGACCCCTGTAGTATTTACTTGCTTCTTCCCTTCTCTTTTTTGCGCCTTCAAAAAGATCCTTATCCGCGACAATGGCCGCATAACGGTTCGACAATTCTTCTTTGATGCTCAGTTTGAGTTCGGCTTCTTTCTTTTCTAAATTCTCCACATCCAATTTGGCGTTTCGAATATCGGCCTTGATTCCCTTGTCCCAAAGAGGATAAGAAAATTGGAATGCGGCGTAAGCTTCCGGATATTTAAAGGAAGCGATTCCTCGGTTCGTATCGGAAATGTTCTGTTGAGGAGAAACGATGTTCTGACCTCTCGTGGAATAAGCTCCCGATACTTTCAACGAAGGCATGTCTTCGGCTTCTTTGATTCTCAGATTGAGTTCTGCGATTTCCCTTTGTTTGCGAAGATTCTTCAGATCGGTTCTATGATCCAAAGCGAATAGATAATCCTTTTCCACTTCGAAGTCCGCAGGAACCTCTTCTTGAAGATCGGTAACACCTTCGATTTTGGAAGTTGGATCCGCGTTTAAAATACGAATCAGGTTTCTTTCCGCTTCCTTACGGGAAACCTTCGCCTTTTCCAAGTTCCCCGCGGTTTGGGAAAGAATGGAACTCCAAAGATTCACTTCAAAATTTTCTGAAAGACCGAGGTTGCGTTTTCTTGCGGTAAGGTCGCGGATGTTTTTTGTGTTGGATTGCAATTCTTCCAAGGTTTTCACGTTGGAATCGTAGATATTCAAACTCCAGTATTGAACGAGGGTTTGAACCACGAGTTGGGAAAGAGTATAGATCAATTCTTCCCTTTTGATAACCGTATTTTGTCTGATGATTGCGTCTTTGTCTTTCTGAGTTTTCCCAAAGCTATATTTGAGAAGTTCCTGGCTTAAAGTGATCGTAAGCGCACTTGTGTACTGCGGAGGAATCGCAAGAAAAGTCAGGTTTGACGGAGTGGTTTGCGGGTTTTCAAACGCGCTTGTATCGAAACGGGTAGTGCTTGCTTCGAACTTTGCGTAGGTTCCGGTTCTGAAATTCTTTTCAACACCGACGCTGAGTTTGTCCTGACTTTGTTTTTGTCCGGCAAAGACGTTGTTTCGGTTGTTGGGAAGATTCGTTTTAAAGACCGTGATCCCGCCTATGAGATTCCAAGTGAACTGAGACTCGTTTTTGAGTTCCGTTCCGTCGGCTTTTACGTATTCCATCTTTGCGTTTTGGATCGTGATGTTTTTTTCGAGGACGTGATTGACCGCTTCACGAAGAGTTAAACGCAGTACCCTTCTCGAATCGCTTAGGTTCCCTTCGGAAGATTTTTTTTCCTCTTCCAAAACGGCCTCTTCCGGTAAAATGTCCTCACCGATTATAGGTTGCGTTGCTACAAAAAGGATGGTTCCGAAAATGAGAAGATTTCTGAATTTTCCGCGAGTCCTTTCCTTTTTGAGATCCATGTAAGTGCCTACTTAATGGACATGGTTGAATGCAGGAAGTTTTTTACAAATCGAAAAATGAATTTTACGGGTCTAAAAGAGAACAATTCAATGAATTTACATTCACATAATCCCAATCGTCTCCTTCAAGAGAAAAGTCCTTATCTCCAACAACATGCGTACAACCCTGTGGACTGGTTTCCATGGGGTGAGGAAGCCTTAACCAAAGCAAGGGATCAGGACAAACTCATATTCTTATCGATAGGTTATGCGACATGTCATTGGTGCCACGTGATGGAGAGAGAATCCTTTGAAAATCAAACCATTGCGGATTATCTAAATTCTCATTACGTTTCGATCAAGGTGGATCGGGAAGAACGGCCCGATATCGATCGAATTTTTATGGACGCGTTGCACGCGATGGATCAGCAGGGAGGTTGGCCGCTCAATATGTTTTTGACTCCGGACGGCAAACCGATCACCGGAGGAACGTATTTTCCGCCCGAGCCGCGATACGGAAGAAAGAGCTTTTTAGAAGTTTTGAATGTGATTCAGGGTGTGTGGAGCACGAAACGTCAGGAACTGATCACGGCTTCCACGGAACTTTCGCAATATCTGAAAGAATCCGGAGAAGGACGCGCGAACGAAAAACAAGAGGCAGGTTTTCCTGCGGAGAATAGCTTCGATGCGGGAT
This sequence comes from Leptospira barantonii, assembly GCF_002811925.1. NCBI lineage: Bacteria > Pseudomonadati > Spirochaetota > Leptospiria > Leptospirales > Leptospiraceae > Leptospira > Leptospira barantonii. The sequence goes on from NZ_NPDS01000010.1 coordinate 164,850, forward strand.
ATTCCCTTTACGAAAGTTATTACGATCCTCAGTTCGGCGGCTTTAAAACGAATCATGTCAATAAATTTCCTCCGAGCATGGGGCTTTCGTTTTTGCTTCGATATCATCATTCTTCCGGAAATCCCCGTGCGCTGGAAATGGCCGAAAACACGCTTTTAGCGATGAAACAAGGCGGAATTTACGATCAGGTCGGGGGCGGTCTTTGCCGTTATTCCACCGATCATCACTGGTTGGTTCCTCACTTTGAGAAGATGCTCTATGACAATTCTTTGTTTTTGGAAAGCCTTGTGGAATATTCTCAGGTTTCCAAAAAGATTCCCGCGGAGTCGTTCGCATTGGACGTGATCGATTATCTACATCGGGACATGAGAATTCCAGGAGGTGGAATCTGTAGCGCGGAAGACGCCGACTCGGAAGGAGAAGAAGGACTTTTTTATATCTGGGATCTCGCGGAATTCAGGGAAGTCTGCGGCGAAGATTCTTCCTTGCTCGAAAAATTTTGGAACGTTACCGAGAAGGGAAACTTCGAAGAGAAGAATATTCTTCATGAAAGTTATCGAAGCGCGGTCGCGAAACTCGACTCTGAGGAATTGAAGCGCATCGACGCGGCCTTGGAAAGAGGCAGAAAAAAACTTTTGGAAAGAAGAAGCAAACGGATTCGTCCCTTGCGCGATGATAAGATTCTTACTTCTTGGAACGGTCTTTATATCAAGGCTCTTGTCAAGGCCGGTTCCGCGTTTCAAAGGGAAGAATTTTTGGTTCTCGCGGAAGAAACGTATTCTTTTATAGAAAAAAATCTGATCGATTCAAACGGAAGAATCTTACGAAGATTCCGAGACGGAGAATCCGGTATATTAGGATATTCGAATGATTACGCGGAGATGATCGCGGCTTCGATCGCGTTGTTCGAAGCGGGTCGAGGAATTCGTTATCTGAAAAACGCGGTCCTTTGGATGGAAGAGTCGATTCGTTTGTTCCGTTCTCCTGCGGGTGTGTTTTTTGACACCGGATCGGACGGAGAAGTTCTTTTGAGAAGAAGCGTGGACGGTTACGACGGTGTGGAACCTTCTGCGAACAGTTCTCTTGCGTATTCTTTGGTGAAGTTATCCTTGCTCGGTGTTCACTCGGATCGCTATCGCGAAATTGCGGAATCCATCTTTTTGTATTTTACGAAAGAATTGTCCACACACGCTTTGAGTTATCCGTTCCTTCTTTCCGCGTATTGGACTTATAAACATCATTCGAAAGAAATCGTTTTGATTCGTAAGAATGGAGAAGCGGGTAAGGATCTTTTGTCCGCGATCGGTAAGAAGTTTTTACCGAACTCGGTGGTTGCCGTCGTAAACGAGGACGAACTCGAGGAAGCGAGAAAACTTTCTTCTCTTTTTGAGGCAAGAGACAGCGGGGGAGGCGCGCTCGTGTATGTTTGTGAAAACTTTGCGTGCAAACTTCCCGTGGACAACGTTGCCGATTTGGAAAAGTTTCTCGAGTAGTAAATTCAATTTTGCAGGCGCTTTGTCGGAGTTCCGACAAGGCCGAGGGTCGAATCGCGTTTGACAGGATGCGATTTTTCTGTTAGAGGAGAATTGCGGGAGTTTTCCCACAAACCCGCCACCTCCACCCAATGCGGGTGGGGGCCGCCTCGCGATCACGATCGAATTGTCGGAGTTCCGACAAAGTGCGCGCTTCAATATCCGAGTTTGTGAAACATCTCGTTTGTGGCTTTGGCGCCTTGACAGTTGAGATGGATTTGATCCGAGTAATATTCAGATTTCATAAACTGTTTTTCAAACTGAAGAACCTTCAGATGCGGATACTTCGTTTTCAAAGGTTCGAACGCTTTCCAGAATTTCGAAAAATAGTTCGTGGGTTCTATATAATCCGGAAAAGGCATTACGATATAATAAACCTGGATGTTTTGATCCCGTGTGTAATTTAAAAAATCCTCGAACGCGGAAAAGTCGAAAGAAGGTTCCGTTTTGTAAGGAGCCAATACCTCGTCTTTGAGTTTGTCCTGACTCATCTGATAAAGAATGGCGTGTTGCGGTTTCATCCGGTCGGAGATATTGAGTCCCCCGTTCTGAAAATTCAACTTCTCCGAAATCCATTTGTTATCTCGGAAATTACTTTCGGGCGGCATACACTGAGGAGTATAAAGTTCGTCACAACCGCAGTCGAGTTTCATCTTCGCTTCTTCGGGTTTGTAGTTTTCGTATGAGAAAACGTTTAATAACGCCTTTCTGTATCTGTATGTGGAGAATGCGTTCGGGATCGAAGCGGAAAGGACGTATAAAAGTTCGGGTCCCTTGTATTGTTCCACCATTTCTCTCATGGAAAACAAATGGAGAATCCTGTGCGAAAAAAACTTCCAGTTGATTTCGGAAACTGTTTTTTGCATGGTCGCCGGAGCGCTTTCCATTACGAAATTCTTATACGTTAAACCGGAAACGAAACGGTTCACCAAATATTCAGAAAGACTCATATTCGGTTTTACGTATTGGATCAAAGTAGGATCGATGATCGGTTCTCCGTAACCTCTTGTGATAAGTCCGGGGCTGGACGCGAAAAGGATGAATTCCGGTTTTTTATTTCCGGCTTTTAGATATTTGGAAAGATAATGCGTATAATAACGCGCTCCCATAGCGGGAAGGCTAAAGTTATAAACCTTGGACGAGGAAGAGGGAACCAAGGACATACTTCTGGAATCCCCGAAGATCAATCCGTCGTAGTTCAAGGCTCCGGATTCCATATTCTTACGGACGTTGTTTACCAGAAAAACTTCGGTATGTTCGTAAAAATAGATTTCCGTGAACCGAGCCGTAAGCTCGATCGCAACCACGATTCCGAGAAGGATTAAAACGACTTTATTCTTAAAAAGCGAAGTAAATGACATTTTTGCCGAACACACCTTTTAGAACTATGCAGTAAAAGAAAAACAGATACGTAAGAATTCGGATTACTGCAGGTTTTTCGAATATAAAGAAAGCTGAATTGTTCTTATAGTGGAAATAATCCCAGAGGAGGAGAGGCCCGATAACCTTGATGATTTCCGTGAAATAATTGGCGATGCTGATCTGATCGTTCGGACCTTTGAGCGTGAAAAAGTTTTCGAAGATACTCGCCAAAAGAATTCTCGCGTGTTGACCGTCGTAACTTCTGAAGAAGATGGACGTCATCGCGAACATAAACGTGGTGAAAAAACAGGACCAGAAAAAGAATCCCTTCGTAAAGAACGCGTGATTTAAAAAAGGAAACGCACTTTTTGCGGAGAGTTTCAACTTTTCGAACGGTTCCTTGAAGATCATATAAAGAACGATGTAAAGACCGCAGGCAAGTCCCCAGAACGCGAAGTTCCAACTTGCACCGTGCCAAATTCCCGAAAGACCGAAGATGATGAACAAGTTTCTAAAATTGTAAAGTCTGCTTACCTTGCTTCCGCCTAACGGGATGTATACGTAATCCGTGAACCATCGGTTGAGCGTAACGTGCCATCTGCGGAACAGTTCTCGAAAATTCACGCTGAACTCGGGCGTAATGAAGTTCTCGCTCAGATTGAATCCGAGTAAAAACGCGGAACCTCTTGCAATATAAGAATATCCCGCAAAGTCGCAGTAGATCTGAAAGAAAAACGCCAAAAACGAAAGAATGATATGAATCGCGGAATGCCCGCCCGCTAAATCCGGATTCGCCTTATAGATCAAAGGATTGTCGAGAAAAACGAGGTTTACGAGTTCGGCGAGGTTGTCCGCGACGTAGGTTTTCATATAAAAACCCACGAGAATCAAAAGACAACCCTTGTAAAAAAGATCCAAGTTGATCTTTCTGTCTTCCTTGATCTGAGGAAGAAGATCTCCGGCTCTTTCGATTGGACCCGCGACCAACTGCGGAAAAAAACAAACGAACAAAGAGAAATCGATCAGGTTCGTTTCCGCTTTGAGTTTGCGATAATAAACGTCGATCACGTAAGAAAGCGTTTGAAACGTAAAAAAGCTGATTCCCACCGGGAGAATGATCTGTAAAAAAGTCGCGTCCTGAAACAAGGTCGGATCTTCCACTCCGAAAAGACCGGCCGAGGTTTTGACCGCGACGCTTAGATTCTCTATAAAAAAATTATAATATTTGAAAAAGCCGAGCATCCCCATATCGATCACGATCGCTAAGAACAAAAGCCATCCTCGGATCTTGTTGGATTCTTTTTGTTCTATGAGAAGAGCGATGTAGAAGTTCGAAACGGAAACGAAGATGATTAGAATCAAAAAGATCCAGTCCCACCAGCCGTAGAACGTATAAGACGCGATCAGAAGAAAAATATTCTGAATGTTGGTAGACGTTTTTCTTGCGGCGAAAAAATAACAAACCGCCAAAACGATTAGAAAGAAATAAATAAAGACCGCAGAGTTAAAGATCATGATCGACGGACCGATCCGAAAGGAACGGTTTCTCCTTTAGAGTTCCATTCTCTTGGCGTCTCGCCAGAGTCTGTCTAGATTATAATATTCTCTTTTTTCGGGAGTCATGATATGAATGATGATTTCGCCGAAATCTAAAAGTGTCCAACCCGAGTTCGCTGAGGTTCCGGTTTTATCCGCTTCCTTGTGCGCTAGTTTATATTCTTTTAATGTTTTTCTGACTTCTCTTGCGACTGCGTTCGCTTGAACGGCCGAGTTGACGGTGCAGATGACGAAGTAACTTAGATAGCTATTCACACCTTCTAAGTTTAGAATGCTGACTTCTTCACATTTTTTATCCACCATGATGTCGTGGATGATCTGAAGAATTTCTTTGGTTGTTGGGTTTTGTTTGGGAGCGGGGGTCATGAATCTTTATTTTCTCGGTTCGTAATCGGAGCCGACCACGACGGTCGCGTCGAGGCCAAGATCCTTTCTCAGTACGTGATGTACTTCTGCTTTTTCTAATACTGTCGATATGCGGTCCATGATCGCCGTGTTTCCGGAACGATCGATGACCACTGTTTTAGGAAATCCTTTTTTCCAAGCGTTGTCCGCGGCGAGAACCTTGATTCTTTTATCGGAAAGAATACTGCGAACGTCCTTTGCAAGACCCGCTACTTCGGTTCCGTTCAACACTTCGGTTCTTGCGAATTCCGCGTCCATAAAAACATCGGAGTTCATGTCCTTGGAGAATTTGCGAAACGCAACTCTGGCTCTCGCTATATCGGTCTTCAGATAAAGTTTTTTCGTCTTAGGGTCGTTAGACGGTTCACCCGGAAGTTCCGAAATGCCGAATTGAATTCTTCTGGAATTGGCGAACTTAACAAGACTTACAAAATCCTCTTTGGAAAGATCGGATTCGATCAGACTGTGAGCGAAGATCAGAAGAGGAGTGGTTAAGAATTCTTTTCTTTGGGAAAGAGTTTCATACAAAGTAAGCACCGCGCTTTCTTGACGGCTGATTCTTTCCAAGTAATCCAAGGTTTCTTTTTTATCCATCTTACTCGCGTAGTCGTACACGTCTTGACCGGACATCGTATAAACGCCCGGTTCACGGTTGTATTCGGAAGAATTGCGTACGGTTTTGTTATCCGTATAAACGCTCAAACCTCCGAGAAGATCCACGATACGAATCCAATTGGATGCGGTAAGAGAAATCGTATAATGCGGCTTGGCTCCGATCAAATCGGTGACCGCGCTTTTCACGGAGGACTTGGCCCCCGATTTCAAAAGATCCAAGGAATCGTCCGGATCGTCGAACGATGTGATCGGATGAATAAAATATAACGCGCAACGATTGTTCGAAGGAAACAAGGTTGCCAAAACGCCGAATTCGTATTCTTCGTTATCGCCGAGAGCATGAAATAAAAAATAGATCGGTTTACCGGCCGCGATTTTTTCTTCCAAACCGGTTCGATTGAATTTGCTAATCAGAAAGATAAGTGCGGAAAATAAGAGAATACCCGCGGCGATATAAAGCGGCCAGCCGGTTGTTTTTTTAGAAGGTTCTTTTGAATCCAAACGTGCGCTCCGATTCCATTTCAAACCGGAAAACCTGACTGTCAAACGGTTATTTTCCGAATGTTTTTCGTTTCAAAGCGGAGAATCGAATCGCGTACGATCGAACTTTTATTGACGAAGATTGAAAACTTCCTAAAAATCCATTCTTACGTTTTAAATCCAATCGGCCTTTGCCCGGGAGAATCAAGTGAAATCAACGATGATGAATTATCAACTAACCGTTCCCGCCATTTTAAGAAGAGCTTCCGAGGTTCATCCCGAAAAAGAAATCGTAACGAAGATGAACGACGAATCGATGCACCGTTATACGTACGGAGAATTTTCGGTTCGTGTTAAAAAGCTGATCGATTCTTTGCAAAAACTCGGGATCAAACCGGGGGATCGGGTCGCGACGTTTGGGATGAATCATTATCGGCACTTGGAAGTTTATTTTGCGGCTCCTTCGATGGGTGCCGTTCTTCACACGTTGAACGTCAGACTTTTTCCGGAACAACTCGTGTATATCGTAAACGACGCGGAAGATTCCGTGATCTTCGTGGATAAAAGTTTGAGTAAGATTCTTTACGATCTGCTTCCTCAGTTTAAAAAGAAACCGAAGTTCGTTCTGATGGACGATCTCGAGGCGATGGAATCCGCGCCTTTGCCGGATTTAGTAGATTATGAAATTCTAATTCAGAATGGAAATCCGGATGTCGCCTTACCCGAGTTAGACGAAAATTCGGCCGCGGGAATGTGTTACACATCGGGAACGACCGGAAATCCGAAGGGAGTCGTATACAGTCATCGTTCGATCTATCTGCACAGTATGTCGATCTGTATGTCCGATAGTCTCGGGGTTTGCGAGAAGGAAACGATTCTTCCCGTGGTTCCGATGTTTCACGCGAACGCCTGGGGAATTCCGTTCGGTTGTGTGATGACCGGAGCGATTCTTGTGTTTCCGGGAAAACATCTTTTGGGTCACGGGCTTGCTTCCCTTTTGGAACAAGAGAAGGTGAGTATGGCCGCAGGAGTTCCCACGATTTGGAACGTACTCTACCAACATCTGAAAAAGAATTCCTACAACCTAAGCAATCTTCATACGATGATCGTCGGAGGATCGGCGGCGCCCCAATCCATGATCGAAGGATTCAAAAACGATTTTGGAATTCACATTCTCCACGCGTGGGGAATGACGGAGTTGTCGCCGGTCGGAACGGTGTGCAGACTCAAAACGACGATGAAGGACTTAAACGAATTAGAAAAATTGCATATTCTTTCCAAACAAGGACCCGCTGTCGCCGGTGTGGAACTCAGAGGAATCGACGATCAGGGAAAGGAAATTCCAAAGGACGGAAAAACTCCGGGAGAGATGATCGTAAGAGGACCTTGGATCGCTTCTTCCTATTACGGAAATCCAAGCCGAGAATCGTTTACTTCAGACGGTTGGTTTAGAACCGGAGACGTGATTACGATCGATGCGCATGGTTATGTTCAAATCACGGATCGCAAAAAGGATCTGATCAAAACAAGGGGAGAATGGATTTCCAGCGTCGAGATGGAAGGTTATGTTTTAAAAGCTCCCGGTGTTTTGGAAGCCGCGGTGGTCGCCAAACCCGACGAAATACGTGGAGAAGTTCCGGTCGTGTTTGTGGTCGCAAAGGAAGGTGAAACCGTGGATAAAAAATCCGTTCTTGAAATTCTTAGGGAGAATTTTGCGAACTGGCAAGTGCCTCATCAAGACGACATTCGTCTGATCGACGCGATTCCGAAAACGAGCGTGGGTAAGTTCGACAAGAAGGTTTTGCGTGCGGGAATGGCTAAACATTCTTGAAGTCGATCTTAGAAGAAGTTTATTTTAAGAGGAAGTTGCGGCGATTGAAACGTCCTATTTCAATTTGCCTTGACGGATCATTTTGAAAAAAGCAAAATAACGTAACGGATCGATACGATGATTACTTCCTCTCAAGTTCAACAAGCGCTTTCCTCATATAAAGAAGAGCTCGTCGAGTTAGGCGTTGAAAAACTTTTTTTGTTCGGCTCCGTTGCAAGAAAGGACAACCAAGAAACAAGCGATATTGATATCCTTGTAAAATTCCATTCCGGAAAAAAAAACTTCGATAATTTTATGAATTTGTCCTTTCGTTTGGAAGACATTTTGCGGACTCCTGTGGATCTTCTGACCGAGGATTCCTTAACCGGTGAGATGAAAGGCTCGATACTCGCAGAGGCTCTTCCGATTGAAATCTGATTTATCGTATTTGAATCATATCCAAGGTGAAATCGGGTTCTTAATTTCAAAATCGGAAAACTTCACTCAAGAACAATTTCTTGCCGATGAAGTAATGAAAAGAGCTTTTGCGAGAAGCATTGAGATTATTGGAGAAGCCGCAAACAAACTTTCCGATCCGTTGAAAAAGAAATATCCGACGGTGGAATGGAAAAAATTATCGGCTACGCGTAATAAACTGATTCACGGATACTTTGTCGTAGATTACGAAATCGTTTGGGACTTGGTAAAAAATAAGATTCCGAATTTAGACTTGCAAATCTCTACGATACTGGAACGCGAAAAAACGATGTTCGACTAATCTATATTCAATTCGCTTATCATCTCACGCAACGAACGCCCGCGTAGTTGCTGAGGTGATCCCAACGGATTTCTCCCTTGAATACGTCCAGGTTGTAGGCTCCGTTTTCTCCGACGGAAACGGTCGAAGACCAATATCGTTTATCGGCGTCGTTTTCGGTCCAGGATTCGGTTTCTCCGTTTTCGTAAGAATCCTCGAGCTCCTCGATCGTAGGAAGACGAAGATCCTTGGAGTCGCAGATCTGACTCGCCTGATACCAATTGTAACTTCCCTCCGAAATCTCCCAAAATTTATCCTTGGACGAGGATTGTCTTTTGATTCGTTTCTTTTCGGAATTCGTTTTTTGAATATTCAAAGATTGGAATGTGTTTTTGGACGTATTCTGACTCGCACCCGGATTTGAGCTTGAACTCGCGTTCTGGTCGACGTTCGACTTTGCGCCCATTTTCGGAGAACTCGGATTTGTTTCTCCCTGAAAATGAATGTTCAAAAGTTTTTTAAATTCTCGATTCGGATTGGAGAGCTCCGCAGTAGTTTCGAGAATTTCCTTGAGTTTGGATTTTGCGGAACCCCAAAAAAGACCGGTTTTACTTTCCCAGTCGGCTCCGAGTTGATGACTGTTTACGATCTGAGTCGGGTTTCTCGTTTCCAAACCCTCGTGTAAAAGAGAATCGATCTGTTCCTGAAGCGAAATCGGATTCTTCAGTTTTTGATTCACACGTTTGATTTCTTTTTTGATTCTTTCAAACTGCAAAAGACCGGCGAACTCCGATTTGGCGAGTGTCACGATTCCGTCGGCCAAGGCGTCGTGAATCCGAACCTGATGGGTTTCCTTTTCATCCTCCGTATCGGCCAGAGCTTCCGCGGTGAATTCCTTTTCGATCAAAAGATAAAGCGTTTCCAAACGATTGGTCAGATGAGAACGGCCCGTTCTTTCCGCGGTCTCCGATTTTTTTTCGATCGTTTCCCGCATGGATTTGTAAGGAACGGAATTCTTATCCGCAATCTCCTTTAGAAGATTTGCATATAGTTTGGAAGAAAGGGAAAAGTCGAATCGGGAATACGCCTGGTCCGCCTCTTTTTCCTTTAGAGAAAACAAGGCCAGTTCCACCTTGTCCTTTCTTTCCTGAATGCTTTGTTGAATCTGAAGTTGTTTGTGTTTTTCGGGAACCTTGGAAGAATATTCCTCTCCGAGAGAAATATAATCGACGAGACGTTTTTGCAGATCCTCCGAGTTTCCTTGTCCCGCTACGAAAAGATTTTGATCGGCTTCGTTTATCTTTTCCTTATATTCCAAACTGTAGTTGTTCGTGATGCTTGATTGGATTTCGCGAACGAAAGGTTCCAACTTTTTTAGGGATTCTTCCGAAAGACGATCGTTAAACGCTCTTAGGATTCGATCGTATGTTTGTGTGGATTCCGAAAATTCTTTGGAAAGACTTTGTTTTGCGGCCTCGTCCAATTCTTCCCTTACCTCGTCCAAAACTCCTTCGAGGATTTTATCCGAGGTTTTGAATTCCATAGAGTTTAGGTTCGTGCCGGGAACGGGTTTGATTTTTAAGAAGGCCACGCTTAAGTTTCCGTTTGTCGAAGCGGGGATCTGATTCGGATCCAGATTGTAACGATTGTCTAAAAGTTTTTTACCGGATTCTCCCGCGTAATAATCCAAAAGAAATTCCGGAAACTCCATTTGAAACGTGGACTTGATCGAATAGTTTAAGGTTTTTGAATCTCTTGTCTGATTGCGAAGAGAAACATATACGAGTCCGTTTTTCGAGGAGATGTTTCCGGAGATCACTTCGTTCGCGTCGATTGCGTCCGCGATCTGTTTCATACAGATTTCATCGGAACAATCCAACTTCTGAAGGAGGGCAACTTTTTTATAAAGAATGGCGAGGGATTCGTCGTCTACGATCGTGTATTTTCCTTCGAAGTTTCTAAGGACGGAATTGATGATCCCGTTTCGAAATCGATTCTCCAATCCCGCGTTTAGATTTCCTTCGACCGCCAGTTTATGAACGTAAATTTTTGAGGACTTGGATTGGGCCGAGGTTTCGGCTACGATAAAAATAGATAAAAGAAAAACGAAAATAAAAAGAAGTCTGACGTTCATCCGTTGATCCTGATTTTTGAAACGACTGTCTGCTTAAATCCGATCTTGGATCGGAGAAAAGTAAACAATTATTTGAATTCTTCGAAATAGGATTTACAATCTTATCGATCGGAGAGGTTTAGATTCTCGGAAATCGAAATACTATGTTCTTATTTTTGTTTTTGATTCTTTCTTTGGGAACCCTCGGCGCCGAACCTATTTCTAATTTCGCCTTTTATAATCTAAAAGAGGAAAGAATCGTTCTTTCCAATTCGCTTGAGAATTTTTCGGAAAAGGACGTTCTCATCCTGAACTTTACGGGTTCTCAGTGTAAACCCTGCAAGGAACAGGTTCCCGTTCTTTTGAATCTTACCGCACAAACCAATCTTTCCACAGTGGGAAAATGGAAAACACATCTCTGGATCGTGTTCGTAGGGGACGATTTTCGAACCGGAAAAGAATATTCAGATTTACTAAAGTTAGGCGGAATTGCCGAGTCGCTCGTCGATCCTTTGTCTTCGAGTTATTCTCAGGCGAAGATCAAGGGTGTACCCACGGTTTTTATTTTGAATCGGAATCGGGAAATTCTTTTTCAATCGGAAGGATATACTCCGGCCGGGGTCGCTTCTCTGAAGAATTTTTTGAGTTCGCTCGGAAAATAGAATTTCGAGATCGGACAAAAATTCGATTTTTACGAATCCACGTTTCGGGGACGCAGTCAAACAAATATATGGAAAACACTTGGCTCAATAAATGGAACGAACGATACAGTCAGGAAGAATTCGCATTCGGTGAACAACCGAACGAATATCTGAAAGAACAATTAGAAAAATTGAATGCAGGAACGATTCTTTTCGCCGCGGAAGGAGAGGGAAGAAACGCGGTATTCGCGGCCAAACAAGGATGGAAGGTTTCCGCGTTTGACATCAGCATCGAAGGACAAAAAAAGGCCTTTCAACTTGCGGACAAAAATCAAGTAACGATCGATTATCGAGTCGGCGAATTGGAAACGTTGAAGTTTCAGCCCGAGCAGTTTGACGCGATCGCTTTGATCTACGCGCATTTTCCTTCGGATATAAAGTCCTCTCTTCACAAAATTTTGAATTCTTATCTCCGTAAAAACGGCGTAATCATCTTCGAGGCTTTTAGTAAAAATCACGTGGGTTATCTCGCAAAAAATCCGAAGGTCGGAGGTCCTACCGAACTCGCTATGTTGTTTTCAATCGAAGAATTGAAGTCCGATTTTCCGAACTACGAGATCATCGAGCTTACGGAAAAGGAAATCGAATTGAACGAGGGTCTGTATCACAACGGAAAGGGTTCGGTGATTCGATTCGTGGGTCGCAAAAAGTGAATATTCTCAAATCTTAATGTTCTTATCCTTAATGTAGGAATGCCATAGGATCATCGCCGCGACGGAACGAAACGGTTTCCAAGTTTCGGCGATGGAAAGAATTCTTTCCTTGGACACGTCGGCCGGTAGGTTTTTGACTTTTTTAAAGGATTGAATCAACGCAAGATCTCCGATCGGAAAAATATCCGAACGATGCAAACCCATCAAAAGAAAAACGTCCACGGTCCAGTTTCCGATTCCTTTGATCGAGACGAGTTCCTTTCGGATTTCTTCGTCCGGTTTTTCGGGCAACTTGCCGAGTAAAAGCCGTTTGGATAAAACCGCGTCCGCGAGATGACGGACATACGCGGTCTTTTGTCTGCTGAAGTAACATTCTCTCAATTCGATGTCGCTTAACAAAATAATCTTTTGCGCCGTCACCGGTCCGATCCTGTCTTTCAGTTTGACCAAAGCCGCTTTGGCTGAAGCGAGAGAAACCTGTTGCTCCAAGATGATATGAACCAGGGTTTCGAAATTCGGTTTGCGGCTCCAAAACGGAGGATAGCCGTATTTAAGAAGAATTGAATGTAGCTCGCGGTCCTTTTTCGACAATCGATCGCAGATGGAATGAAATTCTTCCTTTTCGAACTTTCGAATCTTTTCCTTCAAAGTTTTAAGTTTCCTTTTTTTGATTGCCAATAAACTAATTATTTGTTTAGTGGCTCCTATGAATTCTCAACGCCCCGCCGCATTAGGTTTTATATTTGTAACGGTCCTCATCGACGTGATCGGTTTCGGAATCATCATTCCCGTATTGCCGAAACTCATACAAGAATTAACTCAGGGAAGTTTGAGCCAAGCCGCATGGGACGGCGGACTTTTGATGTTCGCGTATTCTCTCGTTCAGTTCGTCTGCGCTCCGTTTGTCGGCGCCCTCAGCGATCGATTCGGAAGAAGACCGATTCTACTCGCGTCTCTTTTCGGATTTGCATTGGATTATTTATTTTTGGCGTTCGCTCCTTCCATTCTTTGGCTTTTTGTGGGACGGGTTGTGGCTGGAATTATGGGCGCGAGTTTTACAACCGGTTACGCTTACATCGCCGATATCAGTCCGCCCGAAAAAAGAGCGGAGAATTTCGGAATACTCGGAGCGGCATTCGGTTTGGGATTTATCATCGGACCGGTGATCGGAGGTTCTCTGGGTCAGTTCGGCTCCAGAGCTCCGTTTTTGGCCGCGGCGGGTTTTGCGCTTTTGAATTGGTTGTTCGGGTTTTTCATTCTTCCCGAATCCTTGGCTTTGGAAAATAGAAGAAAGTTCGAATGGAAGAAGGCGAATCCGATCGGTTCGCTTATCAATTTGCAACGTTATCCTATGATCGTCGGTTTGGTAGTTGCGTTTTTTCTAATAAACACCGCAGCTCACGCGGTTCAAGGAACTTGGAATTACTACACGATGGAAAAATTCCAATGGGACGAAGCGATGGTGGGTTATTCTCTCGGAGTTGTGGGTCTTGTTTATGCGATCACACAAGGAGGTTTGATTCGGATCATTCTTCCCGCGTTGGGACAGAACCGAAGTATTTATCTCGGTCTTGCATTGAACTCGCTCGGATACGCGTTATTCGCTCTTGCCACGAAAAGTTGGATGATGTTCGTCTTTTTGATTCCGTATTGTCTCGGTGGAATCGCGATGCCCCCTTTGCAAGGAATCATGTCGTCTCAGGTTCCGGCAAACGAACAGGGAGAATTACAGGGAGCTCTTACGAGTTTGATGAGCGTGACGGCCGTGATCGGACCCGTTTTGATGACCGGTCTTTTTTCCTACTTCACGGCAAAGGGTGCGCCGGTTTATTCTCCCGAAGCTCCTCTTTGGATGGGAACGATTTTGACCGCGGTCAGTCTTTGGATCTCGGTGGGTTCCCTTAGAAAACATCATTCTTAATTGAGAAAAAAAGAATATTGTGAAACTTTGATGTTTTTGAAAAGGTCAAGAAATTGCAGATGAAAGGGTTTTTATCCGGATCGAAACTTTCGTTTTTGGGAATCGTTCTGTTGTTCATCGGATGTTCTTCGTTTCCGCGGGAAAAACCCTCGGTGATTCCGAACGATCAAAAACTTCTTCTCGGATTCATCAACGAAGACGGTCGAGTCTACAGTTCCAAGATCGGCGTTAAAACGAAATACAAGGAAGCCGAGGACAAACTCAATCAATTCGAAGAGAAAGTCCACAAACCCTTGATGGAACGTTTCGATAAACGAATCGAGGAGATTAAAAAACACGGACTCGAACTCGAAAAAAACAGTACATCGATCAAAAGACAATTGGTCGCGGCCGTTTTGATCGCATTGATCGTTCCGATTCCCGGCGCGGTGGAAACCGTTCTTACCGTGGGTTTGATCACGATCGCATATAGAAAGATCCGCGAAAAAAAAGAGGATCGGATCGCAAAGGCCGCAGTGGAGGAGTTGATTCAAAACTGCGACGCCGCGCGTGAAAATCTGATCGAGTTTCAAAAAAATCAACTTTCCGATTTCGTAAAGAATTGGAGAAAGGAATTCAAAAAAGAAACGAATCACGTAGTCAGTCATACAGATCCGAACGATATTCGAATCTACGACTTTGTGAGTGAAAAGTTTCAGAAAGACGGGGAGTGGTTGAAGAGCCGGGCGGAAACGGAACTTACACACGCGAATCAATACTGCGCTCAGGAAATCGCATTCAAAAATCCTGAAATCAAAAAATAAACAGTCTAAGTTTTAATCTTATGAAAATCATTTCAGCAATCCTCAAAGATCTCGGAGACAATTTTCGAGTTCGAAGAATTCTTCCCTCGATCGAAGCGCGTCACGTCGGACCGTTCGTATTCGTGGATCACATGGGACCCGTTCCGATTCAAACCGGAAAAGAACTTTCGGTTCGTCCTCATCCTCATATAGGACTTGCGACGATTACGTATTTGTATGACGGAGTTATTTTTCACAGAGACAGCATCGGGTCCGAGACTGCGATTCGTCCTTACGAAGTCAATTGGATGACCGCGGGGAACGGGATCGCACACAGCGAACGTTCTCAGTTGGATTCTCAATACACTTTTTTGGAAGGAATTCAAACCTGGGTCGCGCTTCCAAAAGAATACGAAGAAGTGGACGCTGAATTTTTTCACCTCGATCGCAAGGACATTCCGGTCATTCACGGAGACGGATGGGAACTCAGACTTGCCGCCGGAGAATTCTTAGGAAAAAAATCTCCCGTAAAAGTTTATTCAACTTTGTTCTACGCGGACTTGGAAACAAAACCAAACGCAAAGGGAGAATGGAAAATTCCAGACGATCAGGAATCCGCGTTGTATGTCGCTCGAGGAAGTTTGAAGATACAAGGTCAGACGATCGGAATCGGTCAGATGGCGGTGTTCGCGCCCGGTGAAACCATAGAGTTTTCCTCCGAAGAAGGAAGCAGGGCGATTCTTTTAGGCGGCATTCCGTTTCCGGAACAAAGACATCTTTGGTGGAATTTCGTTTCGACTTCCTTGGAAAGAATCGAAAAGGCGAAACTGGAATGGAAGGAAGAACGTTTTCCAAAAGTTCCGGGCGAAACGGAACGAATTCCGTTGCCCGAACCTAAATTATAATATTAGGATTTACGAATGCTTACGGGGACGCCGCTGAATGCCGCGTTTCCCGAAAGTTCGTCGATCGCTTTTTCGTCCGTAAGATCGTTGATGCTCACACCCGCGAACTGACTCGCCACATTCAAACGAACCCCGTTTTTTCCGTGACCAAAACCGTGCGGAATACTCACAACACCCGGCATGATTTCGTCCGTGATTTCGGTTTGAATCAGAATTTTTCCGACTCTGGATTCCACTTGAACCTCTTCCTCTTCGCCGATTCCAAGTGAACGCGCGTCGTCGGGATGAATCATCAACGTACAACGATTTTTACCGGTCATCAATTTGGGAAGATTGTGCATCCAGGAATTGTTGTTTCTTAAATGTCTTCTGCCGATCAAAAGAAAATTCTTACCGTTTTCCGGAACGGACCATTCTTCGAACGTACTCGCAAGTCTTGGAAGATCTTCGAGGATCGGTTTGGGAAGAAGGTTTATCTTTTTATTCTCCGTCAAAAGTCTTTCGGGAAAACAAGTCATCAAAGGACCGAGGTCGATTCCGTGAGGATTCTCCTTTAACAATTGAATGTTGAGCATACGATTGTGTTTTCCTTTTTCACCGTACGGTCCGCCTTTTAATGCGAAGTCGATGATAGAAGCAGGCCCGAGTTTGGTGGTGATGAGTTCGCTCGGAAGAGGTTTACCGGAACGTAAAAGCTCGAGACGTTTCGTAAGATCCACAAAAATTTCCCAGTCGTGAAGCATTCCCGGTTGCGGTTCGAAAACCGGTTGTGCGTATTTCGTAGTATTACGAACGGCGAATACGTTAAAGATCATATCGTAGTGATCGTGTTCCAACGTCGAAGTCGGCGGGAGAATGTAGTTTGCGTGTTTTGTGGTTTCGTTGATGTAAAAATCCACGGAAACCATAAATTCAAGATTTTGAATGCCTTCTTCCAACTTCGCGCCGTTAGGCGTGGATAAAACCGGATTCCCCGCCGAGGTGACAAGCGCTCTGACCTGACCTTCTCCCCGAGTGAGAATTTCATCGGAAAGTGCGGCGACCGGAAGTTCTCCGTTGAACTCGGGAAGTTTGCGGACCCTCGAATGAAAGGAATGGAAACTACCCGGAGAACTTTTTAACGCTCCTTTCGGATCGATCGGATCCACCGCGGGAAGGGTGAACATCGCGCCCCCGCGTTTGTCCATGTTCCCGCTCAGAACGTTCACAAGATTGATGAGCCACTGGGAAAGAGTTCCGAATGCTTGTGTGGAAACTCCGATTCTTCCGTAACAAACCGCGCTTTCGGAAGATGTAAATTCCAGCGCGATTCGTTCGATCGTAGCCGCGTCGACTCCGGTGACTTTTTCCACTTTGGAAGGCGCATAACGCGAGGAGAGTTCGCGGATCCGGTTCAGTTCCTCCGAATCCCAAAGCGCGGAGGATTTTACGAGATTCTTCTCGAAAAACACATTCAAAATCGCTAATAAAAAGAAAGCGTCGGCTCCGGGACGGATAAAAACGTGTTCGTCGGCATTGGAAGCCGTTTCCGTTTTTCTCGGATCGACCACGACGAACTTACCGCCTCGTTCCTGAAGTTCCTTCAGTCTTTTTTTGACGTCGGGAACGGTCATCAAACTGCCGTTAGACGCAAACGGATTTCCGCCCAGGATCAGAAAGTATTTCGTATGATCGATGTCCGGGATCGGAATCAAAAGCTGATGTCCGAACATAAGATAGGAAACGAGCTGATGCGGAAGCTGATCCACGGAAGTCGCGGAATATTGATTTTTCGTTTTTAAACGATTGGTAAAACGATCTCCGAACAACATAGAACCGTAGTTGTGAACGTTCGGATTTCCGTTGTAAATCGCGACTGCGTCGTTTCCGTATTTGTTTTGGATTTCAAAAAGAGCCTTTGCGGTTTCGGAAAGGGCTTCGACCCAAGTCACTTGAACCCAACCTTGTTCCGTTCTTTTGACCGGAAACTTGAGACGATCCGGATCTTCGTAGAGATTTTTGAGTTCGGGTCCTTTTGCGCAGAGATGACCTCGGCTAAACGGATCCTCTTTGTCGCCTCGAATCGCCGAAATTTTTCCGTCTTCGACTTCGATTCTAAGACCACACATTGCCTCGCAAAGTGTACAAGAACGATAGTGGGTTTGTGAACTCATAAAATTCTCCCTAGTTTCAACACATTGATAGAATCCCGAATTTCAAAATGGGCAAGAATTTTATAATCTCAAAGGTGATCCAAGGGAAAATAAAACGTTTTTTGGCTCAATCTTACGCCCAATGTCCCGCTCGATCTATCTAAAAAAGTGAGGGCTTCGTTTTCAAAAGGCTTTTCATGAAAGCGGAGAATCGAATTCTTTCCTTTATGTCAGTAGAACCGGATCCAGACCTCAAACTTCAAAAGGACTTTGCCGAAGCGTTCTTTTTGGAATTTCGAGAATTCTTCGGAGATGAAAAAGAACTCGGGTATGAACTATATTCTTTAAGCGGGGGAGAATCCGGTCCGAAAGGGAGTTGGGCGACGTTTACGATTCGCAATCCTTTCGGAGGAAGATCTCTCGTGTTTCGATACGATCCGACTTCTCATACTTTTTTCGCGATGCTCAAGATTCAGGTGATTCCCGGTGAAGAAGATTGGGATTTGGATTCTTTGTTTCGACGAAAGGGTTATCCGGTTCCCGAGTTTACGGAATCCTTAAAACGCGCGGGAGAATGGATCTTTCATTCGATTGCGAGACATTATTTCGGTGCGATCTTCGAGTTTTGTCCCCGCATCTTAGAACCCGATTTTGTTCCGGGAGAATGAGATAGAATCGAATCGCTCGTAACGAATCGTCGAATCGCACGCGCTGTGTTGCGCTTTTGAGTTATGGTTACACATTATCGAGTTATAACGCGACGTCAAAAAGAAGAATTCAAACTTGTTGATTCATTCAAACCCAGAAAGGATCGACCATGTCCCTATCCGAACACGAATTACAAGAAGCACTTTCCAAGGCCATTCTCAGCCAAGAAGAATCGAAGATTCAAGAACTGATTTCCGCAGGCGCCGATCCGAATCGTATAACGTATGTTAAAAGTCTGGAAGTTCCTCTTTGGTTCAGCGCTTTGCCGATCAGTTTTTCAGGCGGTGTTTCCTTTAAGTCGAAATCTCTTTCGGTGCTTCTTCAAAACGGAGCCGACATACACGCATCCAACGGAAAAGGAAGCAACGCTCTTTCCAGTCTTGTATATTATTGTAAGGACATCGAAAGGTTTTCCGAAGCCGTAAAAGTTCTCGTTTCATTCGGTATGAATCTGAATCAAGGAAAGGAAACCGGAAAAACCATTCTTTACAGCGCGGTATATGCGAGAGATTTTAAGAAAGTAAAATTCTTACTCGAACAAGGCGTCGATCCGAATACGGTCGATATCAAAGACGGAGAATCTCCTTTGATCCGCGCTTGTATCAATTCCGATAAGGGTCAGGACGAAATCTTAAAGATCGTGGACGCGTTGATTACAGCGGGCGCGGACGTAAACGTTCACGAAACTTGGACGGGACGATCTTCTTTGATGTGGGCGGTTCGACAAGGGAATTTGGACGTTGCAAAACTTTTAGCAAAGGCGGGGGCCGATCTAAAGGCGGAAAATCCAAAAGAGAATCTAAACGCGTATTTGACCGCATTGGAATTAAAACACTACGACATCGTAGAATGGTTGGACGGACTGGGCGCAAAAGATACATCCGCACGACCTTACAGAGCTTTACAATATAAGAATATTCAAAAAGAAGAATGGAAAGAATCGATTGCCGCCGGTCTCAAAGCGAAGGACGTTTTCCCGGACGATTGGAAGGTCCCGTATAATATCGCGTTTGCATATTGGAAACTGGGTGCCTTGGTGGAATCCGGTCAATGGGCGCAGAAAACCCTCGAAATAGAATTCAATCTGGGCGCCTTGAATTTGATTTTTACGAATTACATTCACAAATCCGATCCGGAAGGAGCTCTTTCCGTTTGGAAAAAATACAAGGCTCAGGTTATGGAGGACAAAGGCAACAGCGGCGACAAGGGAAACGTTTTAACGAACGTCCTTTGGGCTTATTATGCGACAAAAAAATATTCCGAGGCGATCGAAGATCTGGGAAATCCTTGGAGCATTTCCACGGATGAGAATACCTTTTTTCTCAACTTGGCCTGCATTTATGTTGCGTTAGGCGATACGGCGTCGGCGATTCGGGCGGTTATGGAAACTCTTCGTCGCAAATATCCGATCGATAAGTTGAAGAAGGACGCCGATCTAGAACCTTTGGCGGGAACGACCGCGTTTCGAGTGTTGATCGACAACGTAAACAATCCGCATGTCAGCGAAACCGTTTCTCGCGGAAACGATTTCATCGAACTGATCTGGAACGACGACGAAGTCATCGAACGCAATCAGTTTGCGGAAGAGGAAATTTCTCAGAACGTTTTTAAGTTCGATTCTCCACACGAAGCCTTGCTTAAGTTCGCCGAACTGGAGGACGAACATATCGGAACCGGTTGGAAATTGGATTCTTCCAAAGTCCTGGATGTAGAAGACGATTTAGCGGCGGAGCTAAACGAAGTTTTGATGGAGTATGCGGATTCTCAAAAAGCGGATTTAGGCGCTTTGCTTCTCGAATGGGATTATGAAGACGACGGATTCTCCTATTATCTTTGTCTCGAAACCTATCAAAACTTGGAAAAGGCCCGCAAACGATATTCGGAATACCACGGTACGGATCGGAATACGGTCTACGAAAACAATCTCGAACATCGGGATCGGATTTACGCGCAGGTTTCTTTTGAAAGAATGATCGACCGTTTGATCCAAGGAGAAGGTTTTCAAAAGGTGAAGAAACTTCCTTTGTTTTTCTTTGTTCACGCCGAGCATGATTCGGGGAACGAATTCTCGGTCGAACGAAAGGTTTGAGAACCTGAGAATGTGGGAACTACCACGTTTTTAGAAATCCGGGAATCCTTTCGATCTCCAACGAGTGTAGGAACTACTTCGTTTTCGTAGATCGGGAAATCCTTGTTTCAAACCGGTTAAAAGATTCTTCCTTTAAAAAATTGACAAAAAACAAGGTTTACACCACAAGGCTTCCGAAATTTTTGGTCTTAGAATGGAAATCCGCAACATAGCTATCATTGCCCACGTAGACCATGGGAAAACCACACTTCTGGACGGAATTCTCCGTCAAACCGGCGCCGTCACTGCAAAAGAAGACGGGGAAAGGATCATGGACTCCAACGACCTGGAAAAGGAAAAAGGAATCACGATCAAGGCGAAGAACACCGCCGTGGTTTACAAAGGAACCAGAATCAATGTCGTAGATACTCCCGGCCACGCGGATTTCGGCGGGGAAGTGGAACGAGTTCTCGCAACTGCGGATTCTTGTCTTTTACTCGTGGATGCTTTCGACGGACCGATGCCACAAACTCGTTTCGTATTGGGAAAATCCCTTCAGCTCGGACACAAACCCATTCTCGTAATCAATAAAATCGATCGTCCCGGTGCAAGACCCGAAGCCGTCGTAGACATGGCTTTTGATCTTTTCTCCGACCTCGGAGCAACCGACGAACAACTCGACTTCCCGATCGTTTATGCTTCCGCAAAACAAGGTTGGGCGGTTCAAAATTTAAGCGAATCTCCGGGCACGAACTTAGATCCTCTTTTGGACACCGTTCTCAGTCATGTTCCGCCCGTTCAAGCGGACACAGAGGCTCCGCTTCAATTCCAAGTGACTTCCTTGGATTACAACGACTATGTAGGAAGAATCGCGGTCGGAAAAATCTATGCTGGAAAGATGGCGCTCGGAATGAACGTGATCCAACTCGCGGCAAAAAAATCCGACACGGCCGCGCCTGCGGACACTTCCCTTTTTAGAATTACTAAATTGTATAACTTCGAAGGTCTGAAACGAAACGAAGTCAATAACGCGGAAGCGGGTGATATCGTTGCGATCGCCGGTCTTCCCGACGTGTTTATCGGGGATACGATCTGCGAACCGGGTAAACCGGCTCCAAGACCCGCTATCGAGGTAGAAGAACCGACCGTTTCCATGTTCTTTATGGTAAACAATTCTCCGTTTGCCGGAAAAGAAGGGAAGTTCGTAACGACCCGAAACATCCGCGAACGCTTGGACCGAGAACTCGAAACCAACGTTGCGATGAGACTCGAAGAAACCGAGGACAAGGATCGTTTTAAGGTTCTAGGCCGCGGTGAACTTCACTTATCCGTATTGATCGAAACGATGAGAAGAGAAGGATTCGAAATCCAAGTTTCTCGTCCCGAAGTAATCTTAAAATCCAATGAACAAGGTCAAAAACTCGAACCGTATGAGTATTTGGTAATGGACATTCCCGATCAGTTTACCGGTCAGATCATCTCCGAACTCAATCGCAGAAAGGGAGAACTCCAGTTGATGGACGCGCATCCGTCCGGAATGACTCGTGTCGAGTTCGTAATTCCGACACGCGGAATCATCGGTTTCAGAGGATACTTCATCTCTGAAACTCGTGGAGAAGGTGTGATGTCTTCCCGCTTCCTTCGTTTTGACATTTACAAAGGGGATATTCCAGGTCGTAAGAACGGCGCCTTGATTTCTATGGACTCCGGAGAATCTACGGCCTATGCTCTTTGGAAGATTCAAGAAAGGGGAGAATTGGTGATCGGACCAAATACCGCGGTATATCCCGGAATGATCATCGGAATTCATTCTCGTGAGAACGACCTGGAAGTGAACCCCGTTAAAGAGAAAAAACTCAGTAACGTACGTTCTTCCGGAGCGGACGAAGCGATTCGTCTTGTTCCTCCGAGAAAATTCTCCTTGGAACAAAACATCGAGTTCTTGGACGACGATGAACTTTTGGAAGTAACTCCTGCAAGTTTACGTCTTCGTAAGAAATACCTCGACGCGAATATGCGCAAACGCAACAAGTAAAACTTCTTTCGAGAGTTTTGGATTCGTTATGGATCTGAAACTCTCGAAAAAATTCTCTTTTCGATTCACATTCAATTCCGAACTTCCCATCTGATTCTTCCCTTCCTTCTATTTCACTTTTCTCTTCGGTTGATGTCTTTCCATCTCACTCTCTTTTAAATTTCATTTCTTTTCTTCTTTCCTCTTGATTTCATTTCCCTTCTCTTCTCGTTTTTTAATTTGATATTAACTCTTCGTTTTAATTTTCATTTCGATTTTCTAAACTTCTATTTCAAAAAATTCACTTTATATTTCGTTCCGAATCAAAGGTCTTTGGTTCCTCTTTCTTTGTTACTCGTTTCTCATTTCATATTTCAGTTTATAAAAACGAATCTTAGAATTTCGAAAAGATGGAACCGATCCAGATAATCTTCTGTCTACGGAGAATAGAAAGGATTCAAAGAATAGAATATAATAATTTTCTCCGCAGAATGCGAATCGTAAAACCAACGTTAGTTGCAATTGGATTTATGATTCAACCGTGTTCATTTATAACAACAAAGAGGATTAAAAATGAAACTGATTGTTGTTATAGGAGAATGTTTTAGTTCTGACGATAAAATTTGGATCTGATCGTTTTTTACGCGTTTTGTCCATCGAGGAATTTTTTTGCCTAATTCTTATTCGAGATTTTTTTTGGCTCACTTCCGCGGTTCATGCGTATCAATTATAAAAAGTAAAAATTTTTGTTTCATCGAATGTTAGAGAGTTATAGAATTAAAATTTATATTTGCGGGAAGATTCTCCAAAAAATTCCCGTAAAGGGTCATGAGAAGCTATGAAAGCTTTTATTAAGGATCTTTTGTATCATAGGGATAATGAGATTCAATCCTTGAATGGTCTTCGGGCGTTTGCGATCGTTCTTGTGATTCTCAATCACTACGCGCTCGCTTGGAAGGATGTCGGAACATTTCAATCCGATTCTTTTTTTTGGTCCGGTGTGGACTTGTCTTTTGTGTTGAGCGGGTTTTTGATTTCCAAAGGGCTATTGAGCGATTGGAATCGAAACGGAACGATCAACTTCAAACAGTTCTATTTAAAACGAACACTGAGAATCTTCCCTGCCTATTTCTTTTTTATCCTGTTCAGCTTAGTTGCTTTCAAATTCGCGTTGAAGATCGCGCAAAAAAAGGGACTTGTTTTCGAATCGTACATACTTTCCTCCAGGCTTTCGAACGCGTGGGGTGATTTCGTATTCTTGGGAAATTATTTCCCGGGAATGAACATTCATACCTGGTCCTTGTCGATCGAAGAACAATTCTATCTTGTGTTTCCTTTACTCTGTAGTTTGTTTCTGTTTAAAAGAGTTTCACATCGTAGGCAATTCTTTCTTTGGGGTTTGGTTTTGATTCCGACATCGGTTCGAATCGCGGTTTATATGACCACGACCTATCCTCTCAGTCCGGAATACTTCGATGAAATTTATTTACCAACGCATACCCGGTTTGATTCTCTTTTAATGGGTGTGATCGCGATGGATCTTTTTACGAGTCATAAGAATCTGATGGATCGTTTGCGACGGGAAGATCGGCTTTATTATCCGCTTCTATTTTTGTTTTTTTCGTTTTTGTTGATTGCACATTGGGTTCATCAGGAGACGACGGGGTTCTTTACCCAAACCTTTAAATACAATCTTTTGAATATAGGTTTTGCGGGAATTCTTCTTCTCGCGGTGGTCCGTTTGGAAAACGGGTTCGCTCGATTCTTAAGTATGAGAATGTTCGTTCCAATTGCAAGATTGAGTTTTACGATTTATCTTTGGCACTTGGTGCTGATCGGAGTGGCTCTTTCCATTCTGGGAATCAAATCGGAACCGACTTCCAATCTTACTTTTTTCGTTCAGTTTACGGCCGTTCTCGGTTTGATCGTGATTCTTTCGGTTCCTTTCTATATTCTCATCGAGTATCCGTTTCAGTTTTTGAGAATGAAAATTCTTCCTCAAAAAAAGAAAGTTCAATCTTCTCAACTGCAACCTCTATACAAGGTTCAAGAGAAACCTTCGGTTTTATTTTTAGATATGGCTTCGGATCGAAACATGGTGGGTGTACATCCGAAACGTTCTTGAAAGAGTTTGTGAAACGCGGATTTGGAATTGAATCCGGATGCGTAGGCCGCGGAGAGAACGGATCTTTGAGGCTCTTCGATCAAAATTCTTGCGGCCTCATCCAAACGAAAACCGGCTACGTATTCTCGAAACGGTTTACCGAGATTTTGATTTAAGATTTCGGAAAGTTGGTGCGTATGGATTTCAAGTTCCTCCGCAAGACGTCCTAAAGTAAGATCCTCGTCGAGATAATATCTTTCACTTCGCATTAAATCGTTAAGACGAAATACGATCTCGTCGACGTTCACACCCTTGAGTCGGCTTTCCGTATATCGAGCCTCTCTGGATTCCTTTTTGAATTTTTCGATCCAAACTCCGTTCGTGCTGTTTCCGATTAAAAAAACGACACACATCAAAACGGAAACTCCCGAAGAAGCGATTAAGAATAAAGGCATGTAAAGAATTTGCGCGATTACAAAAAGGATCAGAACAAAAATCGTTCCCGCAAAAAGGAATAGAAACGGACGGAAAGAAGCGCGTTTGTTTTTGTCCGTCGTCGTGTTGAGCCATCTCCATACATTTTTTATCAAAGTGATCGGATAGATGAAATTCAATACGGTTCCCAATACGAGCAGACCGAGTATGATCGAATGGTAAGGATCGGAAGGGTTTGTCAGAGCGATGAATTCTTTTTTAGAGTTTGCATCGCGCAGATAAAAAGGCAGTAGAATGAAAAACGAGAATAGGGCTGGAATTAAGTGAATCGGAGAAAGGCGATTCGGAATTTGTCCGCTTAAATTCTGAAAGTAAAGATAGGTCAGGGGTCCGATCAAAAAGATAAACGGAATGTGAAATTCGCCGAACCGGGAAAATCTTATAAGCCGATCGGACAATTCGAAGAAGATATGGAGTTGTACAAAGGCCACGGATAGGAATAAAAGTGTAACCGCGTGTTTTTGTATAAAAATTGTTAAACGACTTTGTTTTGGCCGGGACTCGGGTGATTCGTTTTTATCGTTTTGTAAATCCTCCGATCGATTTCGCAGTGAAGTCAGAAAGCCGGAAATCGCAAGTAAGGCCGCAAGCCCCGCCCCGAAGGCCAAAAAGGTATACATGCAGGGTATTGAGGTCGGTATTTCCGTTCGAGTCCAGATTTTTTTTCCCGTTTTTGAGGTTTGTCCAAGTCCGTTTGTATCCGAAAGGACGACCCGGAACCGAGGACGGTGTAGAATGAGGACATGAAAACAAAACGTCCACCTTCGTTCTTCCGAGTTCTCGGCTTCGACAACCATTACAAATTTCTAATGCGAATTCTTGGCCTATCCGTATTTGCCTTTGTTTTTTCGGTTTATACCTTCGAGCTTTCGGCGGAAACGCAAACGATTCCTAAATACCAGAGTCGATTCGGAAGAACACGTCCCGTGGTCGCCGTAATCGGAGACAATTATATGACGGAACTCACGGACTTCGTAATTCCATACGGGGTGTTGACTCGTTCTCAAACTGCAGACGTGTTTGCCTTGGGAACGGAGATCGGTACGATGAATCTTTTTCCCGCAATGAAAATCGAAGTGAAGGAATCACTTTCAACCTTTGATCGAAAATTTCCGGAAGGAGCGGATTACGTGATCGTTCCGGCGGTTCATCATTCCGAGAATCCGATTCTTTTAAAATGGTTGAACCTTCAGTCTTCCAAAGGCGCAACCGTGATCGGAGTTTGCGACGGGGTTTGGGTGGTCGCAAACGCGGGCCTTTTAAATGGAAAGAAGGCGACCGGTTTCTGGTATTCCTTAAATGATCTGGAAAAAAAATTCCCGAAGACTACATGGATTCGAAATCGAAGATATGTGGCCGACGGAAAGATCGTGACGACAACCGCGGTTACCGCTTCGATTCCGGTTTCTTTGGCTTTGGTCGAAGCGATCGCCGACAAGGAAGCCGCGATGAAAGTCGCCAAAGACCTGGGAGTGAACGATTGGGATCCGAATCACGATAGCAATCGATTTCGCTTAACGATGAATTCGGTTTATACGATCGTTTCGAATACGATTTCGTTTTGGTCTCATGAGGAGATAGGAATTCCGGTATTTTCGGGAATGGATGAAATCAAACTCGCGTTAGTCGCCGATGCGTATTCTAGAACGTATCGTTCTCACGCTGTTTCCGTCGCGGATTCTTCGGAAAAGAAAATCGAAACACAAAGCGGTTTGGTTTTGATTCCGGATGTGAATGTGAACCAAACCAAGTCCGTGGATCGAATGCTCCCTAAGTTCGATGCGACTCCGGCAGTGACCGAGTTTGAATTCGCTCTAAGAAAAATAGGGGAACTCTACGGAAAATCAACCGCGGCCTTCGTAGCGCTTTTGCTCGAATATCCGCAGTTCTGAAAATTACTTTTCGTTTTTGAGTTTTTCGATTTCCCGGATGAGTTCTTCCTTACTTACGTTCGGATCGGATTTGAGTTTGCGAATGAGTTCGTCCGCGGTCGCTCTTTTGTTGATCGCCTTTCTATCGATCGTACCTTTGAGAACGACTGAGTCGCCTACGGATACGGGAAGAATTTTTTTACCGTCGATCGGCTCCAAGGTTCCGGATTGTTGAAATACTTCCACGATCTTGTATGGAATTTGATCCTTTCCGACGAGGAAAATCATTCCGGGTTTGATCAACTCCGTTTTGGAAAATACGGATACGATCTTTTCCGTTTCTCCGGGAATTTTATAAAAAACTACTCCGGCGATTTCGTTGTCGATCGTTACGTTTTTCTGATTCACGTTAGTCGTAATTCTTCCCTGAAACGGCTCGCCGATTTTAGTAAACGTCGCTTTAGAAAACTTTAAAGTTCTTCCGTCCGGCGAGATTTCTCCCAAAAGATTGCCGCTCGCGGTAACGTTGCCGACTTCTCTTACTTTCGAAGCCGCGCCCATCTCGCTGAGTTTCCAAAGTCTCGGATCGCTTTGTCTTTTGCCCATGTGAAGCTGGTGGAATTCCTGATAGAGCGATTCCTGTAAAAGAATTTCGTTTTCGCTCGTTACGATTCCGCCGGTTCTGATTCTCCATTCTTCCCGATCCTCGCTCGCGAGAAAGCTGAGTCTGACGATCACCTTTTTTTCGAAGGCAAGATCCCCGTTCGCTTTCGGAAAAACGCTCAGCACCTCCAGTTTCATCTTGTCGTCTTTTGCCCATTCGCCGCTTTCGGAGGAAAGATAAAAGCCCGCGAGATCCGGGTTCGCGGGAATCGGTTTGCCTCTGAGGTTGCCGCCGCATTGGACGAACGCGAAAGTATATAATAAAATAAGAATATATCCGATCTTTGTATTCATAAAAGTTCCGAAACTTAGAATTCCTCTTAACCCGAGACCGTAAAGTATCTTTTTAAGGTTCCCTCGTTTTTCGAAAATGGAACGCGGAAACGCTTTGAAAATCCAAAAAACGGCAACGAAGGCCGCGGTAAAGGATTGACTTCTTTTTTTGCCGGTGTGGAATTCTACGCGGTTCAAATCCTATTTATGCGGAGAGAATTCTATGTTTATCGGACATTACAGCGTTGCGTTCGCTCTCAAGAAAGCCGTTCCTAAAACTCCGTTTTGGTCCTTGCTCGTCGGAGTTCAATTCGTCGATTTTTTGTTTATGATTTTCATTATGATCGGGATCGAGCACATGAGACTCATTCCCGGATTTACCGCGAGCAATCCGTTCGATCTTTATTACATGCCGTATACACACAGTTTGGTGGCGGGTGTTCTCTGGTCGATTTTCGCGTTTATTCTTTTTTACTTTTTGACAAAGACTGAGGAAGGAGTCCCCCGATGGAAGATTCCGTTTGCGGTTGCCCTTTCCGTGATGTCGCATTATATTTTGGATCTTCCGGTGCACACACCCGATCTTCCGATCTTTACGGACGATGGATTGAAGTTGGGACTCGGTCTTTGGAACAATCTCTGGTTGACCGTCGGAATCGAAGTTGTATTGACCATTCTTTCCTTCGCTTATTATTTAAAGGGAAGTTTGCAAGGAGAAGGTTTTGCGGGTAAGTGGGGAATGATCGTACTCGCCGGAATTTTTCTTTTGTTGGTCCTGATCAATCCGTTCGCTCCCGTACCGGATAACATATATGCGTTTGCGATCCAAGCCTTGTTTCTTTATACGTTGATCGCGATCGCGGGTCATAAACTCGACGAAAAAAGAATCTATAAAAATTCTTAAGGACAGTGCGGAATTTTATTTCAGAACTCGTGACTTAGAGGATAAGGAAACGCGACATCGATGAGAAGTTTCGCATAAGAAAGGCTTGTCAAGAAAGGTCTAAATTTCAGAGTTAAGAATGTATGGCAACTCGGGACGATTCTCAGGAAAAGAACGAAACTAAAAAACGTCCTCTTCATAATATCTACGGAAAAGAGATTCTTAAAAAACGTCTCGAAGCGGAGAATTTTCCGAGGACCACACTTTCCTTTTATCGTTATGTCATTTTAGAAAATCCGGACGAACTTAGAAATCGTCTTTACGCGGAGTGGGATGCGCTCGGCGTTTTGGGAAGAATTTACATCGCTCACGAAGGAATCAACGCACAACTTTCGATCCCGTCCCACAATCTGAATTCTTTTCGAGAGAATTTGGATTCGAGAAAAGAATTGAAGGACATGCCGTTTAAGATCGCCGTTCAGGACGAACACGGTTCCTTTTTAAAACTCGATCTTAAGGTTAGAAAAAAAATCGTAGCCGACGGATTGGAGGACGGAACCTTCGATGTGACTAACGTGGGAACGCACCTGAACGCCGAAGAATTCAATCGTCATCTCGAAGAAGGAAAGTCCATCGTCGTCGACGTAAGAAATCATTACGAAAGCGAGATCGGTCATTTCGAGAACGCGATTCTTCCCCAATCCGATACGTTCCGAGAAGAGATGCAAATGCTTCTGGAACTTTTAAACGGTAAAGAAGATCAGAAAATTCTAATGTATTGTACGGGCGGAATTCGTTGCGAAAAAGCCAGCGCTTGGCTCAAACACCACGGATATCAAGACGTAAATCAACTTCACGGAGGAATCATCGCCTACGCTCACGAGGTTTCCGAAAAAGGACTCGA
Organism: Leptospira barantonii; assembly: GCF_002811925.1. Taxonomy (NCBI): domain Bacteria; kingdom Pseudomonadati; phylum Spirochaetota; class Leptospiria; order Leptospirales; family Leptospiraceae; genus Leptospira; species Leptospira barantonii. The sequence continues at coordinate 194,558 of NZ_NPDS01000010.1, forward strand.
ATCGAAGTTCAAAGGAAAAAATTTCGTGTTCGACGGAAGATTGCAGGAAGCGATCGGAAACGAAGTCATTTCAACCTGTCATCAATGCGGAGAAAAAAGCGACCGTCACGTAAACTGTGCGAACCCCGGATGTCATATTCTTTTCATTCAATGCGAAAGTTGTTCCGAAAAGTTTGAAGGATGTTGCACCGAAGAATGCAGAACGGTTTTACACCTTTCCAAAGAGGAACAAAAAGAAATTCGTAAGGGCAAGTTGAACGAGAATCGTTTTTTTACGAAGTCCAGAATCCGTCCGAAAGTTTCCGAACTCTATCGGAATCAATAACCTTTCGAAACCGATTGAACGTTTAACGAAGACGTTCTTTTGGACCAGAACCACGCGAGGGTAACACCCGCGATTGCGTGCCAAATTCCCCAGGTTGCGGCGATGATCGCCATACTTCCCTGACCGCCGAAAAAAGCGAAGATCAATACAAGACCGAGTCCCGAGTTTTGAATCCCGGTTTCAATCGATATACAACGTGCGTCCTTTTCTTCGAGACGCATCAGTTTTGCGAAGTAATAACCCAAAAGAAAGCCCACGGAGTTCATTAGGAAAACGTAAAGAAAGACTTTATGAATTACCCTTAAAAAGATCTGAAAATTTGCCGCGAGTGCGATCACCAAAAACGCGACGAAGATCAGAGCGGAAAGAATTTTGATCGGCTTTTCGATCTTTGCGGTGACCTTCGGTAAATATCTTTTTGTCAAAAGCCCGAGAACGATGGGGATCACCAAGATCACGAGAATCGCCTTAAAAACGTCCCAGGGATTCAGGGTGATTTCCTTTAAGGCCGCGTGAACCGGCGGATATAAATTTCCCCAAAAGAAAAAATTAAACGGAGTCGCGAAGATCGCGAGCGCTGAAGAAAACGCGGTCAACGAAATGGAAAGAGCGGTGTTTCCCTTTGCGAGAAGTGTGATGAAGTTCGAGATGTTCCCGCCGGGACAAGCCGCGACGAGAAGCATTCCAAGAGCCACTCCGGGAGGCGGATTCAAGATCCAGAGCAACAGAAAGGTGGCGAACGGAAATAGAACGAACTGGGAAAGAATTCCCGTGATGGACGCCTTCGGCTTATCGAATAGAAGTTTAAAATCCTCTAATTTAAGTTCGAGAGCGATCCCATACATGATCAATCCCAAAAGAAGATTCAATAAAGCTAAACCGCTTTCGTTGAAATTAATCCGAACTGCGTCCAACTCGTGCATATTTTAATCCGCCCAAGCCACGTAAATTTCTCTCGGACCGGAGAACGGATGTCTTCCGTGCGAAACGGAATAGTTGTCGATCACGAGCACGTCCCCATTCTTCCATGAGAAAAGGGATATGTTGTTCCAGAACGCGTCTTGAATCTGTTTCAACTCTTTAGCTGAAATTTCTTGACCGTCTCCATACGTGCAATGTGTGTCCAGATATTCCGTTTTAGTCGTGATCTTTTTGATAAAGGTCAGAATTTCGAGAGCGAGACCCACAAAAAAACCTCGGATCGTTTTTTGACGCGCGAAAATTCTCCAATACTCCTTACGAGCCGCGTCGATGTGAAATACCTGAGAATGGTTGTGCCAAGCCGGAGACTTGAACTCGGGATGTTTACGAATCGCTAATGTAGTGTTGATCAATCTAAGATTGTCCTCGCCGAACCATTCCACTTTGAAGTTTTGTTTTTTGGAAATTTTTTCCACTTCGTCTCGATTCTCCGTTTGGAACATTTCGTCCCAACGTTTGGTTTTCCAAAATTGAAAGCGGGATTGATTGGAAGGTCCGTTGTAAACTCTCGAATAGCGGATTTTTTCGTTTCCGAATTTTTCACGAATGGATGCAGGCACTTCGTTTAAAACCTTTCTGAGATCGGTGATCGGAGTTTCTCCGAATTGACCCGGAGCCTTGCCGCAATAAAAGAAAAGTTTTCTCGGTGGAGAATCCAAAAAGCTCATCTCTGCGTGTTGCATGATCGGGTACGCGGGCGGAAGTTCCGTCGCGGTAAACGCATATTTCGTAACTTGATTGCGCGGAGAAGTTCCGAGATAATTGTTCTTCAGATTGGAATCCACGTTGAGAATCACGTCTTCGAAATCCTGCGGCGAGGAAACGTCGAACCCGCGAAACAAGATCGCCCCGTATTCTTTCAGGTCTTCGGTTAACGCGCGTTTGTTGGTCTTGATCCAACGAATCAATGCGTCCTTACTTTTTTGATCCGATGTATTCGGTTGATAAACGACCGGTAGGGGATTTTTCGAATCGAGAAAACCCTTGGATAGGGAGGAAGCCGATTTCGGTTTAATATTCTTTGCGGAAGTCGCTTTCGTTTTCGGTTTAGATTGTATTTTGTTTTTCGATTTGGGCTTGGATAAGGTTTTAGTTGCCATGGCGTATAACGTCCCCCGAAAGATTTCCAGATCGTACTCAAGGATTGATTTGGAAAAAGTCTTTTTTAGTATGATGAAGAATCTTTCAGTCTTTAGACGCAAGATATATTTGCTATAACAGAATAAAATTTAATAAAATGAATGAGAGCTTTAACTCGGATTTGTGCGGGAGCTCTTCACGAACTCCCCCGATTTCGCGGGAACTCCTAAACCTCCTATTCTTTATCAAAGAATGATTCCGGAACGGTTTGTACAAGATCCTTTTCAGAATGCTAAAGATACTTTGTTTTTGTGGTCGATCGAGAAGCGTTCGTGTCTGTGGAAAAATTTTCCAAATTTCATTCTTCTTCGGGAATCTCGTTTTGAACGGCCCCAATCGAAATTTTTAAGAAAAATTTTAAAGCGACTTGCCCGAGCGTCGTTGTGCCGTTTTTTGTTTCGTAATCCATTTTCAAATTTAGTAAAGGTGAATATAACGATGAAATCCATTCGATTCGGTTTGATTCTTTTATTAGCAGTAGTTTTCTTATCGATTTCCGTTTGTAAAAAGGCGGGCACGCCCCAACTTCCGGGCGATCGCAAATCCTTAAAGATCGGAATTTGTCCGGGACCGTACGGAGATCTTTTGAAAAAGGCGGTGTTCCCGAATCTGATCAAAAAAGGTTATAAGATCGAGATCGTTGAATTCAGCGATTACATACAGCCGAATCTTGCATTAGAAAACGGTGATATAGACGCCAATCTTTTTCAACATACCGTTTATCTGAATAAATTCTCCAAGGATAAGAATCTGAATCTTTCTCCGATCGTTTCGGTTCCGACCGCGCCGATGGCGATTTTTGCGGGAAAGAGTAAAACGGCTCAGGCGGTTCCGAACGGAGGAACGATCACTCTTCCGAACGATCCGACCAATCAGTTGAGAGCTTTGAAGTTGTTTCAAGAATTAGGATTGTTGAAAGTATCTCCCGATGCGAACCCTACGAAGGCTTCCCTTGCCGACGTAACCGAAAATCTTAAGAAACTCGATCTGCGTCCTTTAGAAGCCGCACAACTTCCGAGATCGCTTGAAAGCGCGGAACTCGCCGCGGTAAACGGAAACTTTGCGATCGCTTCCGGTTTGGATCTGACAAAGGCGATTAAACTGGAAACTCTCGCGGAAGAACACAAGAACATCATCGTGGTTCGTTCCAATGAAAAGGAAGTTCCATTCGCTAAGGATCTTGTGGAATCCGTTCATTCTCCCGAGTTTGCAAAGGTGATTGACGCGGACTTTCAAGGTTTTCAAAAACCGGATTGGCTTTTAAACAAGAAGTAAATAAATTCTCATTCATGTCCCGCATTCCTTTTTTAGAATTTAATGAAGTCTCAAAAACCTTTTCTTTAGGAAAGGGAAATACCTTTTCCGCCGTGGACCGTGTCAGTCTTGAAATCGAAAAGGGAGAAATTTTCGGTATCATAGGAACGACCGGAGCCGGGAAGAGCACTCTATTACGTTTTCCTAATTTATTGGAACGTCCGGACTCAGGTCGCATTCTTTTGGACGGTTTGGATATCACCGATCTTCAAGGTAAGAATTTAAGACGACACAGACAGAAGATAGGAATGGTCTTCCAGCAATTTCATCTCGCTTCCAATCGGACCGTTTTCGATAATATCGCGTTTCCGTTAAAAGTTGCAGGAGCCGGTAAAACGGAAATCGGGAGAAGGGTGCGCGAACTTTTAACGCTGGTGGAAATTCCCGAAAAGGAAACCGTTTATCCCGCACAACTCAGCGGAGGTCAAAAACAAAGAGTGGGGATCGCAAGAGCGCTGGCCAATCATCCCGAGCTTTTGTTATGCGACGAACCGACTTCCGCGCTCGATCCCGAAACGACCCGATCTATATTAAAACTTTTGAAACAGATTCGAGAAACCCTTTCGATTACGATTTTAGTAGTAACTCACGAAATGGAAGTGGTCCGGGAAATCTGCGATCGAACCGCGATCATGGATCGCGGAAAAATCGTGGAACTCGATGATACACATTCTTTTTTTGCGAATCCGAAGTCGGAAGCCGCCAAAAAACTTTTGGGTTCTTTCTACGATTCGAGAAGTTCTTACGATCCTTCCGGTCGCGGACTTTCTTCCGAAACCATTTCGAAAACTTCCGCGGAGGATCGTATTCTATGAATCTAATATTCGAAAATCTTCCCTTGGATGAATTCGCAAAGGCGTTTGTACAAACGTTTTGGATGGTGGGAATTTCACTTTCCATTTCGATTCTTTTCGGAATTCCTCTCGGACTTTTGATTTATCTGACCGACAAGGGAATTTTTATCCGAAATAAAATCGTTCATTCCGTTTTGAACACGATCGCAAACGTGGTTCGTTCGGTTCCGTTTGTGATTCTTTTGGTTGCGCTTCTTCCCTTAACTCAATGGATTACGGGAACAACAATCGGGCCGATCGCGGCTTCGGTTCCATTGTCCGTTGCGGCGATTCCATTCTTAGCAAGACTTGTGGAAGCGGCTCTTCGAGAAATTCCGGAAGGGGTTTTGGAAGCCAGCGTTGCAACGGGCGCTAGCCTAACATTGATTATACGAGAAATTCTGATTCCGGAAGCGTTACCCGGAATCGTCGCGGGAATCACTTTGACCACGGTCAGTCTTTTGGGTTTTTCTGCGATGGCCGGAATCGTGGGCGGGGGAGGGATCGGGGATCTTGCGATCCGTTTCGGTTATTACCGCTACGAGGACGGGATCATGTTTGCTACGGTCGCCATTCTCGTGATATTGGTGCAGTTGATCCAGTGGACCGGGGATAAGATCCGAAGAAAAACGGACAAACGCGCGGGTTAAGGACAAGTCGATTAAGAACCGCGCGGGTTCGACGAGAAGCGGCTTTGATTTCCGCGTCGCACGTCACTCTATTCTTTTTTTGGAATGTCTTATTAAATTTCGATACAAACCTTGCCGAAATGTTTTCCGGACTTCAGAGTCTCGAGCGCTTTCGGAGCGTCTTCGAAGGAAAAGATTTCATCCACGACGGGTTTGATTTTGTTCGTGTTGATTGCTATGTTCATGTCCTCGAAATTTCTTTTGCTTCCTACGATGATTCCTTGGATTCGAATTCCTTGCATAAGAATCGGAAAGAGCGAAAGGTTATTGCTTTCTCCTCCGGCCAAAACTCCGATCAATGCGATCGTTCCCCAGGGTTTGGTGCTCGAGATGGACTTTTGAAGAGTTCCCGCGCCTCCGACTTCGATGACGAGATCGGCGCCTTCCATATCGGTTATCTTGCGGACTTCCTTTTCCCAGTTCGGTTTTTCGTTGTAGTTGATGATTTTGTCCGCACCGAGAGCCTTACACTTCGCAAGTTTTTCGTCGCTCGAAGAAGTGGCGATGACCCTACACCCCATCATTTTAGCAAATTGTAATGCGAATATGGAAACGCCTCCCGTTCCTTGAACGACTATGGTCGCGCCGGGTTGGATGTTTCCGTGTGTAACGATCGCGGTGTACGCGGTCAAGGCCGCGCAGGGAAGGGTCGCGGCTTCCGCAAAGGAAAGATTCTCGGGCATAGGAACGATCCCGTGTTCCGGAAAAATTCTATACTGACAAAGAGTTCCGTCGAGCGGTCCGCCGAGAGTATTTTTGAGCATCGTCTTATCCGGTGCGCCGTCCAACCAAGTCTGAGCGAAGTTCGCACAAATCTTATCTCCGACCTTCCACTTGGTGACACCGGGACCGACTTCCGCGATTTCTCCGGCTCCGTCCGAAAGCGGAATCAAAGGAAGTTTTAGTTTCGGGTTATACTTTCCGATCGCCATCAGATAATCCCTGTAGTTCAACGAAGCCGCTCTAAAACGAACGAGAACTTCTCCGTGACCGGGAGTAGGATCGGGACGATCCGCGATTTTTAAATTCTCCAGTCCGAATTGATTTTGAATTTCATAAACTTTCATGAATGCGATTGCTCCGAACGGCGAGAACGACTTTAGAAAATTCTTTCTTGGATCGGAATCTTCTCATTCTTCTTTTCCGTTTTTTGAGAATCTAATTTAGGGTTACGGTTTAAGAAAACACATTTTTCTTTTTACGGATTCGAGGCGGATTCGTTTTGTTTTGACCGGCTGGGTTCGTCTAAGATAAGGATCGTTCCGTTGTTTTCTGATTGATTGGAGGTGGAACGTGGAAAAGCTGGAATCAAAGACTATGAATAGCGTTGCGGACGTTCAGAAAGAAATCGTATCCGAATTTTCGGAATGTACGGATTGGCAGGAACGTTATCAACTTCTAATCGAGATGGGAGACGAGTTGAACTCGATTCCGGATTCCGCAAAAACTTCCGAACGTTTGGTTCCCGGTTGTCAATCTCGGGTTTGGATCGTTTCCGAAGAGAAGGACGGTAAGATCAATTTTCAAGCCGACAGCGATTCCGCGATCACCCGCGGTATGATCGCTCTTCTGATTCGAGTTTTTTCGGGTCGTACTCGCGAAGAAATCAAAAACGCTTCCCTCGAATTCCTAAAAGAGATCGGACTCGACAAACATCTTTCCATGTCGAGAAGAAACGGTCTTTATTCTATGGTCAATATTCTCCGCAACAGCTAAGAAGGACTTCGCGACGATCGCGTCGTTTTGTTGTCGCAGTTTCCTGTCTTCGTTTAACAATTCGAAACTTTCGGGATCGTCGAAACGATCGAACGATCCCGGATTTCTATTTCGCTTAACAATTTAGAATCTTAGAAATTAAATAATTTCCGGTTTGTCCGAAAGTTCGTTCGGATTCCGTTTTCCGGGAGGAAAATGTTTTTGAAGAAGATGCGTAAACCGATCGATGCAGGTAAGAATACTTTCCGTATAATTTCCGTTCCGAAAACCGCTCTGCATCTGATTGCAGATTTCGTCTAACGTTTCCTGCCCGATCTTCTTATAGATCCCTCGGTCGGCCAAAAGTTCGATCTTTCGATCCGTCAGTTGAACGTAGATTAGAATCCCGGTGTTTTCGTCGGTATCCCATACTTTTTTTTCGGAAAAAAGTTCCATCGCTCTTTGTTTTGCGGTAAGACCGGAAATCACTCGAAACACGGGAAGTCCGCCCTCCAATACGACCTTGATTTCTCCTTTGTGCAACGTTTCCGATTTTGCGACCGAGGATTCGATCATTCTTAAGTTTTCAGAGCTGAAATATTTTTTAAAACGATAGGATTTCGATTTGTCCGGATGAAAGGAGAACGCGGAAAAAAAGGATTCCAAAAGATGATTCCAAATTCTTCCTAGGTTCGATCGTTCGGTAGTATTTTGATGTATCATAATATTCGAATATCCTTTACCAGCTTCCGGAGGCTCCGCCCCCGCCAGAACTGCCTCCGCCTCCGCTCCAGGAACC
>NZ_NPDS01000011.1 GCF_002811925.1 Leptospira barantonii
TCCTCCGCGGCGCAAGATCCAAATTAATTACGTCACTCAACCGGTCAAACCCTTTTTAAAAAAATTGTCCAGATTTTAGTTCTTTTTTTTAAGAAGAATCAGATGCAAATTCCGCGTCCCTTGAACCGGAAAATCACAGTGAATCGACTTCATACTTTATTTTCCATCCTTGAAAGAAGTTAGAATTGATTTTGAAATCATGACTATTGGAAATAAATTCTTGCTTAAAGAAAAACCGCCATTGTTGAATTCCGAATTCTCTGCAAAGTTATACACAAGTTATTTACAGTTTTCAAGTATGCAGATCGTATGAAGTCGTCAATGATTCACAGAATATTAAAAATTTATAGAAAGTCCCAAATATGCTCCGCGCAAAAGATCCCTATGTCCGGATTGAATCGTATGAGAGATTTTCCACACGTTGGAAATTTCATTCGCATCATTCGTTCCACTTCGAAACGGATCGTTGGATGCGATTCCAAAACGTAGATCCGTTTGATTGAATCCGTAATAACTAAACTGTGAATCGATATAACTATAACCCACGTAGAATTTAAACGATTCTGAAATTTGATATGCGACCGAAATGTCGACCTCGCCTCCTCGATAGATTCCGCGAACGCCGGAACTTCCGGCGGAAACTACGATCGAATCCAAGGTCATCGACGTCGGTTTGTAAAAACGATTTCCTTCCGTGTAAAAAAGATCCACACCGAGGCTTATGAAGAATTTTTCCCGGATTCTATAATCGGTTCTGAATACGAGTTGAGGTCCGTATGTGTAGAAGTATTCTTCATACGCGCCTTCCCGTAGATAGTAGCCGTATTTGTATTTGTTGATATTTCGGATTCCCGCGCCCGCAAAAATTCTCCAGTCGTCGTTTGGATCGAAAATTTTAAACAGATTCAACTCAGCTTCGGATCGAATCATCGGATTCAAATACTGTCTTCTGATTTCGAATCCGGAAGAACCGGCCTGTGTTACGATCGTATTCGGATTTGCTAATTCGATTTCATACGCCGAAATTTCCACGCGAAACTTCTTTTCCGAATGATCGAATCGTAATACGAAAGGCGTCAAAACCTTTTGGTTTTGTTGGATCGAATCGGCTTTGATCGATGTTTCCAACAGAGAACGTTCCGTATAAGAAGTGAAATCATACGGGGTCCATTGATACGTTTGGCGTTTGAGAATCAGTTCAAAAGAATTCTTTCTTCCGTTTTTGCTCGGATCTTCCTTCTCGAACTCCGCGTTCAAAGTTGCAAAAGCGGAACCGATCCAACAAAGAAGAATCGAAAATTCCAAAATTCTTTTTCTTTTCGAAAAGCGGACATAACGTGTTTGCATAACTTTCTCTTTCAACCTGAATTATAAAAGAGTTTCGAATTTGAGCGAAACCGGATTTGAATTACGGATCTCTTTTCTTTTTTCGGTTCGCAAAAAACGACATCCCAAATGGTATCCTCGTTGAAAGAATCCTCAAGCTTAAAAAGCTGAACTTATGAGTTCTTATTTTACTCCGGGCAAAACGGTCTTTCCGGGAAATAACCACATTCTCCCCAAACCCGGAAAAAAATCCACGGCCTTGATCGTCGCCGGAGGAGGAATGAAGGGTTCTTTTGCGGGCGGAGTGCTTGCCGCGCTTCATCAGTACATTCCGTCGACTCATTTCGATTTGATCGTGGGTGTTTCTTCCGGTTCCTGTTCCGCGGCGTATTACGCGACCGGTTTCGAACAAAGTTACGAAGAATCGATTCGAATTTTGGATATCTGGACGAAGGAATTGATCGGGAATAAATTTATTTCTTTTTTACATCCCTTTAAAGGCAAAACCGTACTCGATCAGGAATATCTAATAGACTTTATATTCGGCGAAAAATATAGACTTCCGAAAGAGAACTTCGATAGAAAAGAAGCCCCTCCTCTTTACATCGCCGTAACCAATCTCGCAAAACTTCAGGCGGAATACATCAAGGCCTCCGCGTCGAACGCTCTCAATCTTTTAAAGGCGGCAACCTCTCTTCCGATCGCGACCAGAGGAAAATGGAAATTAGAAGATCAGTTTTACGGAGACGGGGGAATTGCGGATCCGATTCCTTTGGAGAAAGTGATCGAAGCCGGTTATAAGGACATTACGGTTGTCTTAAATACCAATCAGAACGAATATTCGAGTCCTATCTCCAAATTTTCCGGTTGGCTCGCGTATCCTTCCGATAAAAAACTCAGTCACATGATTACAAAAGTGCATCATACGATGTACAATCGTGCGGTTCAGATTCTCAAACATCCTCCGAAAGACGTTCGCATTCAGGTAATCTCGCCTTCGTATCAGGAACTCACGATGGTGACTACGAGCGCGGAAAAACTCACACGTTCGATCAACCGAGGAATCGAAGCCGGATTCAAAGCGGTCGCTTCCATCAAGGAAGAATTCTCCCATTTCAAAACCAAACTCAAAGACAAGGGTTGGAAAATTCTGTAAGAATTCTTTTTTATTTTTCTTTTGCAAAAAGAAATATGACAGGTTTGAAATTCTTTTTTAAACCGAAGACGAAGCCATCACATTCAATTATTACAAAATTCTTTTTTGATTCCGTTTTTGTTTTACCGTTCTCCGAACCTCCTCGACCTTAAACGAAAGGAGTTTTTAGTTAGAATGATGAATAAAAATACAATTCGTTTGAGAAACGCGTCGATCGTCGGAATCGTAGCGGCCGCCTTGGAAGGTCTTTTGATTTTTTTCGCGGACCCGAACGCTTCTCGTTGGATTCTAATCCAGGCTATGTTGTTTTGGTTTTCCTGCGGGGCCGTGGTTTCCGTAACGGAGATCGGAATCCCGAAATTAGTTTCTTCGATTGTACTCACGGAACTGCTCAATCTTCCCTGGTTTATCACGTTGGTAGTCATTCCGGGAAACTGGGGACATCTTATCCCTTTGATCGTAGCCAGTTTGATCTTTGGAACGATCATCGGCGGACTCAACGTTTTGTTAAAAACGCCCGCACCCGAGTTCGCGCGTTAAAACATTCAAAACCGAGAATATTCAAATTCTTTAGAATTGAATCGACTTCGTTTCTTCGATCACTTCGGTCCGAAATTTTTTCGGGCCGAATACAGATGATTGGTGATCATCGCGCGCAGTTGTGTAAGAATTCTTTTTTTCTCCTTGTTTTCCATCATGGAAGTCAATCGAAGCGCGCTTCCGATGGAATCACAAAGAAGAACGCATAAGTCCTGGAGTTTGTTTTTCTGCATTCTCGGGACAAAACATTCCAAGGCGTCCGCGACGATCTCTGCATTCTTTCGAGTGTCTTCGAGATCCAATTCGCGCAACAGCGGAAAAGCCTGCGACCCGCTCCAAACGATTTGAAACACAGGATCGGATTCATACGCGCGTTCGAAAAGATCGAGAATCTTTTTTACGATTCTGTAAAATCGAATGTCTTCCGTCGCGGTCTTGCCCATATCGGCCAACTCTTGTTTTAACTCGGTGCGAAGTAAGTCCAGATGAATCTGAGCGATGGCGCGTAGAATCGCGGGTTTACCCGAATAATATCGATAGATCGTTCCGATGGGAGAATCGATCGCGTCCGCGATCTCTTGGAGCGTAAACTTATCGGGTCCGTTTTTTAAGATCAGCTTCTTCGCCGAATTCAGGATGACTTCCTGTTTTTCCCGAGCCCTTTTTTGGATCGGATTGATTCTCGGTTGGAGAACGGATTCTTCTTCCATAACGTCATCGTTTCATAGACCGAAAATCGTTCAACAATCATTCTTGACAAAAAATGAGGATGGCTCATTATTTGAATTGTAAAAAGTGAGACTTCCTCATCTTTTTAAAGGAGACGTTTTTGAAACGATTCGTTTTGCATTTGATCCTGTATATAACTCTGCTTTTTCTCTTTCTTTTCGTTTGGATTTTTTATTTCGTATTTAAAATCCCTTCTCCTTCGGTTCAACCGAATGAAACCTTCGTTTTGGAGGGTGTCAGGCTTTTTGATCCCGGTAAAAAATCGTTTTCGAATTTGGATCTTCGATTTCAAGATTCTAAAATCGTTTCCATAAACGATTCCGCAAGTCCGCTTAACTCCGAATTTGCGAATATGATCGTTACCCCGGGTTTGACGGACATGCACGCTCATCTTCCGCCGAATAATCTTCTCGATTTGATCCCTTATTTCTCGCTTCTTTATCTTTCCCACGGAGTGACCACGCTCCGAATCGCGGGAGACATCGACGGAACATCGGTTCCTTATGCTAAGAATGGAATATTCAAAAACGATTTTTTTGGTCCGAGAATTTTTTCCTGCGACGCGTTCGTAACCACCGGACCTCCGAGATGGAAAAATTCGATCGTGGTCAATTCTCCGGAGGAAGCCGCTCAAGCGGTTATAACGTTGAAATCCAAAGGCGCGGATTGTATCAAGTCCTACGAAAACTTAAACGTTCCGATGATTCGCGCCGTCGTCGAAGCCGCGAACAAGGAAAATTTAACGGTTCTCGGTCACGTTCCGTTCGGACTTACCTATGAAGAAGCGGCGATTCCAGACGTTCAACACTTTCACGGGATTCCAAGACCCGAATGGGTTTCGAAAAACAACGTCGTCAACCGAGTCTCCGATTGGGATCGTGTAGACGACCGTTTGTTAAACGACATCGTAAACTTTTCGGTTCGAAATCGTATCGCAAACACGCCCACGTTAGTCGCATCGGAAAGACTTCTTCTTTATCGAGATTACAACTCGGCGATTTCACAACCTTCGATTCTTTTGATGCCTCGATTTTATAGGGAGATCGTATGGAATCCTTCTTCCGGAATTCCCGCGTATCGCAACTTGGATGTTTCGTATCTGAACGAAACCGTGGAGAAGGCTTTATTCAAAAAGCTAAAACTTCTTTTAAAATTATTCCAAGCCGGGGCAACACTTCGAATCGGATCCGACGCACAACAACCCTTTGTGGTTCCGGGAGAATCCGTCCAAGGAGAAATGGTTTTGTTTCACAAAGCCGGAATTCCTTCCGAAGACGTTTGGAAAATTGCAACGGTCGACGCGAATGAAAACTTAAAGAACCAAGATTCGTTTCATCTAGAGAAAGGATTCTCTCCGGATCTTCTTGTGTTTCGAAAAGACCCCGTGAAAAATCTCGAGAACATGTCTTCTTTATACGCGGTTATCGCACGCGGCAAGTTGTATCGAAAAAAGGATTTGGATCTTCTCGTAAAAGCGCACCAAGATCGTCTGAACGATTCGATCTACGAAAACATTTCGATGTTTCTCGGAAGAATCGCATTGGAAAAACAAACCAGGGATTTTAAACACTGAACCATGAAAAAAATAATCCAAATCGCAATCGTTTCGTTTTGTGTCCTCGTTTTCGTTTGTATCTTCAACACGTTTCGAGTTCGTAATATTCCTTCTTTCGTTTCCGCGGGAGAAAAAGAAATCGTTCCCATCGACGCCGCGGTAAAAAGACTTTCGAAGTCGATTCGGTTTAAAACCGTTTCGTCCCTGGAGAATCCGTTTTTGAACGCGGATCAGTTCCTCGCGTTAAACCGACATATCGAAGAGAGCTATCCCCTCTTAAATTCGAAACTTGTAAAAACGAAAATCAACGATTCTTCCTTTTTTTACGAATGGAAGGGTTCCGATCCGAGTTTGAAACCGATTCTACTCTGCGCACATTCGGACGTTGTGGATGTCGAGGCCGCGACCGAATCCTTATGGACGGCAAGTCCGTTCGGCGGAGAGATACGGGACGGGTTCGTTTGGGGAAGAGGATCCTGGGACGACAAAAGCAGTCTGTTTGCCATATTAGAATCCGTTGAAATTCTAATACGAAAAGGATTTAGTCCGAAACGAAGCGTGTTTATCGCGGTCGGTCAGGACGAGGAGGTTGTATACGGAACCTCGGGCGCCAAGGCCATCACCGATACATTCAAAAAAATGAATCTGCGTTTCGATTATGTTTTGGACGAGGGACAACTCGTCGCCGAAAACATCGTACCCGGAATCGACAAACCCGTCGCGTTAGTCGGAATCGCAGGCAAGGGTTATCTCACAATCCGTCTGAATGTCGATCTAAAGGAAGGCGGACATTCTTCCATGCCTTCCCGGGAAACCGCGATCGGAATCCTCTCTTCCGCTTTACATCGTCTTGAAAACTCTCCGTTTCCATTCTCCCTGAACGCAGTTTCGAGATCCACGTTCGAATGGTTGGCGCCGTCCATGAACTTAGGTTCTCGTTTTGTTTTTTCCAATCTTTGGCTTTTCGAAAGAATCTTAGAATCCAGATTGAGCGAAAAAAATTCGACAAGAGCGCAACTCCACACGACGACCGCGATCACGAAAATTTCCGGCGGATTCAAGGACAACGTTTTGCCTTCAAGAGCGGAAGCAACCGTAAACTTTAGAATCATCCAAGGTGATACGAATTCGAGCGTATTGAAAAGAATTTCAAAAATCATAAACGACGATCGTGTGAAAGTGATCGTTCCCGAAACACTGATCGAACCTTCGGACGTTTCGGCGACGGATTCGAAAAGTTTCGAATCGATCCGCGTCGCGATTTTGCGTACGATTCCGAACGCGATCGTGGCTCCGGCCCTCATGTCGGCTTATACGGATTCGATCCACTATTCTTCGGTAGCGGATAACGCGTATCGATTTTTTCCGGTGCGCGCCAATCCGGAGGATCTAAAACGGTTTCACGGGATCGACGAAAGAATTTCGATTTCGAACTACGAGGAGATCATCCGTTTTTACGCGGAAATCATCAAAAATTCGAATATTCAATAAATGGAAAGTATCCGGGTCCGATTTCGATTTCGAAGACCCGGTTTATTTTTAGGTTTTGAAGAATTCCACTTCGGACTTGAGTTTGCCGGCTTGTTCGTTCAACGTCACGGCTAACTCGTCGATCTGAGTCACTACCTGATTTAAAAATTCGGTCGTCTCCGAAATCGCGACGATCGTTTTCGAAAATTCGGTTGAAGTCTGCGCTTGTTCTTGCGTATGATTTCGAATTTCATCGGAGGAAAGAGAAAGATCGGTGAAGGCGGACTTCACTTGTTCGCTCGCCGTCAACTGGGAATCCGACAACGAAGCGACTTCGGAAACACGGTCCAGAGTAACCGCGACCGTATCTCCGATTCTTTGAAAGACCGTTTGAGTGGATTCGATCACTTCTCTTCCGCTTTTGGTCGCGTTTAACGCTTCCGAGATCGCGCCCGTGATTCTCTTTGCGTTCTCTTGTGTTTGTTCTCCGAGTTTTGCGATCTCTTGTGCAACAACGGCAAAACCTTTTCCGGCCTCTCCCGCTCTCGCGGCTTCGATGGCGGCGTTTAAGGAAAGTAAACCGATTCTATCCGTGATTTCTTTGATTACGTTTACGGTCGCGCCCATCTTCATCGTACTTTCTTCGATGGCTTCCATCGCTTTTTGAGTTCCTTGAAGCGCTTCTTCACCGCTTCTGGTTTCACTCTTCATACGATCCGCGTCTCCCTTGGTTTCCAAAAGTGCGACGTGAACCTGACGGATTCTCGCTTCCAACTCCGCGAGAGAAGCCTGCGCTTTTTTGGCGATCTGCGCCTGACTTTCCGCCCGAGACGCCGTAGAATGAATCGAAGCCGCGATCTCTTCCACTCCGGAACTCATCTCTTCCGTGGAAGCGGCTTGGTCCTGCATCTTTCTCGAAAGTTCGCGGGTATTTTCTCCCAGGTTTTTGGAACTACCCGAAAGTTTCTCAGCTTCTCGAACCACACTCTTTACGATAATACGAAGTCGCTTAACAAATTCGTTCAACGCCTTACTGCTGGAACCCAACTCGTCGCTGGAAACCATAGGAAGAACGTGTGTGAGATTTCCGTCGGACATTTCTCCGAAAATATCGATCATGTTCTCCGAATTTCTTCGGATCGTGGAGGAAAGCTGATACGAAACGATGATGACCGAGATCAGCATAAAAACCAAGGTAAGAATCAACGGTATCGTAACGTCTCCGAGTTTGACCCAACCCGAAGTCTCTTCGAACAAAAGATAACCGAAAACTACGATCGGAAGAGAAGCGATCGAAACGATCGTGCTCAGAATGCGCGCGTGAACTCCGACCTTCCGCATTCTTTCCGAATCGATCTGAACTTCGTTGAGTCGCTCCGATTCCAAAATATCCACGAAGCTCGATTCGGTGAGAAAAAAATGCGAAACGCCTAAGATCGGATAAATGATCAAAGGAAGAAATAAAAACGGAAACGATTCCAAAAAAGTCGGAGCGAAAAAAAGATGCAAGAGCCACCACGCATACGGAATTCCCGAACTCCATTGAAAGAGATAAAAAAAAGTGTTATAAAGAGGAAAGTTGAGAATTCTCGTTTTGACGTCGCTCTTCTCCTTCGAGTTGAGGGTAAACCAAACCGAATCGTCGAGTTTACCGAGCATCCGTCCTAAATACAAAAAGCGTATAAACGGAACGACGTAAGAACAGGATGTGGAAATCGTCGCGCTTACGATCAACGAGATGGATTTGCTAAAATCGTAACCGCCCGCGGTGATGATAAAAAGAACCGCCAGGGGCACCGCCAAAACGGAAGTCAGCAACTCCAAACCGAGAGTTAATTTCCATCGCAACTTCCTAGATTCAAACTGATTCATGTTTTACTCTTTGTATAAAAATCGAAGACTATCATTCGAGCGGACCGAACGGATTCAATCCACAATTATCAGACGAACCCGTTTTTTTTTGCTTACACGAATTCGAGAAATTCAAAGGAAATTATTTTTTCACCGAATTCCCCAAAAGACGATCTTCTGACACAAAGATAACGCGCGTTAATTCGGATTAGGCGGCCTCCTTCTCTTCTTCCTCCGGAATCGGAATGAACTTCGTATTCTTGCCCGCGTCCTTCAGGGAGTTCATGGTTTGAAGATATAATTTTTTGATCACGGATGATTTCCAGGAAAACCAAAAGGAGATTTCCTCGTATGTGTAAAGCGTTTCGATCCTCAGAAGTTTACGTTTCAACTTCGACTTGGATCTTGAGGATCGATCGCGGGCGTTTTTTCTTTCGGAAAAAAGAATCTGATGCGAGACCTCCATTCTTTCCAAAAGATCCAATTCGCGTTTTCGAGACGAATAACGTTTTTCCATTCTTTCCTTCAAAAAATCACGGATCGAATTTCCGGAAACGGAAAGAATACTTTTTAAAAGAAGAATCTCCCATCTCTCAAGGAATAGATTGTGTTTGAGTTTCAGGATGAGAACTCCTCTCGGATCGCAGTTCTTAAGGATGTCATTTAAAAAGATTCTGTGCGCGGCGGTTTCGGATTCCATTTCGGAGGAATGAAAAACCGGTCCGATCAACGTATCCGGTTCCAAAAAACCGGGTTCTTGTTTGCGGTTTTGAATTTCCTTTTTCCATTGATTGAGCACGAGGTTTTTCAAAAATCTGATCGCAAACGCGGGGAAGTTTTCGTATTTTCCCTTTTCATATATCTCGGAGAAATATTCAATTTTCTGAATGAATCGAACGAGCACTTCGTTTTTTCCGTCCTCGCTCAAGGAGAATTTTCTCGCCGCGATTCTTTTGATCCAAAACGCCGCCTGTTCTATCAAGGTTTCCGAGTTGCCCGAATGTTTATATTCTAAATAAGAATTTATGAATATACGATCTTGTTCCGAATTATTCTGCATTGTCGGAAAAAAATTCGTTTAGAGCGTTTCTTGTCCAAGTTTTTTCGATAAGGTCCGTTCTCCGATTGATCAAAATCAAACCTTGAAAACCTAAAATTCTTCGTTTTTTGATTGGAAAAGATCTTTCGAAGAGATACACTTTTTGCAAAGAGAAAGAACATGCAAAGATTCATCAAAAAAATTTTAGTCCCCGTGGACGGTTCAGAGAGTTCCAAAAAAGCTTTGGAGATGGGAATTGCGATCGCGAAGGCGGCCAATGCAAGCCTCACCGTTTTGGAGGTAGTCGAAGAATTCGGTCCACTTCCCGGTTATTACGAAAAGGCCCCCGAAGGAAAGGACAGAGTGAAATGGATTTCGGAACAAAGATTCGAAAAGATCCATTCTCCCTTGGACGAATCTCCGGAAATCAAATGGGATCGATTGGTTTTGGAAGGTTATCCCGCCGACACGATCGTCGAAACGGCTACTAAAGGAAATTATGATATGATTGTGATCGGTTCGAGAGGTCTTTCCGCGGTGGGAAGATTTTTAGTCGGCTCGGTTTCCGATCGGATCGTTCATCACGCGACTTGTTCGGTCACGGTGGTTCGTTGATAAGAATTTAAGACGAATTGATAAACGAAGTCGGTCGGCTCTACAACCGAAAACGGAACGCGCATTTAAGCGGGCATAACGTCGGGTCCGAACTCCGCTCCCGGCAACAAGGTAACTCCGGGAAGATTTTTCCAATCGGGATGATCTCCGATATGTCTGTATCTGTGTTCCCAAACGATCCGGTCCCGCACCACTAAGAACACCCCCGGCATCTGTAAAGGATTGCGGCCGGGAATTCCGTAAAAATGTCCTTTTAACGTGGCCCTTGCGGTTCCGATCAAAACCTCGGGACTCGCGAGTTGTACTAGATTGGCCGTATCCAATTTTAAATCCTGATAGAATTCCGTTTTCGGATCGGCGACCACCGAAGCGTCTTCCCAAACACCTTCGAAAAATTTTTCGCAATCGTTCGGTGTTCCCGGAAAAAAAAATAAAATGGGAGGAAAGGAAAGACAACTTTCCGAAATTTCACGAAGATCGGAAATCGCTTCCCGGCTGAAGATACAACCCGAATGTCTTAAGAATACGAGAAGACTCAAACGAGGAGGAAGACAAGGGAGAATGGTTTTGTTTCTCAGATGAATTCCTGTCGCTTCGCGAGTCGAGAAACTTTCAGGAAGAAACTCCATACTTCCAGTATGCCTTCTTAAATTTCCTTGTAAATCGATTGATTTCCTCGTTTTCGAAAAATTAATTGCAAGCATGGAACTTCTCACACTCGATACAGTGATCGCAATTCTGACCCTGACCTTGATGGAAATCGTTCTCGGGATCGACAATATAGTTTTTCTATCCATCGTTTCCGGAAAACTTCCCAAAACTCAACAGAACAAAGCGAGAAATCTCGGACTTACCCTTGCCCTCGGTTTTAGAATCGGTTTGTTGTTCGCGGTCAGTTGGATCGCTTCCCTAACCAATGCTCTTTTTACGATCGCCGATTTTGCGGTTTCGGGAAGGGATTTGATTATGCTCGGCGGAGGACTTTTTCTAATCGCAAAAAGTACGAGCGAGATTCACGGAAAAGTGGAAGGAATCGAAGATGAGAATTCCAAATCCAAAAAGGAAAAAATTTCTTTCTGGAGCGTGATCGTTCAGTTGATCCTTCTCGACATCATTTTTTCGGTCGATTCGATCGTAACCGCGGTGGGTTTATCCGGAAACTTTCAAGTGATGGTGGCCGCAGTGATTCTATCCATGATCGTGATGCTTATCTTTTCAGGAACGGTCAGCGATTTTATCAACGAACATCCTACGATGAAGGTATTGGCGCTTTCGTTTTTGATCATGATCGGAGCGATGTTGTTCGCGGACGGTCTTCACTTTCATATCCCGAAAGGATACGTATATTTTTCGATGGCATTCTCGCTCGGAGTGGAACTGATCAATATGAAAATCAGAAAGGCGGGAACTAAGAAACACTGATCCCGGCCTTCTGATTCCAAAAGGACCATTGCAATCTGTAGAAGGGCGCGAATACTTTCTTAGGCTGATTTTTTTTCAGTTCGTTTAACAAATTCGCGTTCCATACGCGATATTCCTGAAGGGCCGCGCTCGCGGCCTTTCCGCTCAAAAGATCCAAACCTTTCGAAGGGTTCGTATCTTTTTCAAGTTTCTTCAGTTCTTGAAACCAATCTTCTTCCAAAGAATCGATCCTCGGTTGAACGAGTCGTTTCGCCTCAGGATAAAAACGCTGAATTTCTCTGTAGAATTTTTCGTGAGTCCACCAAAGAGAAGTATCCAGCTCCGCGGTCGGCGCCTCGAAATTTTTTTCCAAGAAGGAAGTTCCCGGAAAACCCGCGGGAAGAAATAAGGAAATCGAAGGAATCGACGTTCCCGTAAACCAAAAACGATTTTGGGAAGAATCCGTCTTCAGCTCCGCAACCAAGGAACCGGTAGTACCGTTAGGCGTAATCGGACCGGTAGCGTGTAGACAAACCGAACCCATGTCCGAGGCAGAAGGATAAAAATTTCCGCGTTCTCCCGGTTCTCCTTCCTGTCTGAGAATTTCCATCGCGGCCCTCGCGTCTAAATTCCCTTTTTTGAATGTTCCCATCGCGCCGGTTCTCGCCCTGCGCACCTTACACTTGCTAAAAAAAGTGAAGAATGAATCCGAAAACGCTTTGCGGAACGAAAACGTTTCTCCGTTTTTAATCCAACCTTTTTGTAAAGCGAACTCGATCGCTTTCGGATGAATCGAATCGTAGTCGTCTTCCAAAGTAAGTCCGTTGGAAATCGAATAAAAACCTTCTATCTTTTTCCAAGCCCAAAACTTTCCCGCGGTTTCGAGCACGAACGCGTTCTTTGAATCCACGATGATAAAACTGTTATGATAGTAAAAGGAAGAATTCGTATAACCGCCGCAAGCGTCCTGACCGAATTTTTCAAGAAGATCCAAGATCGTTTCTCTTGCACTTTCCGCGTCCTTGCTTCTTTCCAATGAAAGACGAAGCAGATCCATTCCCGTGAGACCTTGATTCTTTTTTTCAAAAGGAATTTTTGTGAAGACCGCTTCGTTTCCGATGACGACGCCGGATGCGTTCGCACCCATCTCCGCTCCCCACATCTGAAATGGTTTGGAAAGAATCACTTCTTGTGTTTGTGGAACGCCGGGAACTTCGATGTAAGTACAACGTGTTTTTGTTTCTCCGGTTCGAGAAGGAACACGAAGCAGAGCCTGCGCCTCGTTCGGTTCACGATCCGAATTTTTTCCAAAGATCATAGAACCCGTTCCGGTAAAGGAAGGTGTGGCAACGAATGTATCACACATGATCGCAAAAAATTCTCCGTTTCAAACGGATTGGCAAGTCGTTTTTAGGGAACCGCTCGACCCAATTTTAAAACGAAGTGCGCTTTATAATTGGATAAAGTTTCGATTCGATTCTTATTTGGAAACTTGGCTCTGTGAAAATAAGTTCTTATAAATCTCAGGCAGTTGGGTCGGTTTTTGTGTCGCGAAGTTGAACCAAAGAAATTCTCCGCTTGCGGTGGCTACACAGTCCCCTTCTCCGTTCCACATCGTACAAGATATGTGAAACGATCTGGAAGTCACTCCGTCCACCTGCATGGTAATCTCCAAGGTTTCCGGATATCGAACCTGCCTTCTGTATTCCACTTGGATATGCGTGATTACGGGTCCTCCCTCGGAAGGACGATCCGGGGTATCCCAGAGGTTTAGGTCCGTAAAGTAATTGGCCCTAGCGTTTTCAAAATACTTCGCGTAGACTACGTGATTTACGTGTCCGAACGCGTCCATATCGCCCCAAGCAACCTTTTGAAAATAACTGTAAGAATAACGAATCGGTTTTGCCATCGTTCATTTTCCAAAGAAAAAAAATATTTCGTACGCATTCTGCCTGTAAGCCGGATTCTGTCCTCTCCCGAAGGAGATGGATGACCATTTATCTTGCTCCGAAAGTTACCGATCGGAGTCCTTGCTCTCTACCCACGGCCCCGTGGAAACGACTAAAAGGCCGCCTATTTGAGATTGCACCCGGGAGGGTTTACCATTCCCGATTTCTCTCAAAATCGGAGGTGGGCTCTTACCCCACCATTTCACCCTTACCGTCGAATTCCTCGACGGCGGTATCCTTTCTGTTGCACTTTCCATACCCTTTGCCTTGAAATTGCTCTCAAAGTAAGAATTCCGGGCATTACCCGGTCCCGTGTTTCCCAGTGTCCGGACTTTCCTCACCCTTTTTGTTTCCAAAAAGTAGCGCGATCATCCGGCAGAATGCTTGATTTCGACTATTTTGAGAAGGCCCAAGGCCAACCAGAAAAAAAAAGAAAGAATCTAAGAATCTTCCGAAATTCTGGCACGCCCCTTGCATATATATAGACAGAACACTGGATCAGGGGTGACAAGATGAACAAGTTTGCAACAATCGCTCTCTTTTTAAGCATTTTTACCGGACTTTATGCAATGCCAGAGGCCCAAAAGGTCGAGGAAGAGCTTAATAAGTTTACACCTGAGAACGAAATCCAGCTCGCAAACAAGCTCAGCGCCTTGGGTAGCCTCAAACAAAAAGTAAGAGACTACAACTCTGCAATCGATCTTTACAACCAATCTCTCAATGTTCGTGAGAAAATGGGAGAAAAAGAATCTTCCGGATACGCTCTGGTTCTTTACCTCAAATCCATCTCTGAGTTCCGTCAAGGGAAGTCTTGCCAGGCACTTGAGAACATCAAAAACGTTATTTCAATCTATCAGAAAATCGGGGACATCGACTCTGCTCTGAATGCGGAAGAAGAAGCTTTCAAAAAGTATCAAGAAGCATGTTCCATCCATATGGAGAATGTTGCGAACGCTCAGTAATCAAATACTGCGCCCCATTAATTCATCCCATCTCTAGTTCTAACTGACTTGGCCCGCCCGAAAGGGCGGGATTTTTTTTGATTTGACTCTTCTCCTTTCAAGACTAACCTGAAATTCCGGATCTTGAAGTTTTCCGACTAAATCCCCGTCGTCTCATATTATCCGGTACAAAAAAACAATTCGGAGCGGCCTATGAAAATAAATTATAACTGGAAAAACGTCGATCATTCCAAAGCGGCGGAAGAATATGCGGACAGCAAACTGGATCGTGTTTCTAAATACCTTCATACGGTTCAGTCTTTTGAAATCTCTTTTGAAATGATTCACGGAGAAGTTAGCGCAAATCTAAATCTGCACGGAGACGGAAACAAGTTCAACGCTCAAAATTCGAATAAAGACATCTACGCTTGTATCGACGGCTTGGAAGACAAAATCGTAAAACAAGTCAGCAAACATCACGATAAAAAAGCAACCCACTGATCCGATCGCATCTACAATCATCCGGTGGATTCTTCCGCCGGATTCCGACCTAAAAAGAAATTCTCAATGTCCTTTTCCAGAAAACTCGAAGAAGCCAATCAATACATCAGCGATGGAGATTTCGACAAAGCCAAAAAGGCTTTCGATTCTCTTCTTGCGGAAGATCCGGAAAATCCGGAAACGATCGCGGGATTTTTTATCTCTTCGTATTGGGACAATCGTTTGGATCGGATTCACAACGCAAAAGAAGGTCGTGAAAGAAGTCATCTTCTCGTTCAATATTTTTCCGAATTTCAAAACGCGTTCGAACTTCGAAAGTTTACGGGCAATTCTTCCTTTCGAGCGATTTCGGAATCGGTTTTATCGGAAGCCGTCGACCAACTCAAAATTTCGGTTCAAAGAGAAGGTCTTCATTTTCAAGATCCGTCCGCTCTTTTGAGTTTGATTCGAGAATTGATCCGCTTTAGAGACTACAGAAACGCGCTTGAGATTCTCAATTATTCTTCCTCTGTGGAAAGAAATTCTCCGGAGTTCTTATATCTGAGAGCCGAGTCCCTTTTTCAAACCGGAGAAGAAAGAAAATCGATGATTCTTTTCCGAGAAGCCTTTTTAAAGGATCCTTCCGCGGCTCCTCTGGGTGTTTTAAAATCGGAACCGATTCTTGTCTGGATCGAGAAGCTGAAAGATTCTTATCAGGACGAATCCGATCTAAAGGAAATACTTCCGGTCGTTTTGGCGGAGCGTGGTATCTTCGAAGAAACCAGAAATTATTCCGAAAAGGAAATTCTCGGATATTATCAAAATCTAATTCGTTTGAAGGATACTCTCAATTCGAGAAAGGATCTATACGATTTTAAGATTCGGTGTAGAATTCTACAACACGCGTGTCTGATCCTGGATGTTTACAGAGGAATGCAATACAGTGAAATTTATCAGGAGTCCAAGAGGATTTTGGACTCCGTCGATCCCGGCTTTGTTCAAAGACGTCAAGACGGGATTAAAAGATAAGAACTTAGGGATTGTTTCCTTGGGTTTGTTCGAGAATCCGATCCATCTCTTCCGCCATTCTCAGATCGCCTTTTTCGGAAAAATATTTCCTAAGAGAATCGATCGTCTTTCTGGATTCGGTAGTATTCGGAATCTGTTTGAGAAGGGATTTGTCCAATTCGGATTGAAACTTGCCGGAGGAAGGAATGTCCTGAAAGTTGCCCGCTTCGGATTGTCCGAAAACGGTTCCCGATCTTTCGGTAAGAATCGGTTCGCCGGAACTTTGAAATCTGTTGTACGTTACGAAGACGATTGCAAATGCCAAAATGGCCGAAAAGGAAAATTGAAGACCGCGATTCGCGAAGACGTTTTCTCGGATTCTTTCCCATCCGTTTTCACGCTCGGGGCGGATTGCCTTCAGTTGATTTTTCAATCGAATCGAGAATTCGTCGCTTAGGTTTATGCTACGAAGTTCTTTGTCCCTGAGTTCGGACATCGTTTTCACTAAAGAATTTTCTATCTTGAGCAAATCTCCGTCTTCCTTTCGGAGGAAAAGCGGAACCTTGAATTTTGACTGTAAACTTTTCATCTTTCTTACCTAAAGTATCCTTCACCCTTACCATCTTGCAAAATCAAATGTTTGAGAAATTCCTTCGCCTTAAAGAGCCTGCTCTTTACGGTTCCCACGTTGGTTCCCAGAACTTCGGCGATCTGTGCGTAGGACATTTCTTCGAAGTATCTGAGTTCGATCACCTCTTTGTAGAGATCTTCCAACTCGTTGATTTTGGTAATTAGATAGTTGGACTCATCACTAAGTTCAATTTTTTTTTCGAATCCGACGCGATCGTCCGTTACCTGGTATTCCTTATCGTCCATGGAATTCTCTTTAGCTCGTTTCCGTTTCGCTAACAAGTCCTTGGATTTGTTGACCACGATACGATAAAGCCAGGTATAAACACCGGACTCGGCGCGAAAGTTTCGAATGGATCTGTATCCGGAGATCAACGCGTCTTGTACGATGTCCTCCGCGTCGTCTCCGTCCTTGACCATGGAGATGGCTTTGCGATAGAGCCTTTCTCGAAAAGGATTTACGAGTTGGATATAAGCCTCGTCGTCCCCTTCCTTGATCTTTTTGAGAAGACCGATTTCGATTTCTCTTAAAGTGGGTTTCTTAGGAATGATTTGTTTTTGTTCCATGCTTGTAGAAGATGAATCCTGATTCAAAGATCCTGAAGGAAGCGGATATGGCAATCCGGAAACTTGGGACCGAAGAGATACGATCAGGGATCTTGGAGAGAAAGATTGATCAAAACCAGGGTTTCCGTCAAAACCATGGGCATTCGATACCGCAATCCGTAGACGAATCTCTCTTTGTGATCGATTGTTTCCGGTCCGGCCCAGACGATATCTCCTTCGAACTCGAGACGTTTCCCCGATTTCTTTTCGATTACCGAACCGTGTACCGGTTCGGTTACGTCCAAGTCCTGCCCGTTTAAGATAAGACAGATTCCGGTTTCGGAAATGTTTCCGAGTTTTGCGTGAAGTGTGATCAAACCGAATTCGATTTGAATGATATAGTCGGCGTAACTACCCGGATAGTATCTATGACTTCTTGGCTGTTGATCTGGGTTGCCGGACATATCCAGATCAGGGTTACAACGGAATGACGGTTTGTCGAGAAGGATTTTATCGGAAGTTAACGGCGCTTAGAAGGTCTGTAACCTAGGATAACGTAAACTTATTAGAACTCCGATTACAAAACAAAAAACCGCAGAGAAAGGAACGAGGTTCGTAGCGGTTTTGTTAGTCGAGAATTCTCCACAATCAAAATTGAAAATAGATAAACGGCAGTTCTAAGTCCGGAGTTAAAAGAGCGAGAATAACCGCGATGATCGGATAACAAGCAAACTCGAGCCAGACCGGCGGGTTCCATTCTTTCTTTTTTTCAAAGATCTGATAACCGAGCCACTGTGCGATGATCACGCAGAGAATCACCGGGATTCCGGTCTTCAACATATAAGGACGTAAGCCGCCTTCGGTATATACGAACATCTTTTTCAACATGATCCATTCTTTCTCGATGGACTCGGCTCTGAACCATGTGCCGACCGAAATTCCGATCAAGTTCGTAAGAATGATCTGAATCGGAACTCCGATCTTTTCGGGAAGAAGTCTGAAGTTCGGAAAGTGTTTTTCCTTATAACTCTTATACATCGATTCGATGAGTAAGAGAGTTCCTTGACAGGTCCCCCAGATGATAAAGGTCCAAGCCGCGCCGTGCCAAAAACCGGCGACAAACATAGTAAACCAAAGATTGAATCGATGTCGAAACACTCCCGCTCGGTTTCCTCCGAGAGAGATATAAACGTAATCGCGAAGCCAAGTGGAAAGAGTGATATGCCATCTTCTCCAGTATTCGGTGATACTTCTTCCGATAAACGGCATCCGAAAGTTTTCGGGAAGTTCGTATCCTAAAAGAAGAGCGGACCCATAGGCCATATCCGTATAACCGCTGAAGTCGCAATAGATCTGAATCATAAACAAAGTCGCGGCCAGCCAAATAGCGGCGGTTCCGAAACTCTCGGGATGTGCGTAAATTTTTTCGGTGATAGGAGCCACGTTATCCGAAAGCACAACCTTCTTGATATAACCCATGATGAAATAACGGAGCGCGATTCTGAACTGAATGTCGGTCAGATTTTTCGTTGTGTTCATCTGATGCAAAAAGGTTCTTGCGGTTACGATCGGACCGGCGACGAGTTGTGGAAAAAAAGAAACGAACAAAGCGAATCGTAAAAAACTTTTCTCGGGGAGAATCTGTCCGCGATAGACGTCGATCGTATAACTCAAAGATTGAAACGTATAAAAGGAAATTCCCACGGGGAGAATGATGTGCAGAATCGGAAGCGCGTTTTTGACTCCGAAGTTTCCGAGGAAGAGATTGATCGAGTCCGCAAAGAAATTATAATATTTGAAAAAACCGAGAATGAATACGAGGTTCAAAACTAAACTGACCGTGATCAGAATGAATCTGTTTCTTTGATCTTGGGAAGAATGAATTTTAGCCGCGAGGACGAAATCGATCACGGTGGAAAGAAGGATGAGACCGCCGAATCTCCAATCCCAACTCATGTAGAAATAGTAACTAACGACGAGAAGAAAAAAATGCGAAGCGGTAAGAGCCTTCGTATCTTTTCCTAAAAAATACGGAATCACATACCAGTAAACCAGGAATACGAAGATAAAAAATACGAAAAATTCTAAAGTAGGAAAAAGCAACCTTCCGCTCCCGATGTTCCCTCTATATTTTTCCGAACGCGGTTTCGGTCAAGGAATTATGACCTGTCCTTAGGCCTTGCTCCAAGTCGAATTTCCGTTTTGAAAAAAGAAAAATCTTGCATAATTTTCGGGAAGGGATTCAATTCTCAAAAAATCTGACAAAGGAGTTGTCCTTTCATGCAACTAACCAAGTTTCGTAAGTCTATCGTAGCAATTCTCGTCCCGATGTTCTTTCTCGCTTCCTTCGCGAATTGTTTCGGTAAATTCGCAATCACCAAAAAAGTTTACGATGTGAACGAGAGCTTCAATATCGGTAGCGGATTGTTTGCGAAATTCATCAAGACTCTTGTAATGTATTTTCCTTTCAGCATTCTTTACGCAGTGGGTTTCTTTTTCGACTTAATTCTTTTCAACCTGATCGAGTTCTGGTCCGGAAGCAACCCGGTCGGTTACAACGAATATGATGAAAACGGCAAGTTCGCAAAAACTTTCGAAGAAAAGGGAGAGAAACTGACTCTGGTTTATACCGACTTCGGAAAAAGACTCGATATCACCGCTGAAAAAGACGGAAGCGTACAAACTCTTTCCGCTCTTCGTTCCGAGCCCGGTAAATTCTTCGTTGAGAAGAATGGAAAGTTGGAAGAGATCGTTGTGACCTCAGAAACAGTCGGATCGAAAACGATTTTGAAAATGGCCGAACAAGGAAAACTCAAGTCTACGAAAGTTGTCGATACGAAAACGTTAAGCGACTTGGAAGAAAAACTTTCTTCCGAATCTCTTTAAAATTTAAGAATCGAATCCGATTCGAAACATAAAAAAAGTAATCGGGGAATGTTTCCCTGATTACTTCGATTACTCCCCCGCTTTGATTCGATCCGGAATTTTTAACGTTCCGTATTTTCCGATCTTCCTTTTTGCAAACCAACCCTGGTTCACTTCCAAAGCATACAAAGCCTTTTCACTGGAATGATACAACTCGGTTGTTTGATTCGGTTTCATGTCGTGGATATCCGTGATTCTTCGATCCCGATTGAAGTAGGCGATGCTGAGAGGAATCCAAGTATTCTTCATCCAAAAACTCAAGTATTCCGGCGCGGAAAAAACGAACAACATTCCCTCGTTTTCGCCGAGATTTTTACGAAACATCAAACCCTTGGCGCGATCCGCTTGTGTATTCACGACCTCCACGATCAAAGGATGTTCGTCCACGTAGATCGTGATTTTTTCGAGATCGCGCGCGGATACATTATGCGAAATCGCAAGGACAAGGAAGAATAAGAGGAAAGTTAAAGTTTTTCGTTTCAATGATTGCATAGAATTTTATTTCTTTCGAATGAAGTAGGAACTCCTACGATAACGCTAAAAAATTACACTTGCAAAAAGTATAATTTTCTGATATTAGAAAAATCTCCGAAAATTCCCACAAGGCCCGCCTCCACCACCCAATTCAGGGTGGGGGCGCTCCGTATTTTTCTAAAAAATCGTAGGAACTCCTACAAAACGTTCGATCCGCGCGTTGATTAAAACTGCGCGGGTCTTTTTTCGAGAAACGCGCCCATTCCTTCCTTGGATTGACCGCCGTCGAAACAAGCGCCGAACGCTTTTTCTTCGATCGAAATCCCCTGTTGTAAAGAAACGTCCAAACCTTGTTGAATCGTCTTCTTCACTCTTTCGATCGCCTGCGGACCTTTTTTCAAAATCGAGTTCGCAATCGTTTTAGAAAAAGCTAATAGATCCTCGCCTTCTTTTACGAGCTTGTTTAGAATTCCGATTCTATAACCTTCTTCCGCGGTGATCATATCGCCGGTCACGACGAGTTCGATCGCTCTTGCATAACCGATCAGTCTTGCAAGTCTTTGTGTTCCGCCGAAACCCGGAATGAGTCCCAAAGAAACTTCGGGAAGACCGAGTTTCGCTTTTTCGGAACCGACTCTGATATCACAAGCGAGTGCAAGTTC
The DNA here is from genome assembly GCF_002811925.1 of Leptospira barantonii. Classification (NCBI taxonomy): domain Bacteria; kingdom Pseudomonadati; phylum Spirochaetota; class Leptospiria; order Leptospirales; family Leptospiraceae; genus Leptospira; species Leptospira barantonii. The sequence continues at coordinate 21,298 of NZ_NPDS01000011.1, forward strand.
CAAACCTCCGCCAAGGGAGAATCCGTTGATGGCCGCGATCGAAACGATTCTGGATTGATGCAATTTTTGGAATACACCGTTTCCGAGTTTGGAGAATTCTTCCCCTTGCGCTATGTTTAAGTCCTTCATCTCCGCGATGTCCGCGCCGGCTACGAATGCCTTTCCTTCTCCGGTTACGATCAATACTCTGATGTTATTGTCTTTTTCAAGCGCTTCCACTTCCTGTCCGATGGCGGTCAGAACTTCGCGATTGAGAGCGTTGAGAGCGGATGGTCTTTGAATGGTAAGAATTGCGATCTGACCTTCTTTGGTTACGTTGATTATTTTTTCACTCATTTCTAATTTACTCCACTTCCACGATGAGAAAGAGAGTGTCGTCCTCCAGTGCTACGTCTCCGAAAAAGTTTTCCACGGCCTTTTGTACGTTCGCCTTAAATACGCCGAGATCCTTTTCGAATCGATTCTCATTCAATATTTCAAGGAGGCCTTCCGTTCCAAGAAGTTTTCCTTCCTTATTCTTGTTTTCTATCAAACCGTCCGTGTATAAGAAGAATCGATCCTGTTCCACAAGAGGAAATTTCACCTGTTCCGCAATCGGCTTTTTGATTCCGAAACCGAGAATGGCTCCTTCCGTTTCGACCTCGTGAAATTCTTTCGTAAAAGAACCGTGAATCAAATACGGATGACCGGCGTTGGAAAACGTAACTTCTTTGGAAATAAAATCCAAAAACATATAAATCGCCGAAGCGTGATACGATTGGAATTGTTTCTGCAAAGAATCGTCTATGTAATCCATCAAACGGGAAGGATGTACTTTTAAAATATACGGCATCGTAGAAACCATGATCTTCACCATGGAAGCCACAAGCGCGGACGCGATTCCGTGCCCCGCGATGTCCGTCAGAAAGATTCCCGTGTTTCCTTCCCGGAGTTGAACGAAGTCGAAAAAATCTCCGCCGATATGATTCGGAGTGATTCTCATCACCTCGTATCGAATTCCTTTGATGCTCAGTCTTCCGGGAAAAAGATTCTCCTGAACCTGTTTGGCTACGGTGAGATCCTGTTGGATGTATTTGTATTCAAGATCGAGTTCGGAAGAAATCGAAATCAGTCGTTTTACGATAATCACGGAAGAAGTTCCGATGACGATACAAAGTCCGTAGACTACGTCCGGCACGAAAAGAATTCTCGGGAAATCGTCGAGACCGAGTTCCGCCCTTTTGATCGAAACAAAAAAGATATGAAGACAGATCGCGATCATCCCGGTCAAAAAACAGGAGCCTTTTTTCAAACGGAACATCTGGAATATTACGATCAATGATATTAGCAAAAAGTAATTGTTATAGATCTGAAGACTTTCCAAATCCTGAAAACGGTAAAAGGATTCGTGAAAAAGATTCATCATCAAAAAGATGATCACGATGTTCGAGATTTGAATCACCCAGGATAAGAATTTTTCCTGGAAGGAAAGAACCAAACTCATCACGTTGATGAGAAAGATGATTCCCAAATAAAGAACTCCCCTTTCCGAATTTCTGACTTCGGGAATCGCGAGAGTCGGATACATCGTAAAGTGAAGAAGAAACGCAAGTCGTATAAAGGACTGATCGATTCTCGTCTGATCCTTCCATGCTTCGGCGTCGCTGTAATTGAATTCCCTTTCAAAAAACGTAAAGGGATTTAAGAAGCCCGATTTGAGTTTACTGAATTGTTTTATCCAGGTCATACCGAGTGATTTCCGATCCGGAAAGATAAATTTTTAGATTCCAACCCGACTCCAAATACCGATCCAGTTTTTCGGAAATTTCCAAGGCTTCTTTTTCGTCGTGTACTCGTATAAAAAAGGAACCGGATCTGGATTTATAATTATAAGGATAGCGTTCGTTTAACAAAAGAGTAACTCTCGTATGATCCGCTCTGGTTTCGATCACGATATGAGATACATGTTTTCGGTTGATGATTCTTTCATTGATGGAAAGACTCCAAGGATTGGTTTCCATGGAATAAAGAGGACCGATTATCAAGAGCGCAGGCAAAAGGAAATAGAACATCTTCGTTTCTGAATTTCCCACCTGGGAATTTTGTCGTCCAAGTTTACGAGGCTCCCGGATTAGCGCAAACCATTCCGTTTGAAGAACCCTTTTTTTTAAAAATCGAAACAAATCGGATTGGAGTTTACTTTTTTTCCCGAATCTGGAAAAATCTTTCCATGCAATTATTGCCCGTCTGTGTCTTGGAAAAACATTTCCGAACGTTATGGATCGTATCCGTGCTTTTGGGACTCAATTTTTGCAAACCTTCTCAAACTCTAATGGGAAATAATCCGTATTATCGGCTCTTTACCGATCATCCCATCACTCAAGCAAAACGTTATTCCATCTCCGGAACTTGGGAAACTCGGGCGACCTCCCTCGATTCCGAAGAACTGGATTTCGTGAAAGAAATGAATCGGATCGACGGCTTCCAAGATTCTCCCGTGGCTGAAACCGACTTGGATCCTTGGAAGAATCGCCTACGCTCCGTTAGGAATTCTCTTCCATCCTCCGTAAATCGTTTACTCGATCGTTCTCTTTTTCGAGTGGTTCTTTGTAAGAATTTAGGCGGAACCGGACTCAGCAGTTTCGTTTATGAAAACGGGAACGCGCTCGGTGGAATCATCTTTTTGGACACCGGGATGCTCACTCAAAAAGCGAACGCCTGGATCAGTAAAAAGGAGAATTCTCCATTCGCTCCGGGTACGGTGCAAGTTCGAGTGAGAATCGAACCGGATCAAAACGATACGATCGAAACCGCGATCGAATACATTCTGTTACACGAATTCGGTCACGTTTTGAGCGTTTCAAAAAAGATCGTTCCGGACTTCCGTGAAAAAAACAGGAACTTTAGTACATTCAAATTTTCGAATGAAATCTGGGAAACCGAAAACGATTCCGTTTTCGATTCCGATTTTCCGACGCGTAAGAAATTGAAATTCTATTCTTCCAGACCGATCGATCTTGCTTCGAATTGGAAAAACATCTACCCTCCTTTGGAAAAAACTTCTTTCCCGACTTTGTATTCGGCCGCGAACGGAGACGATTTTTTTGCGGATTCTTTCGTGTCCTATGTCCATACGGTGTTGCAAAAGAAGGTTTGGAATCTCGAAGTTTTGGAAGGCGAAAAAGTAGTCTTTCAAATGAAGAACGGAATCCAGGAAGAACGATGTAAAAAACAAAGGGAATTCTTAGATCGTTTGTTTGCGGAGCTGGAACGCTGAACGACGCGGGTCAAACTTTTTAGAAATCCGGATTTGTCGGAATTCCGACAGAATCACGGTTCGGAAATGTATTTGCAAATAGTATGATTTTCTGATATAGGAAGTTTGTCGGATTTTTCCCACAAGGCCCACCTCCTCCACCCAATTCAGGGTGGGGGCGCCTTTGTTCCACTGCAAGATTGTCGGAACTACGACAAGATTCTCACTTCAATAGGCCTTCGCGTTGAACTCAGCAGAACGCTTCCTCAACTCAATCTCACTCCCTACGGGTCGTTCAATAGGGGCTCACTATATCTTAAACTTATTGATCAAACGAAGAAGACCCTCGGACTGAGTATGCATATTCTTTGAAAAACCGGTAAGATCGTCCGCGCCGCTCGCGATCTCCTGAGTTCCTTCCGAAATACTCACGATCGTTTTTGTGATTTCATCCGATGCGCGTTTTTGCTCTTGGACCGCTTCCTCGATCTGAAGACTGAAACTCATCAAAGAACTCGCGCTCTGGTGAATCTTCTCCGTATTTTTTTCCTGAGTGTTGACCGAATCCAAAACGTTCTTTGCCGAAACGCCGAACATATCTACCGAACTTCTTAGTTTCGCGAGAATTCCGGACGCTTCCTTCACCTTGCTCGTTCCGTTCATCACGGCTCGGTTCGTGGATTCCACGAGTTGACTGATCTCTTGAACACTGTTGGACGTTTGGGAAGCGAGTTTGGAAATTTCTTCCGCGACAACCGCAAAACCTTTACCGGCCTCTCCGGCCCGAGCGGCTTCGATCGCGGCGTTTAACGCGAGTAAGTTGGTCTTTTCGGAAATATCGGTGATGATGGAAAGAATTTCGTTGATCCGAGACGCGCTGTCACCGATCTCATCCATCGCCTTCGTGGATTGATTCATGGAACTTTCGCCCGTGGTCGCCTGTTGTTGCGATTCTCCGGCGAGAGAAGCGAGAGACTTCATCTCTTCGTTGATTCTTGCGATCTGTTCCTTCAAAAGAACCACGTTCCCGTCGATGTCCTTCATGTGAGAAATGGCTCTGTCCATGGACTTGCCCACGTTCTCCGCCGAGGCCGCCAATTCTTCGATCGCCGCGGAAGATTCTTCCGAAGCGGAAGCCTGTTCCTGTGCAACATCATAAAAACTTTTCGAGGATTCGGCCATCTGATCGGAAGTGGAATTCAGAGATTCGGAAGAACCTTTGATCTCGAGAATGATTCTCTTGATATTATTCTTCATATGATCCAAAGAAAGGAGTAACTTACCCACCTCGTCCGAACGTTCGTATTTATTTTCGACGATCAGATTTCCGGAGGAAATCTCCTCCGAAAAAGAAATGGCCGTGTTAATTCCATTCGTAATCAATTTTTGGAATATTAGATTTAATACGATTACGATGATGATCATCGTAAACAGGGAAGAAGCGATCGTTTCCATGATGATCTTGGATAAATTCTTCCAGAAGATGCTGTCTGGTACGCTGACTTCCAAGATCCATTTCTTATCGTAACTTCCGAGAAAAAAGGAATAAAAGAAATGTGTGGAGCCGTCTCTTTCGTAGATCTGAATGTCCTTCTTCTGACTTCCTTCCAGAATTTGTTTTTTCCATGCAGGATCTTGAATTTCCTTTCCTACGAGTTCGGGTTTTTGTCCGTTCGCGGCGTAAAAACCTCCGGGAGAAATCAAACTCAGATAACCTTCGCCCTGATACGGACGAATCGGAGCGAGCATCTCCTGCATATTCTCCATCGTGATGTCCATTCCAACAACACCCGCGACTTCTCCGTTTCTTCTCACGGGCTTAACGACGGAGATCATGAGAATTTCTTTTCCGGAAACCGGATATGCAAACGGATCCGCTATAAAATCGATTCCGGTTTTTCTCGGAATGTTGTAAAAGTATCCGCTTGCATCCTGGTTTTCATAATAGATGACCGGTTCTAAGATCAGAGGTTTATCCGCACCCCCAGCCTTGTTTAAGTAAGGAATGAATCTTCCCGTTCCGTCATACCCTTGTTTGTTGACGTATTGAGAATCCTTGGAATCGAACTTACCGGCTTCGAAAACGGACCAGGCTCCGAAATAATGCGGATCGGTTTTCGCGAGGTCCTTCAGTGTTTCGATCGTTTCTTCTCGAGTCGGTCTTGCGTGAGAAAGTTGAAACTCAAGCCCTCGTAGCCCCCCGAGTGCGCGATCGAAAAAGTCCTGAATTTCGAATGCGTAACGAGACGCGACCATCGACGAAGAATCCTTGATATCCTGCGATAACTTAAAGTAAGTCGTGATGGCATTCATGGTGGTGATCGCAAGACTTCCCGCCAAAAGTACGAGTGCGAGATATAACGAAATTCGAAACCTGATGCTCATGAATCTTCCTATGTTCTTTTTGTTTTTATATTAGAAACTGTGAGAAAAACCGACGCTGAACCAGAATAAATGAGCCGGAATTTTCTGCAATAAATACGATTCTCGAAGGGCCTGTCTCAACGATCCGTCGCCCGCGTCCGGAATCAAAGGACTGTTCGCGATCTGATCCAATAGATATTGGTTCACCGGACCGTTGACCTTATGAGGATCCACGATCAAACCGTCCTTTGTATTTCGGTTAACGTAACCTCCGGTCGCTCCATAGTAGTTATCCGTATCATACATATACAGATTGGGGCGATATACGTGGTTTCCTTTGATGAAGAATTTACCGAAATAGAATGTCAAACTACTCGTGATGTCCTGAATCCCGTAACGGTTGTCCACGATATTGTTCGACATTTCATAACCGATGTTGACCGCGGGAGTGATTCTAAAAAACTTCTCCGCGAAATATTCGTGACTCATGTAAAGGGAAAGATAATTCTTACCCGCCGCAAGCCCCGCATTCTCCTGACTCATCTGAGTATAAAACGAAATCGTAGGAGTTAAATAAGAAAGAAACGGAAGTTGCCAAAAGATGTAATATTCCTGCCAAGCGAGTCTTGTGATCTGATTCGAAGTGTTGTTCGAACTCGTGACTCCCTGAGCCGCGAGAGAATTATAACCTCCTAATGGAGTCGAGATATACGCCGGGTTTTTGTTAAACGTATTGTAGAACCAAGTCCCTACGGTGAACTTTCCCCAACTCGTCTTTTCGAACGTATAATAAAAAGCGTAGAATAAACCGTCCGCTCGTTTCATACCGTTCTGTTCCTTATGTGCGGTGGGAGTAAGACCTCCGCAGGTAGGTCCTGTCGCGTAGTTCCCGCCCATCACGTTGTTCTGAGTATCGTAAACACAACTTTGATTGAGAAGATCCGGATTCGGAGCCGTGAAAGGATTTCCCTGACCCGGATAAGAAGGTCCCGGACCGCCCGGAAACAATTGAAAACGTCCGTCGTTATCCTTATCGTTTCTTTCCGTTAGCTGAAAATTTCCCCAGAACTGAATCTTAAACCCTTTCAAAGGTGTATTGATATCGATTGTTGGTTGATACGAAGGTACGAACGTGGTCGAAGGATAACTGTCGTTTCTACGACGATTGGCCATCTCGCCGGAAAAACTAAGACCCCGCCAAATAAAGTCCGTGACGATCTCGTGAGTCACGTCGATAGTCGTGTCGTTTCCTTGCGAAGAAGCGTGAGGCGGTTCCCTTTCGATCGGCGTCGCGATTCCCGCATAAGGGTTGGTATGCGGAGGAGGTTCTTTCGCAGAAGATTTATCCTTGTCCTTATCCGAAGAACTCACTAAAGAATTTTTGTTTTTATCCTGAGGTTTTTCGTAGGTAACGCTGACCACGTTTTCCTTGTTGATGTAGCGTATAAAATCGTCGTTCTCCGCAAGAAGAACCTTTTCGTCGTCTTCGAGAACCACCTTACCTCGATAGATCAGACCGTTCTTTAAACGGACGATGTCCGCGGCGATCAGGGAGGTTCCGAAACAGAAGAACAAACAGAATAAGGATAGAAGAAAATATTTAAGCCTCATACGTTTACAACCTTGTCATTTTTTTATTTCTTATTTTTCGAATTTCAAGCAGAAATGAATTTCCGAACACGGCTCTTTCTTTATGTACAACCCGGGAAGAATAACAGAAATAGAAAACAAAGAGAAGAATCAACTCGGAAAAACATTTTCTTTCGACGAAACGAAAGAGATCGATCTTTCAAGCGAGCGGAACGGCTCAAAAAGGAAAAACCAATTGAGACAATTCTGCGTCTTTTTTGGGAAATTCTCCTAAAATTTCCGCGCGGAAAGAAAACTCGGGTTATAATCTTTCCCGGAATATTACGATTCGATTCACTTCCGGTTTTCAAAGAACGAACCCCGATCGGAAGATTAGAATTTCAGAAAATGAGAATAAAATTATATAAAAGTATCCATATTTAATAATTTCCTAGTATAGTTCGAAAAACGCGTTTCGGACGGAATGAATTTTAAAGCGACAAGAGACTAATAACTAAGCGGGTGAGATCTTTTTAAATCATTTATGAGAAATCGTTTAAGACATAACACTATCGTTCGTTCTCGGAAATCCGATCCGAAAAAACAAACTTCTCAAAACGTCGCAAAATCCGGCTCCTTTGAATTTAATAAAATCCTAATGTGTTTTCCCTCCTCCAAAACGGTCTTTGGAAAATAAAATATGAACCAAGACGAAGTTGCTATCGAAGACATTCGAAAAAAATACGAGGAAGCGAATCGAAAAATTCTCTCCTTAGAGCAAAAAGTCAAAGAAAACGAATCACTTAAGGAATCCCTCAAAGAATCCGAGATTCGAATCTCCCAGATCATAGAAAATTCTCCCGATGCGATCGTAATCCTGGACATTCCCACCGGAAAATTCCAATCGGTAAATCAACGCGCAGTCGACATCTTCAATTTTACTAAAGAAGAATTTAGGAATTTGGGTCCGGTCGATATCAGCCCCACACACCAAGAAGATGGAAGGCCGAGTTCCGAAGCCGCGATGGCTTACGTACAAAGAGCGATCCAAGGGGAACTGGTAACCTTCGAATGGCTTCATATGGCAAAGTCGGGCGAGATCATTCCCTGCGAGGTTCGTCTGATCGCTCTTCCCGGCGAGAATCTTTTGGTTCGAGGAAGTATTCTCGATTTCAGAGAACAAAAAAAAATCCGAGACGAACTCAGGGAAAATCAGAAGAGACTCGAATCCGCGATCTTAGGCGGCGAATTGGGTCTTTGGGAATGGGACGTTAAAAGCGATAGCAACACTTACAACGAATATTGGGCGGAGATGTTGGGTTACAAGTTGAGCGAACTGAGACCCCACGCGGATACATGGAGATCTCTCATTCATCCTGAGGATTGGCCTCACGTCGAAGTCGCATTAAATAAATACATCAGAAAAGAATCCCCCATATACGAAGCCGAATTCCGTTTAAAATGTAAGGACGGTTCCTGGAAATGGGTGATCACGGTCGGTAAGTTTACGGACTTCGACGCCGCGGGAAATCCTCTCAAGATGTACGGGATCCACGCGGACATTGATCGAAGAAAAAGGGCCGAACAAGAACTCAAAGAAAAAGAAGCGGCGCTTTCCAGATCTCAAAAACTTTCGGGACTCGGTTCCTGGGAATACGATCTTTCCACTTGCCTCATGTCCGTTTCGGAACAACTCAGCACGATCTACGAACTTCCGAACGAAACCGTAAAGGGAATCTACGGCGAAAAACTCATCCATCCGGACGACAAAGAAAGGGTAAAACATTATTTTTCCGAGGCGATCTCGAACAACTACATTCGTGAAATCGAATATAGAATCGTTACAAAATCCAAAAAGATCAAAACGATTCTCAACCAAAGCGAACTGATACGAAACGAAAAGGGAGAAGTTGTAAAAATCATCGGTTCCGTTTTGGACGTCAGCGAAAAAAGAAAGATCGAAAAGCTGATTCAGTTTCGTCTCGGTTTCGAATCGATCACCACGGTGGTATCGAGAGACATCATCAATCTTCCGTTATCCGAAATTTCAAACACGATCCATTCCGCTCTGGAAAAACTGGGAACATTCCTAAACGTACAAAGGGCGAACATCGTTTTCTACGATGAAAACTATTCGACCCGAAAGGTAGTCTACGAATGGATCGACCCGAACGCGAAGACAAAAAATTCTTCCCTGAATCAGGTCGATTCGATCGACCCTCATAGTTTTTTTACGGCCGAGATGAAGGCCGAAAGAATCGCAAAAATAGACAGAGTGGACGATCTCCCCCCGGAAGCGAAGTCGGATCGTCGTCTTCTTACGAACAACGGAATCCAATCTTTCACCGCGGTTCCGCTTTTGATCGGAGGTATATTGAAGGGAAGACTCGGCTTCGGTTCGGAAGTTACGGGTTCTCCCAAAGAACCGGAGTTCGACGCGCTTGAAAATCAACTGCTACGAAACTTCGCCGAAATCGTGATCAACGCGCTCGAACGAAAAAGGGTCGAGGAAGAATTGACTCAAGAACGGGATCTTCTTTCTTCCATTACGGAGAATAGCGCGACCTCGATCGTCGTCTTAAACACGAAAGGAAAAATTCTTTACGCGAACAAAAGTTCCGAACACGTACTCGGGATTCAACTCGAGGATATCACTTCCAGAAGTTACAATTCTAAACAATGGGAAGCGAAATCCCTCGACGGCGGAGAATGGAAAGAGGAAGACCAACCGTTTACCGTTGTTATGCGAACCGGCAAACCGGTTTACGATATCAGACATTCCATCATCACATCGGATAAACAGATCAAATATCTTTCCGTAAACGGTTCTCCCGTAAAAAATCAGGACGGGGAAATCGTATCCCTCGTTTTTCTCGTGACCGACATCACCGAGAACCTATTGAAGGAACGCGAACTCAGGGCCAGTGAGGATCGATATAGAACCGTCGCGGAACAAACGGGTAGTATCGTATACGACTACGACATTTCCACGGGCAACATCACCTGGGCGGGCGCTGTATTTTCCATAACCGGATTCAAATTGGAAGAATTCCAAAACTTTAATATAGATAAGTGGACCGATTATCTTCATCCGAACGATCTCGACCGAGTCATTCAGGAATTAGAGGAAGCGGTTTCCAAAAAAACAAAGTTCAGATCCACGTATCGTTTCAGAACGAAATACGGCGGTTATACGTTAGTCGAAGATCGTGGAGTTTTTCTATACGATAAAAACGAAGAACCGTTCCGCATGATGGGCGCGATGATCGATATCGGCGAAAAGAAAAAGGCCGAAGAAAAACTCAAAGAAAGCGAGGAAAGACTCAGACTCGCGTTAAACGCCGCAAACATGGGAAGTTGGAGTTGGGAAATTCACGAGGATAAACTCACCTGGTCCGATAAGGCGTTTCAAATCTTCAAGATCAAACCGGAAGACTTTCGACCCAATCTGCAAACCATCTGGAACGTAACACATCCGGAAGATCGGCCGCGTTTGGAAAAAATGTTAAAGGACGTAATCGAACAAAACACGGAAGGAGACGACCTATACTTTCAACATAGAATTTTATTTCCGGACGGAGAAATCGCGTGGGTCGAAGCGAAGGCGAAACTTTTTCGGGATAAGAGTTCCAAACCGATTCGTGTTGTGGGGACCGTAACCGACGTAACCGAAAGAAGAAAGGCCGAGGAAGAATTGAAGGCTTCCGAAACGAGATTTCAAACCTTCTATCAATTTTCGAACGAGGCGATCCTGCTTATCGAAAAGGGAAAGATACGAATCGCGGATTCGAACCCGGCATTCCAAAAATTATTCGGATATACATCGGAAGAATCGATCGGACTCAACGTCGCACGTTTGTTGTCCAAGGAATCTCTTCACGAACTCACGCGGAAAAAATTCGCAATCGGAGGAAAGGATTCCATCGAGGTCATCGCCAAAAAGAAAAACGGAAATTCTTTTCCGGCCATCATCAGTCAGAGAATTTTCATAAGCAAAGGAAGCACTTTCTTTTCCATCAACATCATCGATACGACCCCGTTTAAGGAAGCGGAGGAACTGAGGATCATCAACGACGAAATCAGGGTCAGAAACAGACTGATCGAAATTCAGAAAAACGAATTGGAGAACACTTTAGACAACCTGAAAAAAACACAATCGCAGTTGATCCAATCCGAGAAGATGGCCGCGCTCGGACAATTGATGGCGGGAATCGCGCACGAAATCAACAACCCGATCGGAGCGGTTCAAGCCTCAAATCAGAATATTCAAGAATGCTTAAATAGATTTAGATCGCTTCTCCCCGACGTGCAGATCGCAATGGGAACCTTGAATAACGAGATGCGCGAACTGTCCGCCGAGTTCATTGAACAGGCGATTCAGAGCAACGAACACTTTACCGGAATGGAACAGAGAAACCGGAAAAAGGCGATCACGAGCATATTGGAATCCAAAAAGATTCCCACGAGACTCGCGGTTTCCTACGCGGACACGTTAGTCGACATGGGCTTGGGAGAATTGAACGAGAAGTTTATTCCCCTCCTTCTTTTGGAACAATCCGAATTGATTCTCGAATATTCCGCTCTCGAATCCTACTTTTTTAGAAACACAAAAACGGTTCAGGTGGCCGTGGATCGAATCTCCAAAATTCTTTACGCGTTGAAAAACTTTTCCCACTTCGACATCGCCGGAGAAAGAATTTCCGCTTCGGTCAAGGATACGATCGAAACCGTACTCACGATCTATCACAACCAACTCAAAAAAGGCGTCGAACTTCAGAAGGATTTCGAAGACGTCGAACCGATTCTGTGTTTCCCGGACGACTTATTGCATATCTGGACCAATCTTATATACAATTCTTTGCAAGCGATGCAGTTCAAGGGAGCCATTCTTCTTCGTTTGAAAAATCTAGGAAAAGAATTGATGGTGGAAGTAAAGGACAACGGACCCGGAATTCCGGACGAGATTCAGGAAAGAATTTTCGAACCTTTCTTTACAACCAAAGCGCCCGGAGAAGGAAGCGGACTCGGTCTGGACATCGTGAAAAAGATCGTTCAAAAACACGAGGGAAGAATCGAACTCGTAAGCGTTCCCGGAAATACTTCGTTTAAGATATTCTTACCGATTACAACTTCTTAAACGCCTAACGCAGTGTAGACGATGAAGTCGTTAGGATTTCGACAGGCGCTTCGATTGTTTGCTTCCTCAGCTTCGCTGAGGATCAACGCCAGACGCTCCGCTGGCTTTTGATTTGAACCGCTTTCGCGGTTCAACCTTCTAACGCTGTTGTAATTGTAGAAACCAGTTCTCGTTCGTCCCAAGGTTTTTTAAGATAGGAACGAAGATTGATTTCTTTTTTGAGAGCTTCGATGGACGAATCGTCCGCGTGTCCGGTCACGATCACTTTTTGAATGTCCGGATATTTACTGTGTACTTGTCTAAGAAATTCGTCGCCTTTCACGTTAGGCATCAGCCAATCGGAAATGATGATCAGAATTCTTACATCTTCGTGAATTAGTTCTTCGATAATCTGCCAGGCCTCTCCGGCGTCTAAAGCCGTTTCGTACCTGTATCCGTCTCCCAGATGTCTTTTTACCTGGGACTTCATGCTCATCAGGATCAGAGCTTCATCGTCTACAAAAAGAATCGCCTTATCCAACTGAAGTACTCACCCTCACCTATTCTATTCGACTCACCTAATTGATAAAAAACGCAAGGCGTTACGTTATTTGGAAAAAAAATAAAGGCAAGCGAATTTTGGAAAAAAATTACGAAGGCCCTTATAACAAGACTTCGGGGATGGGAAGAATCTCCGGAGCGGGTTGCATGATATAATAACCCTGACAATATTCTACACCTAAGGAACGAACAGTGTCAAATTCCTCCTTTCCGGCTACAAATTCAGCAATTACCTTCGCTCCGATTCGATGAGCCATCTCCGTCATTGCAGAGGCGAGCAAATACGGAGTTTTACTCAGATGAATTCCTTGGATGAATTTTCCGTCGATCTTGATATAATCTGGATCGATTTCCATCAATCTTTCGAAGTTGGATTGATCCACTCCGAAATCGTCGATTGCGATCTTACAACCGCATTCTTTCAATTCCTTTAAGGTATCAAGGCCTCTTTCCCCGCCGCGAAGACGGTCCGTTTCCAGTATCTCCAACGTTAAACGACTTGGATCGATCTCGTAGTGTTGTAAACGACTGATGACCCAGAGCGCAAAACCCTTCTTTTCCAAATCCGATTCGGAAATATTCACGGAAAAAGAATAGTCCGGGTATTTCGCAAAATAGCGAATCGATTTTTCGATCATGATCGGAGTGAGAAGACGAATGATTCCCGTGGATCTTGCGATGGAAATGAAACTCGCCGGAGAGTATACTTTATCCCCTTCCTGAATTCTCGCGAGACATTCAAATTTAGTAATCTTTTCGAGTTTGTTGTCGTAAATTCCCTGAAAGTAAGGAATCACATTCCCGGCGTTGATTGCGTCGTTCAACTTTCTTCCGAGAACGAGATTGATCCGGTATTGATCTCCCTCTTCCATCGTGTTGGAATAATTCATGAGTTCGAGTTCGCGGTTTTGAGCCGCGTGCATCATCGCGATCCTAGCCTTGTAATACAATGCGGATTGGTGTGTCGCCGTTCCGATGGAAACGTTCACTCGAAATGAAATCCCGTCCGCTTCGATGTATTCCGAACGCAAAAGAATCCGAAACGCCACAAGCAAAGAATGGAACTTACTCTCCTCCACCTCCGAAAGAATCGCCACCTCGTCCTGATAGAGATGAAAGAGATTTCCGGACTTTCCGATAAAGGCAGAAAGGGTGGTTAAAAATTGATTGAGTACGTTATGATATACTCCCACTCCGAAATGGTGTGTGGTCGACGTGGAAGATTCGATCCGAATCACCGCAAGAGTGGATGGAATTCCCTCGGACTCGCGCGCGTCCAAGGCTCTTCTTAAACTTTCGAGATTCGGACGTCCCGTATCCCGATCGTATAGAAGTGTGGTTTCCAACTTACGATTGAGTTCCGAAAGGGATTGATCCGAAAAAAAGGACTTAAGCGCTTCTCGGATGGTAAGAATCAAATCGTTGGAATCCCAGGGTTTGGATAAATATCTGTATAAGTTCGCGTGATTCAACGCATTACCGACCGCGTCCGCAGAAGCCTGACCGGTAAGCATGATCTTTCTAATATCCGGATTTTTATTATGGATTCGAATGAGAAGTTCGTCTCCCTTCACACCGGGCATAACTTGATCGCAGACTACGACCGGAATATCGATTCCCTTCTCGTCGTATTCTTCCAAAATCTCCCAAGCGGATTCTGCGTCTTCGGCGGTTTCGATATCGTAGTCTTTACCGAATGCGAGTTTCAGTTGTTCTTTCAAACCCCTCAAAATGATGAGTTCGTCGTCCACCAAAAGTATGACCGGCTTCGAATCCTTATTTTCTTCACGAGAATTTTGATTTCCGTTCATTCAATGATCCTAAAACAATAATTCGTTTAACAATGCTTTCACTCAAATCCCGCAAACTCACGTTAGCTTTTTTGAAAGCAAGCCCCGTAACGGTCGGCCGAGTTCTTCTATTGACAACCGAGTCTGCAATTCTACTCTTCCCTATAAGACGCCAATTATTTTTTTAGTTCCCCGTCAAATCCGGAAGGTTTTAATGATTCTCGTAAATTTCGAAAACGAAAAAGAAATTAGTTTACCTGAAAATTCCGCACCACAGAGCCTGTTGGAGATTAGTTTATCAAACTCGATCCCTCATACGCACGCTTGCGGCGGACACGCTCGTTGTTCCACTTGCCGCGTCTTAGTTTTGGAAAATCCCTCCAATTTATCCGAACCGGAACAAAAAGAAAAGGATCTGTCGCAAAAGAAAGGTTTTCCAGAGGCGGTTCGACTCGCTTGCCAAGCCAAGGTCTTAGGAGACGTTCGAGTGAGAAGAATCGTTTTGGACGACGAGGATTACAATCTTACCATCCCCGGTTCGTCCGAAACCTCCGGAGAAGAAAAGGACATCGCGATTCTTTTCAGCGACATCCGAGACTTCACTACCTTTTCGGAATCACATCTTCCTTACGACGTGATCCATATTCTCAATCGATACTTTTACAAGATGGGCGACATCGTATTAAAACACGGCGGAAAGATCGACAAGTATATCGGAGACGGGTTGATGGCCTTGTTCGGAGTGGAAGGCGGTTCGCCCGAAGAGATTTGTCTTTCCGCTCTTCGTGCGGCTAAGGAAATGGAATTGGAACTCTACTCGCTCAACGAATATCTAAAGTCCCATTTTCATACTTCCTTTCGGATCGGAGTCGGAGTACATTATGGAAGTTGCATATTAGGACAACTGGGACATCCCGCGAACATGTCTTACACCGCGATCGGAGATTCGGTCAACATGGCGAGTAGAATCGAATCGAAAACCAAAAAGGCCGGAACGTCCGTTCTTATATCGGAATCGCTTTACGAACAGGTGAAGGAAAGAGTTCTCAAAGGCAGAACGTTCTCCACACAACTCAAGGGAAAAACGGGAGAATATAAACTCTACGAAATCCGAGAGATTCTAAAAAAAGCGAGCGTGAACGCTTGGGAAGAAGCGAGAAACGCGCTCCGAAGAATCATACTCGTACGTGAAACCGGAAGTTGGTTAAAACTAGTATATCATCTTTCTTGTCTGTTTAACGAGAAGAACGAATGGATCGGACTTTCCGCGGCGGAATCGTTTTCGGGTTTCACCAAACTTCCGGAAAACGGAGATCTGGTTCAGAATTATTATCAACTCAAAGAGACAAGAGATACTTTCGTGGAACGAACTCAGGTTCCGATCTCTCTCGCGGATTTTCTCGCGCTGGCCGGAGCCGTTGCGATCGAAAAATCGGGGGGACCGAGAATTTCCATAGAATCCGGAAGAAAGGACGAATCGATCAACGAAGTCGTTCAGATTCTTCCCTTGGGAATGCAAACTCAAACGGATCAACTTCCCTGTCTTCAAAAGATGAATTTAGGAGTCAGAGATTTGGTTTTGATTTCGGGAGCGCGTACGATCGGATGGCTCGGAGACGAATCTCTCACCGCAAATCCTTTCAACTTCGACAACAGTTACTTTCACGTTCTTCTCAAAGCGGGACTCGAAGGGCCGCTCTTGATCCCGAACGACAGAGAACTTTTGAAAAACGACGAAACCAGAGCTATGGTTTTGGATTACGCTCTCGATCAATCCAAGTTTTTCGAGGACTTCGTTGCCGCATATCGGAAGCTCACTGCCTAAATGAAAAGAAAGGGAAATTTTTTTCTTGAACGAAATGAATCGAACGTTAACCTGATCGATCTACAAGTTTAGGAGCGACCCATGATGCCCGAATCGGCAAATCGTTTTTCACTCGATGCAAAAGCGGAAGAACTGTTTCTCATTTATCTTAAGAATATATTCTTTACGATCATCACTGCGGGTGTGTATTATTTTTGGGCCAAGGTCAATACGCAAAAATTCGTACATAGACATTTGTCGTTTCAAAATCAGAGATTCGATTATCACGGAACCGGTAAGGAGAATTTTATCGGCTTTCTAAAGGGAATGGGAATCCTTCTTCTTTTCGGTTTGGTCTTTGCGGGTTTGTTTTACATCGCCGGTAAACTCGGACTTTGGGCCACGATTCTTTTTACTCTTCTTTTATATTCCAGTATTCTACTCGCGATCCCTTATATCTCGATCGGATCGAGAAGATATTTCCTAAGCAGAACTTCGTTTAACAATATCAGATTTAGATTCACGGGAAAGGTAAGACATCTCGTGAGCCTTTTTATACCGAACGCGCTTCTTTCCTTAGTGACGCTCGGAATTTATTCTCCTTGGTTTTACAACAAACTCGAAAAATTCTTCATCGAACATTCTCATTTAGGGAACGCGGACTTTCAGTATCACGGAAAAGGAAAGGAACTTTTTTTCATCTACCTAAAAGGAATCTTTTTCACGCCGTTTACCGCGGGAATTTATCTATTCTGGTTCGAAGCCAATCTTCATAACTATTTCTGGAATCACACGAAGTTTCAGGAAATTTCTTTCCGCTCCGAACTCAAAGGAGGAACCGTTTTTCTAAACGCGTTCATTTCGATCGTGTTGGTCGTGTTTACGTTGGGAATCGGAATTCCCTGGGCGTATCTTCGTTCCATGAGAATTTTTACGGAAGCGTTGTCCTTGGAATCCTCTCCGAACTTAGGAGCGATCCAAAGCGTAAAAGATCCGTACGCGAACGCTCTCGCCGACGGATTGCACGAAGCCGGAGAAGCGATCAGTTCCGTATTCGGAAACTAAGGAATGCCCGACCTTTACTACGACGGCAAATCGGCGAAACCGGTTTCGGGGAATTTGATTCCCAACGAGACCGGATTTCGCTTCGTCGCGGAAACAAACTCGGAAGAAAATAATACATTCCATTTTTCTTATACACAAATTCTTTCCCTCGAAAAACTGGGAAACGAGTACAGACTCGAACTCTCGGACAACCACGAACTCGGAAACGATCTGATCTTTACGTTCTTCTCAAAGGAGAAGGCTGATCTTTTTCAAAAATACAGAAAACGCAAACTCGGAACGGACTTCGGCGGGCTTTTATCCAGATTTCTTTTGTTGCCCACATTCCAACAGATTTTGATCGCGGGAATTCTCGCGTTCGGCATCGGATTTTTGATAGTAAACAAACTCGATCAAGTTTACGTTCTTGTTCCGGAATCGGCGGACAAGGCTCTCGGAGAAATGATCTCGAAACGATTCGAAACGAACTACTCCGAATGTAAGAATCCGAAACTGCGGGAAAGTGTGAACAAGATCCGCAATACGATCGTGTCCCCGAAAGTCAGGGACAAATTCTCCATTAAAATATTAAGAACTTCTGATATAAATGCGTTCGCTCTTCCGGGAGGAAGAATCTACGTATTTTCGGGTTTGATCGAAGAATCGGAAAGCCCCGAAGAGATCGCGGCAATACTCGCACACGAAATCGCGCACGTCGAAAATCGTCACGGAATCCGTCAGATGATCCGTCTTCTGGGAATCTCGCTCGTAATCAAACTCTCGATCGGAATCGGATTCGACGACATCGGAACCTTGGAGACGATCACGGAAATCGTAAACACGTTAACCGTTCTTAGATATTCGAGGGAATTCGAAGAGGAAGCGGACGAACGAGCCTTTGAGATGTTAAAAAAATCGGGGGTCGGTCTTTCGGGCTTTATAGATTTTTTTGAAAGGGAAGAATCGAAGGTTTCGAAAAATTCTCCCCAAAAACAAGGCGGGCAGTCTTCGAAGAAGGACGAAAAGGAATGGAACGCCGAGAAAATTCTGGATTGGCTGAGCACACATCCGGACAATCAAAGTAGAATTCAAAAAGCGAAGGAGTATGCGAAACGACTTCAGGGAAAATCGAGGGGAATCCGCATCGATTCTTGGAAGTCGATCCGTGAAAGTTGTTCTTAATTATTTCTTGTTGTCATCCAAGGGAAAGAGTTCTTGAACCGTATTTCCTAAAGCTCTATCGAAGTTCTCGAACGACTTGAGAATTTCCTGAATCAAAATTTCTCCGTTCGAAAAGTCCTCTAAACGATCCAAAATTTCTTCTTCTACTTCACTGTGGAACTGCGTGTCTTTCATCTTGATACCAGATTCTTTTTATTTAACGAATACTTACGATTAGAGGGAAAAAAATCGGGAATACAACGAACCCAAACTATTTTTCCGAGTCGAACTCGAATTTATTCTTAAATCGATTCCCAAATTTTTTCCTAAAAAAAGCATGGGAGAAGATGATCCCATTTCAACCTATTCTAAACACGCTCAAAAGTTACGAAGCCGGTAAACCCATTGAACTCGTGGTTCGAGAATTCGGGATCGATCCTAAAGAAGTCATCAAACTCGGCTCCAACGAAAACCCGTTCGGCACGGCCCTTCCGGTCGTAGAGGCGATCCAGCGCGCGGCGTCGACGATGTCGTATTATCCGGATGATTCTTACTTGGATTTAAAAACCGCGCTCGCGTCCAAGTTCGACGTCACTCCCGATCGAATCATTCCCGGAAACGGAAGCGATCAGGTTTTGGATTTCGCGTGTAGATGCGTATTGGGTCCGGGAGATCCGATTCTGATCAATCGTATTACGTTCGCTATGTATAAGATCTACGCCCTTCAATGCGGTGCCGTGATTCATTCCACCGAAACGATCGAACACGATCTGAACGCGTTTTTGGATCTTGCGAAATCCGTTCGTCCCAAAATCATCTTTTTATGCACTCCGTCCAATCCGGTGGGCGACGCCCTTTCCAAATCGGACGTCTATGAATTTTTAAGAAAGGTTTCCCCGGACACGTTAGTCGTCATTGACGCGGCTTATATGGAATTCGGTAAAAAAAAGGACGAGGATAAATTCATTCCCGCAAAAGAAGTCACCGATATTTTTCCGAACGTTTTTTATACGGGAACATTTTCCAAAGTCTACGGACTCGGAGGAATGAGAATCGGTTACGGGATCGGAAGCAAGGAATTGATCTCCAATCTTTATAAGATGCGCCCTCCGTTCAGCGTCGCGAATCTTTCCGCGCTCGCGGCGACCGAGGCTTTAAAGAACGAATCTCACGTGGATTCTTATTTGGAAACGAATCTGAACGAGATGAAACGATACGAAAAATTCGCATCGGAACAAAGTATAGAATATCCGAATTCATACGCGAACTTTATTACGTTTTTTGCAAGAAAACACGGTAAAACTTCTTCGGAAATTTCCCAGTCTCTTTTAAGACAAGGGATCATTCTTCGCGACTTGAAGAGCTACGATTTAAACGCGCTTCGAATTACGATCGGAAGACCCGAACAAAACGACCGGGTTCTTTCCGCTTTGGAAAAAGAATTCAACTAAAAAAACTTACGACCCGTTGCGCGATTAAACCGTTTTGTAACGAAATCGCCATCCTATCTTTAAAAAAAAGATTTAGATTTTTACCGAAAAGCACGAAACGATTACTAAACCTTGGCGGTCTTACGACCCAAGGAGGAAAAATGTTCAATTCTGAGTATAAACACAAAAAAATAAAAGAGCCGATCCAACACCAACAACACGCGGTGGCGTATCAATGGAATTCGGACTCGAGTAGAAATGGAAACGAAACGGAAACCGGTCTGAAAGGATTGGAATCCAGGACAAAACAGGTCAAAGTTCGACCCGATCTCTACGACAAATAATCAACTTCCTTTCTTCCAGGGAGTTTTTTCCCAAATCTTATCCAAGTATTCTTTGAGTTTCAATTCCGCTCCGTTTCCGGTTGGAAAATAAAAACGGGGCGGATCGTCCGCAAACTGATCCGGGAAATAATTTTGTTCCTTAAATCCGCCGAAGTCGTGAGGATAAATATAACCCTGAGAAGCGCCTTCTTTCTTGTGTAAAAACGTAGGAGCGTTTCTGAGACGATTCGGAATTTGAATTCCGGTTCCCTTTTCTCTTACAAAGGAAAGAGCGGCTCCGATGCCCTTGTAACTCGCGTTCGATTTGGGACAGGATGCAAGAAAGGTGGTTACGTGCGCGAGGATCAATCTTCCTTCGGGCATCCCTATTGCCTCGAGCGCTTGTAAGCCGGAAACCGCCAAGGGCAATCCGTTGATCGATGCGTTTCCCACGTCTTCGCTCGCGAGAATGATCAATCTTCGCATAATAAAAAGCGGATCTTCTCCGCCTTCGAGTAAAACCGCAAGATAGTATAACGCGGCGTCCGGGTCGCTCCCACGCACGGATTTGATAAACGCGGAAATCACGTCGTAGTGCGATTCTCCGCTTTTATCGTATTCGATCACCCTGCTAGCGAGATATTCCTCAACGTCGGCTTGGTCGATCGTATGATTCTCCGGAAAACTGAAACTGAGACCCTCTAGATTGGAAAGAAGTTTTCTTCCGTCCCCACCCGAAAATCGAATCAATGTTTCCTTGGCTTCCTGATTTAGATTTATGGAATATGCTAAATTTTGAATTCCTCTTTCCAACAAAGAGGATTGTTCTTCCAAAGAAAGAGGTTCTATCTTTAAAATCTGACATCTGGATAAAAGAGGTCTTGTGATCCGAAACGCCGGATTTTCGGTCGTGGCTCCGATCAATACGAGATGTCCAGTTTCCACTCCCTTGAGAAGGCTGTCTTGTTGGGACGCGCTAAAACGATGGATCTCGTCCAAAAAAAGAAGAATCGTTCCCTCTCGTTCCGCTCTTTCGAGAAGTTTTTTGATCTCCGCTACTCCGGTGGAGACTGCGTTGTATTCCACGTAGGGAAGATTCCATTTTCTGCATAGAATTCCGGCTAACGTCGATTTGCCGGTGCCCGGTGGTCCGTAGAGAATGATCGATACGGGAGAACGATAATTGACGAGTTGTTTGGTGGCTCTTGTTTGACCGATTACGTCGTCGAAACTGGAAGGACGGATCTTATGAGCGAGCGGAGGAATCGGCTTCTTTGTAAAAAGATCGCTCAACTCGGTTCCAACTCGTTTTTGATTTTTCTAAGACAGGTTCGTATGGTCGCGTTACAAACGTCGCAGGCGCTATGACAACAAACCAGGGATTGTTCCCGGATGTTTCCTTGAAGAACGTTTTCGATCAAGGCTTGAATTCGAATCGGAAGATCGAACAGATCCAAGTTCTCTCGGATGACTTCCTCTCTCGTTTTCGGAAATAGATTGGGCTGGTTGGTTTCCAAAAATTCTAACCTTGATACAAAAGATTCATCAAAAAATTCTTTCTTATATCGGACTGATCGGAACCGAAAAAAGATCTCACATTCCGCCCCCGACCCAACCGAATTGAATCAAATAATAGAATACTATAAAACGCGGAATTCGAAAAAGACAACCCTGAAAAAAGAGAAGATATCTCATTTTCATCGCTCCGGCCGCAAGCGAAACCCAAGAATACGGAAGCGGGGTCAAAGCCGCTAATACGACGGCCCAAAATCCGTAACGATGCAGATAGTGTTCCAATTTCTGTTCGTGTTTTTTTACGAAGCTCGCAACACCTTCGATCTTCGGTAAAACGATTCTTCCCGTAAGATAGGATATGGTTCCTCCGATCAGACTTCCGATCGAAGCGGAAACGATCACGAGAATCGAGTTGAGTTTACCGGCCACCGCGATCATCAAAAATACGTCCGGCGGAATAAAAACGTGCAAAGAATCTGCGAGCATGATTCCGATCCCGACTCCGAAAACTCCGGTGATCTCGATAAACTTTTGAGAAACCGCGAGCACGGGTTCGGGAAAAACACGCGCCAAAAACACGACTCCCAATACGAGAATCACGATTCCGACTAACGTTTGACGGAATAATTTACGTACGACTCGATCCGGTTCTTTTCCCGGAACTTCTTCATTTTCTGTGGAACATTCTTTCGAGGTCATCTCTGCTCAACTTTACTAGGGTGGGTCTTCCGTGCGGACAACGGGAAGGATTTTCGCAATAACTCAGTCTGTTTAATATTTCAGCTAAAATCGGATCGGAGAGATGATCCCCTTTTTTGATCGCGGATCGGCAGGCAACACACTTCGCCATAAGATCGTATAACTCGGGTTCGCTGGATTCTTTTCCTTCGGTTCGATTTAGAAAATCGAGTATGATTTCCTTTTCCTCTCCGGGTTCCATATACGCGGGAATTTCGCGGAGAACCACGCTGTCCTCGCCCAATGGATCCAAGTATATTCCGACTTCTTCATATTCTTTTCTTCGGTTTAATATGTCTTCCTGTTCCTGTTTGGAAACGTCGATTCGAATCGGAGTCAACAGCGGTTGGATTCCGTAGTTTTTCTTTTCGAGTTTTCGAAGAACCTCTTCGTAACGGATTCTTTCATGAGCCGTATGTTGATCGATGATATAAAAACCGTCTTCCGCTTCCGCGAGAATAAACGTCTCGAACAAAACTCCGAAATGTTTCTTGGGAACAAAGGAAGAATGTTTGACTCTTTCGTCCGTGAGAGCGGACAAGGAAGCGCCCGGTCCCATTCGATCAAGCTCGAATCCTTCCTGTCTCGGAACATCGGTAAAAAGTTCTCGGCTGAGCAAAGGACTTTCACCCGCACGCGAAGAAGAATGAGCCTGATAAAGCGAACTCGTTTTGAACGTATCGGGTGTCGGTTTTAAAAGACGTTTTTTCAATTCTAAAAAACTGACCGGAGTACTCGATCTCAATTCCTTTTGAATCAAAGTAAGAAAGAATCCGTTAAAACCTTCTTCGTCTAAGAAGCGAATCTCCTTCTTCGCTGGATGAACGTTGACGTCCACTCTCGAAGGATCGATCTCGAAAAATAAAAAACAATACGGATGTCCGTTCGGAGGAAGAAGTTCATCATAAGCTTTTTTTAATAGAACGGAGCTGTATTTGATTTCGATCGGTCTTCCGTTGATAAAGATGAATTGTCCGGTTCGGTTGGATTTATAAAAATCGGGATCGCTGATATAGCCGTATGCTTTGATTCCGCCGCGTTCCAAACTCACTTCCAAAAGATGATCTCGAAAGTTTTCACCGAAAAGATCGATGATTCTGTCCTTTTTACTTTCTCTGGAAGGCAATACGTAGACTTCCTTACCGTCCTGAAAAAGACGAAAGCGAACGTCTTCTCTGGCAAGGGCTTGGGTTGTGACTCGATCCCGAATTTTTTTGTCTTCGGATCGGATCGACTTTAAAAACTTTCTGCGAACCGGCGTGTTGAAGAACAATTCTTCCACGAGAATTTTCGTTCCCGTAAACCCGGGAATCTCTTCCCGATCGGAAATCGTTCCACCGATGGAACGGATCTTCCACGCGGTCTTTTGATCCTTGGTTCCGCTTTCCAACGTTAGGCGGGACACCGATGCGATCGATGCGAGAGCTTCTCCCCGAAACCCGTAACTCAACACACTTTCAAGATCTCTGTAATCCCGGATTTTACTCGTCGCGTGACGTTTGAGCGCGGGTTCCAAATCCCCCGGATCGATTCCCGAACCGTTGTCCGTGATTCGCAAAAGCGAAAGCCCGCCGTCCTTCGACTCCACGTCGATCTGCGTCGCGCCCGCGTCCATGGAATTCTCCATAAGTTCTTTTACGACGGAATGAGCCGATTCAATGACTTCTCCCGCCGCGATTTGATTGATGAGTTCCGGACTGAGTTCCTGAATTTTCCCCATGGATGGTTCCAATGTCGGAATTCCGACCAAGGCTGTCAATCGTGGAAATCTTCGAAAATTAAGGGAGAATGGATTCTTGGAAAACTTTTGTGAAATCTAAAATCGGCCGGATTCTTAAGACGCTACAATCGGAAACTGTTTATTTTTCAAGTGAGACATCCTAAATCGTAAACTCTCTTTCCTCATTTTCAAAATCAAGGACAGCGTAACGCGAGCATCGAAATCACGCTCTCCATATTATAAGAACTATATTAAAATGATTGTACATTCAACTCAAAAGAAACAAAAACAAAAAAGTATTTCACTAACAATACCAAAGAATCGAATTCACGCACGACAACGTTTCATCAATTAATTCATAGAATCTGAAAATTTAAAAACAAAGGACGGTTCTTCAAGATGGATTCGTTTGCGTTTCTATTTCGTTCCCGAAGATAACACAAACATTAGAGTAAGATAAAACACGCGCGAATTTAGTTCAAAAAATAGGAAAACACAATGTTTAAAAAAATTTTTCTTAGCTTACTTACGGGAACGATCGTTATGACCCTTTTTTCCTGCGAAGACAAAAAAGAAGACAACACGGGCACTCTCTTTTTCTTACTCGCATCCAGCGGAGCATTGGGAAACTCCGTCCCCTCCTGCAAGGACTCTTCGTTCTGCAGAACGTTTATCGCGACAAATAACGGAGCCGGTTACAACGGAAACTTAGGCGGAATCAGTGGCGCGGACGCAAAGTGTATGGCGGCAAGACCTAGCGGCTTAACCGGAACTTACAAAGCGGTCATCGTATCGCTCAACGTTCGGGAAGTTATATCCGCTACGGATGGAAATCCGAATCGAAAAGACTGGGTTTTATATCCGAATAAACAATACCGCAGAAGCGACGGAACTACGATCACGTTTACCACGAACGCGAATTCGATCGTAACCGCAAACCTGACGAACGGAATCGATGCGGGAGCTCAGAAATTTTTCTGGAATGGCTTCAACGGAGGAGCGGGGACATTTCCATGGGAAGTCTCTTCCGATTGTAACGCGTGGTCTTCGAATAACGCCGTGTCCGCAGGAAAAGCGGGAAATACCACGGAGACAAATCCTAATTTAACGCCCGAAGGAGCGTTTACCGTGGATACGTATAACTGTAATGTGAACCTAAATCTACTCTGCGCCGAACAGTAAAATCAAGGGAGAATGGCGAGTCTAAAATCGGCTCGTCGTTCTCGCCGCCACAATAGAACCGAACAGTCGATGAGGAATATTTTCGAAAGAAAATTGAAAGATCCTCATGATGTTTTTTAAGTTTAACCTCAAAACACATTCAAAACAAAACATACAAAAATTAAAATATACTAAACTACAAAAGTGAATTTCACAAATCGACTTTGATTAAACTTCTTTTCCCTGAGTTTTGATAAACGGTTCTTTAGGAGATAAAAAGTAACCGCTTAAACTTGCGATCAACACAGGTGTAAAACTGTAAAGACCGGTCAGTTCGGATAACAAAATCGTGGTGGAAATCGGAGTTTTGGTTACGGAAGAATTGACCGCGGCCATCAAGCAGATCATCAGAAAGGATTCGTTTTCGGTAGGAAGAATTCCGAACAAAAGTTTACCGGCGCAAGCCCCGATAAAAAACAAGGGAATGATCACTCCCCCTCTCCAACCGCTCGCAACCGTACTCGTGATCGCGAATGTTTTCCAGAAGATCAAAGCCGCTAAAAAAACGAGAGTGAACTTTCCTTCCACGATTTGATTGAGTTGATCGTGTCCGAAAAACCGGGTCAACGGAATCTGCCAAGCGATACATCCCAAAACCGCGCCGCCGAGCAAGGTCTTCCAGTAGATCGGTCCCGGAATTTTAGAATAGATCCAACGATTTGCGATGAACAAACCGTGAAACATCCATCCGAGAACCGCGCCGACCGCGCCGAGTAAAAGAGCATATAAGAAATCTTGAATGTCTCCGGGAACGTACTGAGGAAACTGCCAAGTGGGTTGTAAACCCGCGTGTGTCATCCAAAGGAAAACGAAAAACGCCGATGTGCTCGATAAAAACGCGGGAAGAAGCGCCTTATAGTATTCGACCACGTGTCTGTGTTGTAGGATTTCAAGAGCGAATAACGCGCCTCCCAAGGGAGAACCGAACAACGAAGTAAAACCCGCGGCCATCCCGGCGATGGTCATAGATCTGTATTCTTCTCCGGTAAGTCCGAGCTTTTCTGCGAACCAGTTTCCGAAGGAACCCGTGATTTGAACGAGAGGAGCCTCGGGACCAGCGCTTCCTCCCGAAGATATACTTAAGATGGAAGAAAGAGCCATGGAAGGATTCTGACTCGCTTCCAACTTTCCGCCACGAAAACGTATATTATCGATTACTAATGAGATTTCCCCCGGTTCTCCGAGAAAATGAATGACGAGTCCAATCAACAGTCCGGAGATCGTCATAAAAGGAACGGTGTAAATCCCGGAGATCGCGGACGCAAAACGTGTCAGGTATTCGAGGAGCATCCAAAACGCGGCCGAAAAAAGTCCGCCCGCGATCCCGAGAATCACGTAAAAAAAAGTGAGTCTCGAAAGCATAAACGGATTTTTCCTGGAGAAAACCAGAACTCTGGACCGGAGAAGATCTGCGATCGTCATCATAGATGCGTTGTTAGACGAAGATTACTTCTTCTTTATTACCGGAAAGAATCTCTCCGATCTCGTGAACCGATTCTCCGGTGGATTCCAAAAATTCTTTTGCGGAAGAAACGTTCTCTTCGGATACGATCACCATATAACCGATTCCCATGTTGAACGTGGCGAACATTTCCAACTCGTCGAGTTTATGATCTTTTTTTAATCTTTCGAAAAAATATCCGGAAGGAATTCTATCCTTGAAAAATTTCGCCTGAGATCCTTTCGGAAGAACTCTCGGAACGTTTTCCTGATAACCGCCTCCGGTGATGTGAACCATTCCTTTTACGGGAATCTTTTGCAAAAGTTTTAATATACTTTGAACGTAGATACGCGTAGGTTTGAGAGCGTATTCTTTTAAAAACTTAACCTGTTCCGGATCGGATGGAAGATGTTTTCCGTCTTTCAAAAGAAGTTTACGAATGAGTGAGAAACCGTTGCTGTGCGGACCGCTCGATTCCAATCCTAAAATTTTATCGCCCGGTTTGATCGTGGAACCGTCGATCATCAGATCCTTTTCCACCGCGCCGACTACAAAACCCGCGAGGTCGAACTCGTCTTCCTTCATCGTTCCGGGATGTTCCGCGGTTTCTCCACCGAGTAAGGAAGCATTCGACAATTTGCATCCTTGTACGATTCCCGATACGATTTGATCCATTTTTTCCGGATCTAATTTTCCGCAGGCGATATAATCCAAAAAGAAAAACGGTTCTCCGCCACAAACGAGAATGTCGTTCACACACATCGCGACCAAATCGATCCCTACCGTATCGAACGTGTTTAACAATCTTGCGAGTTCTATCTTTGTTCCGACGCCGTCGGTTCCGGAAAGAAGAATGGGTTGGTTGAATTTTTTAAGAACGCTTACGTCGTAAGCTCCTGCAAAGCCGCCGAGACCGCCGAGAACTCTCGGTCCGTGCGTGGATTCTACGTTTCGTTTGATCTTTTGAACGAACTCTCTTCCCTTTTCGGTGTCCACACCCGCGCTTTTGTATGTGATCTTTTCTTCCATTCTCCGTTCCCGGTTCTTTTTTAGAATAGCTTGGAAAAGACAAAATCCCTGCACACAAAAAAAAACCGGACCCACTAGGAAATCCGGCACTTAAGGACGAAGATTCGGGAATTCAGGAAATCATTTCATTTGGTCGATCTGCTCCATCGCGGCTAATTCTTCTTTGGCGGCGGTTCTAGGTTTTAGATCCTTCTCACCGGGTTTTAGATCCACCGCTTGTCCGGCTTCGATCAGAACTCTTACGTTGTCGGACTTACGAGTGATCTCAACGGCTCCTTCACGAACCGCAAAGGTGCCGGATTCGTCCTTGCCGTTCACTCTTCCCCAAAACTGGGTTCCACGAACGGCCGCAACGACTGTAGGTGTATCCACAAGAAGGCTTTGACCTTTTGCGAGTTTACCCGCTTTGATCAAAACGTTTCCTTCGGAAACTTGAAAGGACGCGCTCTCTGCGTTGAGAGTCGCCAAGGTTGCGGTGCTTCCGCCTAATAAACGGAAACTTCCGAGTTTGGAAGTAAGATCTAATACCGCGTCCGAATCCGTTTTCACGGATTGTTTTTCGGTTACGTTTGCAAGAGGAGAAAGATCTTTACCGGTTTCGATTACGGAAGCCTTTCCTTTGAGAAAGGTTACAACCGCGTCCGAACTTTCGGCGACCTTCGGTTTACAAACGGTGAGAGAGAATAAAACCGCAATCGCGGTTAATAAACGGATCATTCATTGCTCCGATGAATCCTCTATGGAGGAGTTTTCGTATTATACTATAGTTCGAAAAAAACGGATCGAATTTTTAGTATAAAGTTTGGAAATTTATTTCAAAAAAACTTTTTTCGTTTTTGGAAATTTATTTCCAAAGAATCGGCTTTCAAAAATTAGGAAAAAAATTTCTCGGATTCTGAGAAGTCGGATTCTCCCGATACGATCAGGAATTCCGCTCCGAGAGACGTGGTAAATTTTTTATGTTTGGATCCGGCTTCCGCTCTGTGAAAGTCTCCGGCCGACATCGTAGTTCCGGCGATCATCAAATCGCCGCTTACGAGAAAACAATCTTCCGCGCTTCCGTGCGGGTGCGCCGGAAACACCGCGCCGGGTTCCATTCGGATCATAAGAGTTACCGTGTTGCGGGAAGAATCTCGGTTGAGAATTTTATATTCCACACCTTCGAATGCGCTTTTCTTCCAGAGCGATTCCTCCGATTTGCGGACGAATAGAAAGTCCTCGTGCGATTTCGGCGCGTTCTTCGTTTTCGAATCGTTCCCGTGCAAGCCGGTCGTGCTCAAATCGGTCGGGTCTTGCAAAACCTTGGATAGAATTTGATTCCTCAGGGAAGAATGAGGTCGGAACTCCTCCATCGAAGAAAGTCCGTAAAGATGAAACACGTCCTCTAAGTCCAACTCTGCCTTCGAAGAAGAAAAAACTTCTTTCGGAAAGACGAAATCCTCCCAGCTTTCCGCCGGTTCGATCGGGTCGGAATTCGGGTTCGTCATAGTTTCGTTTTTCCAGTTCTACGATTCATTGTTTCAACGTTTCCTTTCGATCGGTTCCGATGTAGGAACTCCCACTTGATTTTATTCCGGAAAATTCCGATCGGATCGATTTTTTTTACACCGGCGTCCGGTTTTGTAGGAATTCCTACAATTTTTAGAAATATTTTTCTTCTTGTTCGAATTCAATTTTTCTGATATCGGAGATTTTGCGGTGATTCCTTTCCCGCCACCTCACCATAAACTCAGCGCGTTGCTCCCTATGGGTTGCATCGCAGTGTGGGGGCGCGATTTCACTAAAAATGTGGGAACTCATACAAAAATTCACGACCAATCCTTCAAGGACGCCCTAAGTTCCATCAGCCCCGACCGAATTCTCGATTTGACCGTTCCCAAAGGAAGATCGTATTTCTTAGCGATCTCGCTTTGACTGAGACCGCTCCAATATGCCTCTTCCAAAAGAATGGAAATCTCCGGCGCCAAACCGGCGATCGCTTCTTTGACCTTATCTCTGAGGCTCGAGTCCATCACGTTTTGAAAAACGGAATCCTGGATCACCTTCGGATTCTCCGCAAAACTTTCCTGAAATTCAAAACTTTGTCTTCGCGTTCTATGATCCACCGATCGGATTTTGGAAAGCGCCGCGTTACGCGCAATCGTAGTCATCCAGGTTAAGGGAGACGATTTGGAAGAATCAAACTGTTCGGCTTTCGTCCAGAGAATCGAGAACACTTCCTGAAGAATCTCTTCGGCCTCTTCACGATTCATTAGAATTTTATAAACTACCGAATAGAGCATCGATCCGTATAAATCGTAGAATTTTTCCAGAGAACGTTGTTCTTTACGAACGATCTCCGCTATGAGACGTTCCGCCTCTGAGGACATATTAGACCTTGCTCGGAGATTCTAAAAGATCGGCCGCCAATCGAATGTGAGAGTCGTCGTCGCTGTTTAAGATCAATCTATAATGAGGGCCTCTCCCGGAATCGGATCGTGGTCCTTCGGGGATCGAGTTCGTATCGGCGGTTGCATTTGAAGCCGCGTCCGCATTCGCTTCCAGGGAATTCAAAAGATGTTTTACGGTTCCGAAATTTCCGTCGTAGAGTTTGACCTCCGGAAAGTTCTTTAGAATAATCTGTTTTAGAAAAACGTAATGGGTACACCCGAGAACGAGAATCTCCACCTTCTTTTCGCGAAGATCCGAAAGAATCGGAAGAAGATACTTTTCGGCCTCGGCAAATTCTCCCCTATCCACAAAACCGGCGAGACCGGGACAGGATACGGGAACGATCAATTCTTCCGCACCGAGTTCCGTCTTTAACTTCTGAAGTTTTTCCTCTCTTTGAGTGACAGGCGTTGCGAGTAACGCGACTTTTTTTCCGGGGTTCTGGAGAATCGCCGGTTTGATCGCGGGCTCCATTCCGAAAATAGGAATCTTAAATTCTTTTCGGAGGGTTTCCGCCGCGGCCGAGGTCGCGGTGTTACACGCGAGAAGAATCGCGTCCACATTCTCCGCTTGCAAATAATTGCATACGTTTCGAACGAGTTCCAGAACGACGGAGGCTTGTTTTTCCCCGTAAGGACTGTTCTTTAGATCTCCGTAATATACGATTTCCATTTCCGAATCGTATTTCAGGAGTTCCTTAAGAACGGACAAGCCGCCCATTCCGGAATCCATCAGTCCGATTTTAAGCGGACGCGATATACTCACCGATCTTGTCTCGAAGCGTCTTATAGATCCAATCGAATTTTTCTTCGTCCTCCTCGAGCAACGTTACGCGAAACCCGTCCTTGAGCGTACAGAACGCGGACAAAGGAACCACACAAATTCCCGTGGAGGCGAGCAGATAATATACGAATCTTCGATCGTTCGCCGCGGAACCCAAAAGAGGTTGGATGAATTCGTCCGCCTTTTTGTTTTCCACGTTCAACTTCATCTTGGAATTCAAAACCCCGTCGTCGAAAGCGACCGTAAGATAGAACGCTCCCTTCGGCTCGACCACCTTTACACCTTTTAAACCGGCAAAGTATTCGGTCGCCGCGTGAGCGCGTTTTTTAAACTTTTCGTTTCTTCGTTTTAGATGAGGAATAAATTCCGGATGAGAATAAACCTCCGGAATCGCCATCTGCGGAAGTGTGGTAGAACATACTTCGAGCATCTTTGCGTCTAACAACGATTTTACGTAACGACTGAAAACGGGATCCTTGTCCTTGTTGAAGATTTCAAGCCAACCGCAACGACCGCCCGGCCAAGGAAATTCTTTGGAAATGGATCTTAGCGCCATTCCCGGCACCTTGTCTCCGATGACCTCGGAAAGATGTAAGGGTCCGTGATCGGAATAGTTCACGTGCGCGTAGGTTTCGTCGCAGATCAGCATCAGATCGTATTTTTCGCAGATCTTTACGATATCCTTCATTAAGGTTTTATCATACACTGCGCCGGTTGGATTGTCCGGGTTGATGAGAAGAATTCCTGTGATGGAATCGTTATAGCGAACCTTATTCTCGATGTCCTCCAAATCCGGCATCCAGTTGTGTTCGGGAAGAAGATTATACGTTAGGTGCTCATATCCGCTGTGTGCGGCTTCGGCGGATGAAATCGTGGAATAAGCGGGACTCGGTCCGAGAACACGGGCTTCCCTTCTCATAAATCCGAAAATTTTCGCGACCGCGTCTCCGAGTCCGTTGAAAAACAAAAGATCGTCCGCGGTGATCTGGGCTCCGCCTCTTTCGTTTACTTTTTCGGCGAGGAATGTACGCGTAGGTTCGTAACCCTGCGTGGCCGTGTAGGCCCAGGACTTGTCCGTTAGAACCAGGTTGGAAACGATCTCTTTCATCCAATCGGGAATGGATTCTCCCTTTTGAATCGGATCTCCTATGTTTTCGTAAGTGATCTGAAGACCAAGAGCCTCCAGTTTTTTCGCGACGGCTACGATCTGTCTGATTTCATAGATCAGAGCATCGGCTCCGCTGTGAACGATGTTTCTTCTCATCCCGTCTTTCTTTCCTCTAAAATTCTAAAACCGCTATTTTTGAATCAACTTCACCGGAAGTTCGAGCATCGTTTTCTCCCGGTAGATACGGAGCTTGATCTTGCCCCCAAGTCCCACTATTCCAACCTGTTCACGCAGATCATTAATATTTTTGATCGGGGCTCCGTTCGCCTCGAGAATAAAATCATAACGTTTGATTCCTCCGAGTTCCGCCGAAGACTGAGGATCCATATCGTAAACGAGAACCCCCGTCCAAGAATCGGGAATGCCCAATGCGATTCTATGATCGGGAAGCGGAACCGTAGCCATCACGCCGAGAATCGCCGGACGAATATGTCTGCCTTGATTAGACTCGATCATTCGGATAATCTTCAAAGCATAATTGCTCGGAATCGCAAAACCGATGCCGGAGTTACGACCAGTTTCGCTTCGGATCAAACGGTTGATCCCGATCACTTCTCCGTAGATGTTTAAGAGCGGACCTCCGCTACTTCCCGGGTTGATCATGCTGTCCGTTTGGATATGAGTCTGACCGGTTTCGTCCAGATCCTCCCTGTATTTCGCTGAGACCACGCCGACGCTGAAGGAACGTTCGAGACCGAAGGGAGAACCGATCGCGATCGCCCAATCTCCCACTTCGATCCGGTCCGAATCTCCGAAAACGATGGGACGCAAACCGGAACCTTCTCGGATTTTTAAAAGAGCGATGTCCGCGCGTTCGTGGCTTCCCACGTATTTCGCGGAATGAACGCTACCGTTCGAGGTGATGACTTCGATACTTTCCGCACCTTCGATGACGTGGTAGTTGGTAACTATATAACCTTTTTCATGAACGAAAAAACCGCTTCCGAAGGAAGCCAGTCTTTCGTTTCTGAAATCGAAGTAGTGATACGGGCTTGTGATCGATTCGCTTTTTTTCGTGCGAATGGAAACGACCGAATCCTTAACGAGATGATAGACGTTGCGAAAGGAATTCTGGATTTCGATCGCCGACTTTTGTTCGCCCGGATTGATCGGTCTTTTGCCGGAGAAAAGAGAAGACAACGAACATTCCTTGGGAAAAATCAGGATCAAAATGAGAGCGACCAAAAGAATTCCGTTGAAGACGACAACCTTAGGAAGTGAACGTATAAATTCCATAATAGAACCTAAATTCGATTCTCCTTGTTCGAAGAACAAGTGTAAATCGAAAACCGCACATCGATTGGGAAGAATCGCAATTCTCCTTTTTTTATGTTTCACTCTTGAGAACTGCGTGGGTTATCTCTGGCACTTGGGAACGGGACAACTCGACATTTTGCTAAAACGAAAATCGATCGAAACGATCCTGCAAGATCCGTCCGCAAAGGAAGAATTAAAAACAAAACTCAGAGAAGTGGAATCCTTTCGGGAATACGGAATCAAGGAACTTTCACTCGCTCCAGCCGCCGGATTCAAGTCCTTCGTTCAACTCGACCGGGAAGAATTGGGTTGGCACGTATCCGCTTGTTATCCTCTCAAGTTGGAATCTTATACTTGGTGGTTTCCGATCGCCGGAACGGTTCCTTACAAAGGATTTTTCGATTTGGAAAAAACGAAAAAGGAAGAGCAAGAACTCAAAGAGAAAGGATTCGACACAAGAATCAGAATCACCGCCGGTTATTCCACGCTCGGCTGGTTCGAAGATCCGATTTTCTCTTCACAATTGGACGATACAAAACCTCACGAGATCGCCTCACTCGTGTTTCACGAGATGGCGCACGCAACCGTATATTTTCCGGGAGATTCTCTCTTTAACGAGAGTTATGCGAGTTTCGTCGAAGAGGAAGGAGCGTTTCATTATCTGGAATCGGTGGAAGGAAAAGAAAGTCCGATTAAAAAAGAGATTCTTTTGAAAAAGGAAGAATCTAAAAAACTCAAAGTTTTACTCGTGGAAACCGCGGGTAAACTTAGAAAGTTATACGAAGGTTCAGGTAGCGATTCCGAAAAACTCGAAGGCAAAAAAAGAATCTTGGAAGAATTTAAAAACTCACTTCTTTCCGCTAAGAGAGAATTCAAAACGATCCACTTGGACAAACTCGCTACGAGAAACTGGAACAACGAAGACTTCGTAGGTTATCTTCGCTATCATTCCGGAACCGATTTTTTTCACCGCGAGTTTACAAAAGCGGATCGAAACTTTGCGAAGTTTCACGAAAGAATGCGAACGCTTGTGGATCTTTCCAACGAGGAAAGAAAGAAGTTGCTCGAAGCCGCGCGTTGAAGAAGGAAGCATGCGGTGATCAAAGAAGTTTACGGAGATTTGTAGGAACTACTACGGTTGGTTCGCGGAAGTTTTAAGATATAATATTTATTAGAAATTTTGAATGTTCCGACAGGATTGGCCAATTTGTGTGGACAAGTTTATGATTTTCTGATATAGGAAAATTTCCCGAAGTTTTCCCACAAGGCCCGCCTCCACCGCCCAATTCAGGGTGGGGGCGCCTTTGTATTCCTACAAAATTGTCGGAACTACGACTGGTTCGTCGCGACTAAACGATCGCTTAACGTAAGCAATTCTTATAAAATGACAGTCGTTTCAAGCACGGATTGCCTGTTAAAAAAGTAAAAATCTGTCCTTCACACATCGGGAATCGATATAAAAAAATATGAATGTTTTGCTAAAACTCGTATTCATTTTCGCCGCGAGCGTTTCCTGGAATTGTTTCTCTGTGTGGACGTTGTACGAAAACGTGAATAAACCCATTCGAATCCGAGAGAAAAATTTCCAGAACGATTATGGCCGTCAAAATCATCCGGATTACGAAACCTCTCCTAAATTTATCTACGGCGGAGTACGATCTTGGCTCGATCCTCATTTTTCAGCGGAATCAGCGATTCTACTGATAGCTGCAATCATTGACTTTCCTCTTTGTTTGGTTATGGATACCATTCTTCTCCCGATTTCGGCTCCTCTCGCCGTAAACTATAATTGGAAAAAATCGTCGAGCGCTCTCAAAGCAAGTCCTCTGATAGTAAAAATCAAACGGAACGATACAACAAACGCCAGAAAGTTAATTCAGGAAGGTGCGGACGTCAATTTTAATTACTATGGCAGATCGCCTTTGGGCTACGCGATCGAAAAAGGAAACATAGAAATCGTCCAACTACTTTTAGAAAAAGGAGCCGATGCGAACTCCGAATTCGATCAGGAACCTATGCTCATACATGCCCAGCGTGTTGGAGGAATTCCGGACCCGGATATACGTTTAAAAATCATTCGACTCTTAGTGGAAAAAGGAAAGGCAAATCTTGAAATTTCCTCTTCATCAGGCGGAAACAATAGACCTCTCCACGAAGCGGTCGACCTTTTCGGTTCAAAATATAAATATGAATATGCAAAATACTTTATAGAGAACGGCGCCGATGTGAACGCCAAAGACGACGACGGTCAAACCCCCTTACATTTGGCGACCTATTTCGCGGAAGATAAAAAGGAAATCTTGAAGTTACTTTTAAAACACGGCGCAAAAATTAATTCTAAGAACAATCAGGGGCAAACGCCGTTACACATTGCAGCCCGAGGTTGGAACCGCCGCTGGTTGGTAGAATATTTTCTCAGCCAAGGCGCGAATCCGAATATAAAAGACAAATCGGGGAAAACTCCGTTCGAATACAAAACGGCCGATTGAAACCGAACGTCGGAACGAATTTCAAAAGAAGATTCTTGAAATCGTCAACGTAGCCGCCCAAGTTCGGCGGCACAAGTTTATCAACGACCGACTTCGTATCAAAATTACACTCTATTCTTCTAATATAATACTATTCGTATACAATCGATAACCGTTCCAAACCCGATCCAGAGGATGCGCTTCCTTGATCGCGTCCAGGGTTTCTTGAAAACGAATATAGAGAGGAATTCGGGTGTTGCTCCGTTTCGTAAAACGTTTCAAAAAGTCCACGTGCGCGGTATCCGTCTGATCTCCGATAAAGATCACACCCGGACTTAAAAAATTCTGAGCGATCCAATAAAAAGAATCCCTGTAGTTCTGAATATCGTAACGTTCCTCGTCGAGATAAGAAGAAGTAAAAATCCAATTCCCTTTTCTCAAGGTTCCGTATGAATTCGGAAGAGATCCTCCCGCAAAATTCAAGCTGACCTGATTTACGATCTCCAACGGTTCTTGAAGAATGTAAAGACGGCTTTTAGGATCTCCACCCAACTTGCCCGAACCTGCTTCGAAGACTTCCAGATCCTTTAAGGATTTTTTCCAAGCCTCTTGTTGTTTGGAACTTGCTAAAAATTGAATCTGATATTCCGGAACAAATTCTTCCTTTGTCGAAAAAACAGGATTCACAAGCAGGGACTCAGGATCCGTCACAAGATAAAATTTATCTTCCGTTCTCGGCACCAACGGAATTCTAAAATGATACGAACTCAAATACAAATACGTAAGTTTGTTCTTTGTGAGTTTGATGTTTCTTCTGTATTCGTTTTCCAACTCTTCGCGCAGAAGAACCTCGTAACCGCCCCGCGCCGATTCTTCCAAATACTGAAACACGGACGCTCTGAGTTTTCGGTTGTCCTTAAACGCGAGATCTCCTTTAGACTTTCCTTTTAAAAAACGAATGTAAAAAGATTCAAGACCCAAGTCCATCACAGCGAGAAATTCTTGATCGGCCGGAAGTTTTTCTTTGAGCCTTTCCGAAACGCTCGTAAACGTTCCGATGTCCTTATAATCCGGATTCGAATTTAAGATCAAAGGACGAGCGAGCGACAAGAAATCCTTAGCGACCGCGAGATCGAAAAACACTTCCGAACTGTTCTTTTTAAAGGAAAGTTTTTGAAGATACGTGATAAAATCCCCAAGTTCGATTCTTTCCTTGGAACTAAAACTTTTACCCCGTTTGGCACGGATCGTAGAATTTAAAAATTCGATAAACTCGTTCGGAGACTTAGTCGAGGCCTTTTCATACAACGAAGTCCACTCCGTTTTTTCCCCGGGGTTTAAAACCTCGGGGGTTTTGCCCTTATGAAAGGAAAGTTTATTCATTAGAATATTCTTATCTTTGAATATGGATCCGAAATCGTCCCCGATCTTAAATCGAGAACCGATTTTATCGATCCAATCCTGGCTTTTGTTCAATTCTCCTCGGGAAAGAAGAGTCTGCGCATAACCCAAAACCATACGAAGCGTCCTGGACTTCGCTCCCGTATTCCATTCGTATTGAACCAAAGAATCCGCGAGCAGATCGACTTCTTCGTTTTCCTGAAACGGAACGACATACAAAATTAGGTGATACAAAAGACTTCTTTCTTCCGGATCGAGCGACTCGAAAAGTTTAAACGAATTTCCGTGCACTTCGGAATAAAGAGAATACGGAGAAAACCAAGCTCCCGTGATTTCGCTTTTCCAATTCCGGAACAATCTTTCTCGGAACCTTCCCGTATCCTCTTCGTCTTCCTTCTTTTTCAGAAGTTCGAGCGCATCTTTCCAGTTTCCGGAAAGAATCAGATACAATTCTTCCTTACGAAAAATCTGATTTTTGTTCAAAACGACGCCCTGAAGAAAGTATTTCTGCGCGTATAAACCCTGAAGTTCTTCTTCTACTTCCTTGGTTTCCTCGGAATCGTTCGAAAGTTCGAGGGCGA
Organism: Leptospira barantonii; assembly: GCF_002811925.1. Classification (NCBI taxonomy): domain Bacteria; kingdom Pseudomonadati; phylum Spirochaetota; class Leptospiria; order Leptospirales; family Leptospiraceae; genus Leptospira; species Leptospira barantonii. The sequence continues at coordinate 59,447 of NZ_NPDS01000011.1, forward strand.
GTTTTGCGGAGAATTCCCCGACCTCGGACTCGTAATTCGTTCTTGCGATTTTTAGAATATTCTTATAATATAAATAAGGATCGTAATACGATGCGATCGTTTTGTCCGAGATCTTGAGCGCGGACGGAGAAACGGGAGTCCCGTTCGAAAAAGAATATAAGGAATTTAGTAGATTCTTTTTGGCAACGTCGTTTACGTCGTTCGGAGAATAGGAAGCACAATCGGCGGCCTTCTTATCTAAATAACAGGTTATAAGCGCGGAAAACAAAACGGAATCCTTAGACGCGTCATCCTTCGTGTTTTTCAAAAGATCTCCGTAGATTTCCTTCATCGAAACACCGGGTGAAAGTTTCCATTTTAAACGGAGGAGATCCAATTCTCCGGAAACGATCGGGTCCTCTTTTTTCTGAAAGGATCGAAACGAAAACGCGTGTGTATAAGCCTCTCGAATGTTATCTTTTCGTTCTTGTTCGCGCGCCGCTTCGTGAAGATTTTCGTTCGATCGATAATTGTCTTTTTTCCGAAGCAGACTCGAACCCAACAAAAGAGCTCCCGGAACGTTCCCCGAAAGAATCGTTTCGGGAGAAACCGTTTTGCAGTTCGCCTTAGAATCGCAGATCGCTACATTACGAATTCCTGATGCGTTTAACACTTCGTAAATTTCGGAAATTCTACCCAAATCCAAGGCCGATTCATCGTAAAAAAGAGCGGAGGAAATTTCGTTTTGATTGTGAAAAAGATTTCGAATCGAAAGATAATTCTTGGAATTGCTTTCCCCGAAAGAATTATCCCCTCCCGGATTCGGCAGAGGACTCATGATCAGATCCGTATCCAACAATCGATTGAAAACCTGGTTCGCCTTTATATTGCGAACGTTGAGCGTAGAATCGGAGTTAGGCGCTCCGTTTAAAACCGCGGCGTTTCGAAGGGTTCTCTGATCTTTTTCCTGCAAGGGTTTGAGATGAGAGGTTCTAAACACGAGAGAAAATTTTTCGGGAAGAACGTTTCGAATTTTTTCAAGTTCGATATGATCGCCCAGTTGCACAAACCAGGTTTTCTGTGAAGAAAAAGTAATTTTACCGGAAGAAACGTTTTGTCGAAACTCGTCTTCAAGCTTCCCCTTGTATTCCGAATATTCCTCTTTGCCGTTTATTGCCTTATAAATTCTGATCTTGTCCAGAACGTTTTCGATTCTAAGGTAACCCTCTCCCGCATTCAAAAGGGCCGGAGCCGAAGGTTCTTCCGAAAAAATTCCGAGATAACCGTCGAGGTTTTGATTCTTCGATTGGATCGTTGCCAATTCTTTTTCCAAGTCTTTGGAAAGAATTTGATAATCTCGAATGAGGGTTTCCGACTTTTCTTTTTTTTCGAGCGCGCCTTGAACCGCTCCGTAGACGGATTTCTGCTTCTTTAGCATATTCTGAAGTTTTAAAACGGACTCCGTAAATTCTGAGTTTTCGGATTCGTGAGGAATTCTTACGAACTGCCGATACAAATTCAATCTATGCAATCGATCCAAACTCTTAAATCCTTCCGCGGATCTACCGGATTCAAAATTGATTTCGGACTGAATCTTAAACAGTTTACGTATTACAAAATACTTAAGTTCGCTTATCAAATGCGGATGAGACATGAGAAGCGCGCTAGCGCGATCGATTTTTTCTTTCGCCTTCGAGTAACTTTTCTCTTTTCTAAATATCTCGGCTTGTGTTACGAGCGCTTCGATCCATTCCTGAATGTAATAAAATTCGTTTGCGGATTCGGACGCCAAATCCAAAACGAAAATCGCCTTTTCGGAATCGCCGAGTCTCGCGTATAAATTCGCTCTGCTTATGGAATGAAGAATTCTTTCCTTTCTCGGATACGGATCTCCCGCGAGTCCGACGATCTCTTTCGGGACCTGAGACGGATTTTCCAAAAGGCCGGCGGCTTTTCCGAACAATTCGAATCCGGATAAAACGTCGCCCGAACGGAAAAGTTGTTCTCCTTGGTAATAATAAACGAGAGCCAGGATCGGATCGTGATCGGGATACGCATTATAAAATCGTAAAATACATTTTTTGGTTTCGGAAAGAATCAATTCTTCCTGTAAGGAATCGCCCAAACAGGATTTGATAAAATTCTCCTTGGACGCAAACAAACGTTCCGCACCGGAACGCAAAGTTTCCAATTCGATTTTAGGATCTTCTTTCGAGTTTTCTAAATGACCGAAGTAAGAATAAAGAGCGCGTTTGAAGGAGGTTCTTGCCTTGGATGCAAACCCGGCATCCGTTTCGAATTCTTCGGCTTGTTCGTAAATTTTTGAGGCTTTTGCAAACTCTTCCCTTTTAAAATTCAGATAACCCAAATCGTTAAACGAATTGGACTGTATTAAGGAACCTGCAAGCGTCGATTCCAAACTTTTGGATCGAACATAGGACAATCGCAAATCGATTTCTTCGATTGCCTTCTCCACTTCCATAGAAGCGATCAGGTTGTTGACACGGATTCCGCTCGTCATCAAAGGTTGAAACTTGGGAGAAATCGCTTCGGGAAATCTTCCCTCCCCCGAAATTCGAACTCCGTCGGGAAGCGCGACCTCCCAGATGACGTCCCAAAAATAATCCCAAAAAGTGAGTTTAACGCCTTTGGGAATCCAACCGATACTTCCTCGGTTCGAAACGATTTTGTCTGCTTCGCTCAAATGGGATTCGGATAGTTTAAACTTTCCTAATTTTTGATAACACAACGCAAGTCCGTTGTGAAGATTGACCGGGTCGATCCAACCGTTGTCCCCGTTCAAAGATAGAGCGTCCTTGTAATACAGAATCGCGTTCGAAAATTCTCCCGATTCCATATACGAAAGACCGGTTAACGTAAACAACAACGCAAGTTTGAGTTTGTATTGTTGGAGTTTTTCCGCGCTATCCTTTCCAATCATGGTTCTTTTGGATTCGTTTTCGAAATAGAGATTGGATGCCGCTTTCAGTTTCCCGACCGCGGCCTTGTAATCGGCTACGTAGATCGAAGATCTCGCCGAGTTAAAAAGAAACATCGCCTTTTGACGATAGTTTTCGAACTGAGTTTTGGAGATGATATAATCGGAAAGCGAGTCAACCTTGGAATACTGCTCGTTGGCTCTCGGATAATTTTTCAGAAGAAAGTAATTGTTCCCGAGGTTCAAGCGTAGATCGGACAAAGCCTTTTTGTTTTCGAAATTTTCTCCGAGAAGCTCAAGCACCTGACTGTAGAGTTCTATATTCTCCTCGAAATTCTTTTCGGGAAAATATTTCTTATAAACGCTCGAATATTTTTCCTCGTCGTTCGGTTGATCTTCTCCGGATTTTCTGTTTTTGAGAATGTCCACATACTGATACATCCAACCCAAAAGCTGATAGGCTTCGTAGTATCTCGGATCGGCGAATATGATCCATCGAAGTTCATATTCAGCTTGTTTAAAGTCTCGGAGAATCTCTTCCTTTCGCGCGGAAGTCATGGAGTTCGCCGCGTTGTAATAAGTTTCGCGGATCACACTTCGATTTACCAGATAATACGAATAACCGTATAACGTCGCCAAGTCCAATACGGGTCTGGACCTGGGAACAGCGATCTTATAGTATTGATTGATGTAAGCTAACCCCTCTTCGGCCAAAGGGTCCACGCTCGCGATGTCGATCACGTCCAACTGACTCAAAAGAGCTTTTTGTTTTTCTTCGCTCAACGATCCCGAGAGTTTGAAGACGGAATCGACCATCATTCTTTGATAGTATACCGCATATTCCTTATATAAGGTTTCCAGAAACAAGTTCCTGCTTTTAACGAGGAACATGTTCTCCGTGTTGTAGAAATAATGAAAGGCCGCGTCCTGAAGATTCCCCCTTCGATCGTGGTCTCGAGCCTTGTTCTCGAAATAAATAAAGGAACGTTCGATTTCCTTTTCGTCCAAATCGACTCCGAGAAGCGGATCGTATTTTTCAAGATAGATTCTAAGTTCGTCGAAGGATTTCTGCACCTCTCCGAGACCTTTGAAGTTATTCGACTTCAATAGATGTCCTTTTAAAAAAAGAGGATCGGCCTCCGGGACGCCGGACAAAAACGTATTCAACAACGCGTTACTTTCTTCGAATGAACCCTTTCCGTTCAGGCCGAGAGCCTTAACGTATAAAAAATACTCGTTCAATCTTTTGGACTTTGTGGAGAGAGAATTGGAAGAGATCGAAATTTCCGCCGCGCTCGTGCGTTCCGCGAAATTTTTACCGGCGATCACTTCCCGATCAATCTGTTCGTAGAGAAGTCTCAGATCTTCTTTTCCGATCTGAGGATCGTTCGCAACTCTGAAAAAAGTTTCCGGAATTTTATAACCGTGTAACGATGCGTTTTTATAACGAAGATCGCCCGACTTTCTAAAAATGTCCCGGATCCGATAATACGAAGAATAACGATTTAGAATTTCATCATATACTTGTAAGGAACGCTCCACGTTTCCGGATTTTTGATACAGATCGGCTTCCTCTGCCAAAAGAGAAGCCAAAACGTTCTTATCAACGGAAGAAACCGAACGAATCTGATCGTAGTATTTCCGGATCTCTTGGATCGCGGATGGAATCGAATTCTTTCTTTCTTGGACAAGCGACAAACCGTAGGCGAGTCCGTTCACAGGATTCAAACGAGAAGCGAGAATTTCTTTTTTCGTAGTATCCGCGACTCCGATTCTTCCGGCCCCGCGTGCTTCCTCGTATTTCAAAAGAAGAGCCTTTGCGCGGATCAAAGGATAAATCGGATCCTCTGAAAAATAAAACTCGATCGCGTCGATCGCCAAAAGAAAATCCTCGAAACTCTGTTTATCCCTGTATTTCAAAGCGAGTTCGTATTGGGAAATCACGTCCTTTTCCTTGGAAACGGAACCGGAGGCGGGAATGAAATAGATGTTTAGAGTATTATAATATGCCGCAGTGAATAAAACCGAACCTCCGTTAAAAGTGGAGAATTTGGAATCGAACAAAGAATCGTTTCCGCCGGTCAACTGACGAACGGAACCGGTCTTCAAGTCCTTTCTCACGATCAAACTGTTATCCCGTTCGTCCAAACGTCCGTTTCCGTTCGAATCGTTTCGAATAGAAGTATAATACAGATAACGTTTGTCGTTCGACAAGGAAGGCGAAAAGTTCAGATAAGAATCTTTCGTAATTCTTTCATTCTTCCCCGAAGAAAGATCCAAGAGATAAATATCCCCCGTCGATCCGTCTTGATAAGAAAGATAAACGATCGAATTTCCGTCCGCAGACCATTCGGGAGAAGCTCCTCCGTTTTGTGTGAGAAGTTTCATCGGCTGTTTGCCATCCGTATCCAACACGACTAAGTTTTGAATTCCGGGAGTCAGGCGATCCGTGGAAAAAACGAGGTGACGACTGTCAGGTGAAAAGGAAGGATCCGTATCCGTAAAGGAATCCTTTTTACCCGGTTCTTTAAAATCAGGATTCGTTAATATTCTAAAATCTGAATTTAGAAAACGTTTCCCCTGAAGAATTTTTTCCGCCCAATAATTCGGATCCATTTCGAGAAGCACAAGGTCTCCGGAAGAATCGTATTGTTCGGAAACGAAGACTAACTTCTTACCGTCCGGGCTGATCGCGGGTTTAAACTCGGGCGCGGGATGTTCCGTAACGGGAACCGTAATCGAACTTTTTAGATCGCGAAACCAAATGTCATAGTTTCCCTTTTGACCGGTCGTATAAAAAAGATAACGTCCATCCGCGGTTGTTGAGTTGTAGAGGTTGTTCCCTCTTTGCACCGTCAACGGAAACGGTTTTTCGTTTTCGGGCGTGAAGTAGTTTACCGCAATCGATGAATAATTGAATTCGAGAGGTTTGATCTTTGCGGACGCGCGAAAAACGGAACAATGATAGAGAAAGAAAAAACTAAAAAGAAAGGTAAGTCCGATTCGAAACATGACCTACTCCTTGCGAGTCCATTTACCGGGAGACTTTTCGTAGTATTCTCCCTTTTCCACAAGGCGATACCAGGTTTGTTCGAGATGGCTCTTAAGATGTTCCGCGTTTTCTTTGGAAGTCGTCTTGGAATCTCCTTCGGATCGGGAAGCGATCACCTTACTTCTATGTTCGTTTGCAAGAGCCACAAGAGCATCGATTCTCGTTTTGACTTCTTTTTTCGAAAGTTCGTTTTTGATTCCCACTTCGGAAGTAGCGGGATTGATTCTGAGTTTGCCGTCGAGACCCTCCGCTAAAAAACCTTCCTCTTTCCATGTTTTGATTTCCGGCGCGAGATACGCGAGAGCCCTTAAGGACATTAGAATATTCTTATCTCCTCTCGCGTAGCTATCCCCCGAAAAATCCTTTTTCCAAACCTCGGAGCCGGCGGAGGAAGTTTTGATCGAAGAAATGAGCCAACCGTCCTTTTCTAAGATACGATCCTCTCCGATCATCTGTTTTTCGGAGGAAGTCTGAGTCTGAGTAAACGTAATCAAAGGGGATTTGATAATACAACCCGCAAAAAAGACAAAAATGAACGGGATAAAAAATAAGAATATTAGAATGTTCTGATTTAGAATTTTACGTTTCATAGTCGGTTTATCCTCACTGATACGTGTCGATTTCGGATCTGGCCCGCTTCAAGAAGTTGGCAAGGGGCATTCTCTGCTGGGAGATCTGGCTATTTTCCAAATTGATGATCGTATTTAAAATGGATCGTTTAAACTGAATGACCGCGTATACAAGACCTTTGGAAAGTTCCACTTCGATCTTATCCACCGCGTAACTGTTGTAGATAAAATCCGTAAAAACGTTCGAAGGTGTGAAAATATTGACCGCACTTTTCGCGAAGTCCTGACCGATCTGAAATACGCTGAAGAAAAGATTGATGTTCGGAATCGGATCGGCGAGATTTCTTCCCGAAACGTTCAAGTCGGCCTTGATCTTACCGTCGTCTATCTTGGATCTGTTTTTCGGAGGAAGCAATTGTTTCAGATCGATATCCTTGATCTGAATCACCGCGCTGAACTCCATTGTTTCCGGTTTCCCTTCGCCGACGTTGACGATGATATCCTTTCCGTTGACAAGACCGTCGAGCGTAAACACTTTCAAATATTCTAATTTAAGAAAGTTCTCCGAATAGTCGATCCTCGCGGACAAACCGGGCTGACCGTTTCTGGGTTTCACATAATCGAACGGAATTCCGCTGATCGAAGGATGTGTTCCGACGATCTGTTTGATCGTAAAGTTCGGAACCGGAATTCTTCCGTACGTTTTGATGAACTTTTCCTTGTTTCCGTCGATCAGATTCTGAGTCGTTTTCAAGGAAAGATCGTGAACGAACGGGAATTCCGCGTTCAATCCTTCGATTTGATAGAGCTTACAATCCTCGCCTGGACAAAACGCGTTCGCATAACCGAAGTTAGAGTTTTTAGAAACGAGACTTCCGTTCGCGATCGAATTTTTTAAACGGAAGTTGATCGCAAACAGTCCTTCGAAGCTGATTCCCTTAAAAAGATACGCGGTCTTATCCGATTTCAAAACGATACTTCCCTTCAGATCGGGAATCAAATCTCCGAAAACTCCCTCTTCGTTCTTGGAAGCTTTACGAAGATTGCCGCCAACTTCCATTCTAAACTTGGATTCGAACGCGGAAAGATCAAACTTAGGAAGACTGATGGAAGAATCCTTTGCGATCTTTACGTCAAGATCCGCTTTTAAATCTCGAACCTGAATGCCGGGTAAGTCAAAAAGAAGTTTCCCTAAGATCGATTGTGCTCCGTCCACGATCGAATAATCCACTCCACCCGTAAGAGTGATTTTGTTTCCGAGATTATTGCGAACCGGAACCAGACTTTCCCGAAGAGAAAGAGGAAGTGTAGGCGTTAGACGATCCAACTCCGTTTTTAAAACGAGAGAAGGAAGATTCATCCGAAACCCTTTCGTAAGATACATCGTTCCGTTCGAAGCGATCGAAAGAGATTCCTTTCCTTCCACCCCTTTCGTAACGAGAGAAAGAGAATCCAAACGGATCAGATCGGGAACGAACGGTTTTCCGAATTGAATCTGAGATTTCAAATCCAAGTTCACCGGAATCGGAGCGGACTTTCCTCTTCCCATCGGAAAACGAAAACCCGCGAGTTGAACGGAGCCGTTCACATTCAAAGAATGGAATGTTCCACCGATCTTCATCTGAAGACCCAAAATTCCGTTCAAAGTTTTTACGTAATCGGTAAGATTTAAGTTCTGAACCGCAAGATCCAGGTCGAGTTCCGTTCCGTGACGAATACTTCCCGTTCCTGCCAATTGAATCCCGTTGTACGTTACTAAAAATTCCTTGAGTTCCGCGTTTTCGAGAAGCGGAATCGGCTTACTCGCGTTAGGCGATTCTTCCGTTAGGGGATGAAGAATAAAATCGGCTACGAGTTTTAACTCCGGAATCTTATGATTTTTTCCCCCCGTGGAAATCAAAAGATCCTTCGCTCCGATATCCGCGCTCAACTTCAAACGAGTGTCCTTACCCGAGACGGTGATCGGAGCCAAACGCAATTCTCCGTCCAAAACCATCTTCGGGATTCCTGGGATCGTGGATAAAAAATCGGATAGAGGTTTTAAACGAATGGATGATTTTTGAATCGAAAACTGAACGTTTCTTTCCTTAGAGGAAACTCCCGAAATTTCTCCCGCGCCAGACAACCAAACGTCCTGATTGACCCTGAGTTCGAGACTTTCGAGTTTGAGTTTGTCCTCTTTTTCAAGATAACCGAGTTGATACTTAAGACCGAATCCGAAAGGGGCCAGTAACTGATTGCGAACTCGGATTGGAATCGAATCGGAGCCGATATCCGCTTTCGAGATCAACATTCCGCCGGGAACGGAATCGTCTCTGGACAATTCTAAGCCGATTCGAAACGGTTGATCCAAGGATTTGGAATCGTCCTCGAAATAGATTCGAACCGTTTTTTCCGGATTCATCTTAAAGCGTATAACGTCGATTAGCTGGAGAATGCGCACGTTAAGCGGAATCTTGCGAAATCGTACCGTGTCCAGCTCCAAGCCGAGATTGAAACCGTCCACGCCCGCCTTATACGAAGACGCGCCCGATTCCGATACGACGTGAACAAAGATGTCCTTGAGTTCCAGATTCAAATAAGCGCTGACCGGAATGTATGTGGAAATGTCTTCCAACGGCGAGGAAGGAGCTTCTTCCTGTTTCGGTTCTTCTTTGGAGGAAGCGAAAAGTTTTGCGAGGTTCCATTCTCCATTTTTCTGTCTGAGATCGACCTGCAAGCCGACGACCGCGACTCTGGAAAGTTTGGCTCTTCCGAAAAAGATCCAGGGGAGATTGTAGGAAAGATCGAGTTCCTTTACGGAAAGAACCGGTCGTTCTTCGAAGGTCGCATCCGATCTGAGGAGAACATTTTCGAGCGTGATCCCGTATAGAAGGGAGAATTTTGTTACCGTAAAACTCGCGGTTCCTTGTATGGAACCTTGTAGAGCTTTGGATAGTATCAACTGACCCGTAAATCGATTGAATACGAGTTTGTAAATAATTAATAGACTAAATAGAGAATAGTAAAGTCGTCTATGTTTCTCGAAATGACGTTTGAAAGTTTCCACGACTTCTGAACGAATCAGTATTCGAAAGATTCAAGTGCCTCTTCCAACGTCTTGTAGATCTCGAAGATGCTGGCGAGTTTTGTAATCTCCATTAAGTTCTCTATGTCGGAATTCAAGTTGGTAAAAACCATTCTTCCTTTTAAGCCGTCGATATGTTTGTAGATATTGAGGAACATACCGAGTCCGGCGGAGTTGATAAAGGGAACTTTTTTCAAATCGATGATAAATTTCGGAACGTCACCTTTGGAAATGTACTCTTCGATTTTTTGACCTAACTCGAACTCATTTCCCGCTTTTATCGGCCCTTCAATCTTGATGATGTGGACGTCGTTTTTAGTGGTGACTTTGATTTTCATAACCCTGACTTGGATATTGGATGCAAGTATAATTTAATTTCCTGGCAATTTGTAAAGAGAATTTTTCGCGGAGCACTAAAAATCAGGGCAAAAACATATCCGTTAAAACTGATAAGTCCGCAAGTGTAGCAAACGATAGCTTGCATGAATCGGGGGAATAATTCTGGACAAAAAGCCGACTTCTACGATCCTTACGGGTACTCTTATGGCCGAAAGACCTCCTCTCCTTTCCGTAGTCATCCCCATCTACAACGAAGAAAAAACCATTCCCGAACTTACGAGAAGACTCGCGATTTTGCAAGATCTCTTAAGCTCCGAACATTCCTTTAAAAAGGACGACTTAGAAGTTCTTTTCGTAAACGACGGATCGAGAGACGAAAGTTTTTCGGTACTCAAAAAATTCTGTTCTCAGACGAACGGATATAAACTCGTCAACCTTTCCAGAAATTACGGACATCAGACCGCAATCACGGCGGGAATCGACACGGCTCTCGGAGACGCGGTCGTCGTGATGGACGGAGATCTTCAAGATCCTCCCGAATTCGTAAGCGATCTTTACGCAAAACTGCACGAAGGATACGACGTCGTTTATGCGAAACGAAAAAAAAGACCCGGAGAATCCTGGTTCAAACTTTTAACCGCTCACGTATTTTACAGAATTCTAAAGAAGATCACCCGCTTCGACATTCCGATCGACACGGGAGATTTTAGAATCATGAGCAGAAGAGTCACGAACGTTCTTTGTTCCATGCGGGAACAACACCGTTACATCCGAGGTTTGATTTCCTGGATCGGTTTTAAACAAACCGGGCTCGAATACGAAAGGGAAGAACGTTTCGAAGGTGTGACCAAGTTCTCCGTCGGAAAGATGCTCAAATTCGCGTTAGACGGAATCACTTCCTTCTCCTCGGCTCCGCTCAAACTTTCCTCTTATCTCGGATTTTTCACCGCGTTCGGCGGGGCAATCTACGCGTTATACGTCATTTATCTGAGAATTTTCACCTCCGAAACGATCACCGGCTGGAGTTCGATGATGATCGTAGTGCTCATATTAGGCGGAACTCAACTTCTCGCGCTCGGAATGATCGGAGAATATTTGAGCCGAGTGAACGACGAATCCAAAAGCAGACCGCTTTACGTGATCGAGGACGTTTATTCCTCCGTTTCGAAAAAACAAAAATCGACGACCGCAAAGAAAAAATCATAAACGCCCGATTTCCCTCTGGAGATAGATATGAAAAAAGACAAACTTCTGATTCCGGGTCTTCTGCTCTGTTTCGTTTCCTTGGGACTCGCGTTTTATATGGGGTTTCGCAACTGGGAAATTTTCATTCGCACCTGTAGTCTCAAAGATCTTTTGACCTGGGATGAAAACATTCGTCTCAACGTAGTTCTCGATCAGTTTCAAGACTTCCGTGATTTCAAACTCTGGAGGGCCTTCTTTCCGTTTTTGGAATCCCCCACTTGGCCTCCGTTTCGTTCCTTCCTGTCTTTGTTGCTTCTTTTGACGCCGGGCGATATGCCGATCACTTGGAAGGATTCTTTCCTTGGATTGATTTTCTACGTTATCTGCTTTCCTACGATTCTCTATGTCGTTTATCAAATTACGGGTTCGTTCTTTAAGGCCGGTCTGACTTCGATTCTTACTTTAGCGTTGACCCTGCATACGACCGAAGCTCCGTCTTATAGCCTTTCCTCCATGCTCGAAACTCAAGGCATGTTCTTTCTATTATGGACTTATTATACTCTTTATAAGATCTATCGCCAGACGGAAACGGACTTATTTCGGAACGAATTCGATCCCAAAGAAAAGATAGAATGGTCCGTGTTTCTTTCTCTGTTCGGCTTGTTTTTTACGAAATATCCATACGGACTTCTTCTTTTTATCGCGATCTTTATCTACGAGGTCGTTTCCAAGCCGAAAGAATATTCCGAAATTCTAAAGTTTGCCCTGACCGCTCGTTATAAGGGTTTACGGAGAATTTTCGTCATTCTCGTGGTTTTGCTCGTGTTGTCTCTTCCCGTGCTCCGTGTTGTGACGAATCTGAACCTCGACCAAAGACAATTCAAACTCATCATCTACTACTGCACCGTTTTATTGTTCATCGACTTTAATCTTTTCTTATATTCTAAAAGGGAAGAATGGAAAAAGATCGCCCCTTCCTCGATCCGAGCGATTTATCTTTATGCGATCGCACCTTCTCTCGCTTGGATCTTCGCAAACCCGGACCGGGTGATGAGTCTGATCAACGCGCAGATGATCGTAAACGAATACGTGAAAAGTTTCGTATTCGCTTTATTCTCCTCGCCAACGACGACAAGTCCGGTCAGTCATGTCTTCCAAGAACCTTGGATCTTCCGGATCTTTTTCTTCGGAGTTGTGTTGTTGATTCTTTGGTTTTTTAAAAACAGAATCAAAGAAAACAAAGGAAATCTTTTTTCATCCGTCACGGAAACGTTTCGAGATCCTTTGGTGGCGATCACGAGCATTCTATTTTTGCAATATATCATCATCGACGCGACCACGGGCAACAAACAGTTGAGACACGTATTCCCTCCCTTACCCGCGTTGTTCACCGTTTTTTCGCTTTGGATCTTTCGTTTTATCGAAGACGAATTGCAAAATGTTCGGATCGCCGCGATCACTCTCGGAACGATCGTGTTCGTATGGAGTTCCAGTTTGTATGTTCGGGAAGGCGGGCTTCTGCGCAATAGTTTTGAAAAGGTTCAGTATTTTTGTCTGAAAGGATTTCAAACGGATCTGTTTCAACCGGCGAGAGACTTAACCGCAAAAATTTCTCCCGAAGGAAAATACATCGTATTCAACGGATTTCACGAGGACTTCAACTTCGACAAGAAGGGACGATTGATCGCGTCCGAAATCGATCTTCTTATGAGAATGAAAACCTTCTCCAAAGGAAAATACAGAAACGATTCCAGACACAAGTGGAAGTCCTGGGAAGAATTCTCATCCGCTCTCGTGATCGCACCGACCTGCGCTCAAAAGGAGATGATGGAGAAGTTCGCGATCCGTTCCGCAGCGGTGGGAAAAAGCACCGTTCTCAAAAAAGAATACAAACATCCTTCCGGGAATTATTGTCTTCGGGAATATTCGATTCAATAACGAAAGAATATCGTTTTATTCTAATATGCAAAACTTCTTGTGCAGATCGTTCCGTTTAGACCCTTTGTGGGTCTGCGGATCGTGATCTCGCAGTTTGAGTTTGAAATCGTCGCAGGGCTACCCAACGCGTACCCCGTGTTCGTCTGAGAACCGGTTACGGTAAGATTCGTAGCGCTATAATTGAGGCTCGTCGTCGAGGAATTGTAGGAGCCGGACTCGGTCATCGTTCCCGTAATCGTATAATCCGAAGTCAACGTAAGACCGCTCCGAACAAAACTCGGAACGTTCGCGTCCAATAAAATCCTACAACTTTGAAATTGATACTGTAGATTTACGAGGGTATCGGTAGAAGGTTTCGTAAAACTTCCGGTGATCGTAACCTGACCGCCGCCCGGACACGTATCGGTTGTGTTTTGTGCCGCGCCGTAGGTAAGAATCATATCGGTTCTGAATTTTCCCGCGGTGGCGACGATTCCCCAGGCAGTATCCGCGTCCTGATTGGTTTGTCCGTAACTTCCGAGAAGACCGACTAAGGCCGCAAACTCGGCTCCGCTCAACTTGTCTTCTTCCTTCGATTTACAAGACACCGATCCGATCTCGATCAAAAGACAAAAAGCGACCAATCTGAGTAACATACATTTTTCCTAATCAATCAAAATCTGAAATTCAAAACAAAACGCAAAGGAACAAACGATTCTTCCGTTTCCTCTTTTCATTGATTTAAAATGAAACAAATGTGTCAAGAGGTGTTCGAGATTATGAAATCGCATTCTTAGCGCCCTCTCGAACCGAATCCGGGTGCGAAAAAAAGGCGATTCCTTGTAAAAATCAGCGTCTTAAGAAATAAGATCCTATCTTTCATTCTCCGGTTCCTTTTTCAGTTCGGTTTAAAGCGTTAAAACTAAATGCAGGATTTTGAATATTCTATGTTGATTCTCGGAAAATAGATTGCCGGAATCCGGAAGGATGGTTAAAAATGACCTTGTTCTCAAGTAACATGCAACCGTCTTGGATTATCCCTTCCATTCTTTTCGCATTAACGACGGTCATCATTCTAAACCTAGTCTATTTGTTTCTCTACTGGACGGAAAAACATAAGTTCCTTCTCTTCTGGTTTCTTTCCTGGTTTTTCCAATTGGTTTTCCTTTCGGGAAATTTATTCCGAGCGGCTGTCGAAGAAAACGCGTGGATTTCCGTTCTCATCCATTCTTCGGACGTGACACGCGCGTTCTTTTTACTCATGGGAACCTTTCTATTCGCCAAGAAAGCATTTCCAAAAACGATCTATTGGATTTTTCCGATCGGAATTTTTTGGACGGTTCTGGAAGAAATTTATTTCCCAGGTTCGGACCTTGCCTCGGCTCCGATTTATATCATCGTCGGCGGGGCCCATATCTATTCCGGTTTGATTCTTCTCAAACTCCCTTCGACTCATTATAAGGGAACCTTAATCGGAGGTTGGAACTTCGTTCTTTGGGGAATTCATATCATCGACTATCCGCTTTTGAGACCGGTCCCCGAACTTGCGGTGTTCGGTTTTTTACTCGGGGGTCTGTTTCGTCTAACGAGTGCTATTTCAATTTTGATCATATACTTCGAATGGTCCCGCGAAGCAGAGATCAGACTCGATTCCTTATATAAAAAAATCATCGACACTTCCCAGGAAGGAATTTGGATTTTGGATCGGGAGGGAAACACCACCTTTGCCAATCACAAAATCGGAGAGTTATACGGAGTCGATCCGGACAAGATGGTCGGCCGAAACATCCTGGATATCGTAGAACCGGAACGAAGAAAGGCGGTGGCCGATCGTTTGGAAGCGAGAAAAAAGGGAATCACCGAAATTTCGGAATACAATTTCGTAAACGCAAAAGGCGAACAGAAATACGCGATCGCATCCGCCAACCCGCTCTACGACGATCAGGGAAATTACGACGGCGCGCTCGCGATGATCGTAGATATAACGTCTCTCAAAATCGTCGAGGAAAAACTCAGGGAAAGCGAAAGACAGATTTCGACGATCATCAGCAATATATCGGGAATCGTATATCGTTGTAAAAACGATCCGCCTCATTGGACGATGGAATACATCAGCGAAGGTTGTCTTCAACTCACCGGATATACGTCGTCGGATTTTGTGGATAAAAAAATATTAGATTTCGGTGATATAATCCTGGAAGAAGATCAGGAAGAGGTGGCAACGGGGGTTTCCTCTTCCGTGGAATCCCGGGCTCCGTATCAAATCACGTATAGAATCCGAAAGAAGGACGGAAGCATTCAGTGGTGTTTCGAACAAGGGATCGGCGTTTTCGGGGCGGACGGAACACTTCAGGGTTTGGAAGGTGTGATCATAGACTACTCCCTTCCGAAACAAGCGGAAGAATTGATCAGCAATTCTCTCCGTGAAAAGGAACTTCTACTTCGGGAAATCCACCATAGAGTGAAAAACTATATGCAGGTTTTATCAAGTCTCATCGGTTTACAATCCGAGTATTCCCAAGATCCGAACGCGAAGAAGGTATTGGAAGACAGCCAAAATCGAATCGCCTCGATGGCGATGATTCACGAAACCTTATATTCAAAAAGTGTGGAGAGCCAGACCTTTCTACCCGATTATATCCGAAAATTGATCTCGAATCTGATGCGTTTTTTCGGATACGACGACCAGGAACTTCAGATCGATATCTATTGCGATTCGATCGTTCTCAACCAATCGATCCTGATCCCTCTCGGTTTAATACTCAACGAACTCATCACGAACTCGATGAAACACGCCTTCCCCAAAATTAGAGGTTTGAAAAAACTCAGCGTAAGTTTTAAACTGGACGAAAAGAATTATTCGCGTCTCGAAGTGACCGATAACGGTCCGGGGAAGTTTCCGAATTCTCAACCGAAAAAGGATTCCTTAGGAACCGAACTCGTACAATTGCTTACACATCAATTAAAAGGAACCTTGCAGGAATCCACGAACGCGGAAGGTTTTACGACGACCGTTTCCCTTCCTCCTACGATTCAAAAATGATCGTTTAAGCCGCGACCGTTTTTTCCGAATTCAACTTTTCTAATGTAGATCCGGAACTGTCCGATGTTCTCGAAGCGATCTCCTCGAAAGTTTCCCTATATTTCTCGTGATTCGTTCCCATAACCTTATCCCAAAAATTGAAATAGAGGGAATAGTTGCAGTTGAAATACTTATGATGCATGTTGTGATGTGTGGTCGTGTTATGCCAATTCGTGAACTTGCTTCTCAAAAACCAGGAAGGAAAAAGTTCGTAGGAAAGATGACCCAAAACGTTAAGCGAAGTCATATAAATAAAGAATACGATCATCGCTCCCTGATGTAAGGGAAGAATCACCGAAGCGAGCGGAATGATTCCGGATTCCACGATCGCCTCCAGGGGATGAAAGGAAAACGCGGCCCAAGGAGAAGGATTGGTGGACTTGTGATGGACCAAATGGAAACTTTTAAACAGAAGTTTGTGGTGCATCATCCGATGTGTCCAATAAAAATACGTGTCGTGAAGAAGGATCAACGCGAAGACGCTGAAGATCAGATAACCGATCCCGTAATCGGAAACGTTGTCATAAATCAAATTGTATCCGTTTACTTGAGACCAAGCCGTGAATATTCCCGAAAGCGCGAAGATCACAAACGTAATCAGCGAGTATTTGACTTCGTGTAGAATTTTTTCCCTTTCCGGTTTTTTACCCTGAATCAGTTTGTGGGAAAGTTTTTTACCGAGGAGAATCCAAACGATCAGGAACGCGGTTCCGGCAAAGAGCAGATAACGTAACAACAGGGTTCCCCAGACGATTCCGAAAAAGCCGGAGTAACCGACCTTAGAAAGCAATTCTTCCATTTCCATTCTCCCCTTATCGATTTTGATTATGGACCGAAACCCTCATTTAAGCTTGCTCTTTTCAAAATCGTTCAGGTTAATTTTCGGTTCCACGCGATTTTTTCTGTACTCTGTCGGCGTATAGGATGTAAGTTCCTTAAAAGCACGGTTGAAAGGTCCGAGGGATTGATACCCCAAGTCCATCGCGATTCGAATCACGGGGATCTCGTCCTTGTCGGAATTCAATAAAATTTCGCAGGCTTCCTGAATTCTATATCGGTTTAAAAAATCGTTAAAATTTCGGAAACCCAGATTGCCGTTGATCAACCTTCTGAGTTTGTATTCGTGCACCTGAAGTTCTTCCGCGAGGCTTCGAATCGTAAGACCTTCCGAACGATACATCTTCTCCTTTTCAAAAGCGTCTATGAGCTTTTTCTGAAGAACCGGATCGACCGGAGGAGTTTTCTCCTCTTCGACCGCACCTTCCCTTTTTTGAATCAGACCTTCCTTCAACTCGAACATCAGAAAGTGAAACGCAAGGATCAGTCCCCAAGCCAGAATTCCGTTGATCAGATCCAGTATTTCGGATAATTCTTTTCCGCGTAAAAATAGGTGCGAAAAAATGTTAAGCGCAATCACAGTTCCGGAAATGAGAATGTGAATTTGTCTGAGTGTTCTTCTGGATTCGACGAGATCGTCCGTTCTTCCGATATACGTTTGTACGATCGCGGTCAAAACAAAACCGAGCGAGAAGATGGATGGTAATAAAATTTGGGAAAGAATTCTTTCCGATTCCACCGGACCACGAAGCGAAATTTGTCCGAGTTCGGGATAAGTGACAACCGCAGAGATGATCAACTTGCCGGCCAATAAAAACCAAAACCAAGTTTTGATTTCGAAATGATCGTCAAACGCCGCTAAGGTGATCAGCCAATAAAAAAACGGAAGAGCCAAGAGGCATAAAAAAAGAACGTTGCGGGCGATAAACGGAATTTTTACGTCCACGTCCAAGTTTAAGATCAGGTAAGCAAGAATGGTCAGTATAAAACATACCGCGATTCTTCCTCGAATATCATACCAATAACGCGCTATAAAAAAAATGAAAAGCGAAACGAGTCCGCCGATGGAAAAGAAATGGAGAATATTCGTAATTTCGCTAATCACTGATTCCTTCCAGATTTTCCAACTCTGCCCAAAAGTCTTTTGTTTGTAAATCAGGAAGCAGGTTTCGAATCCGTTCGCTGTCGATAAAACAGTCTTCTTTCTTGGATTCTTCTATCTCCGTTTTGGAAATTTTTTCGTGTTCTTCCAAATAGGAAAATATTTCTTTCCAAGTATGCCATTGATTGTCCGAAAGATTGAGCACGTTTGGAATCGTGTCGAAACCATCTTGTTCGATCTTTTGGATCAGTAAAGAAATCGTTCGAGCGATATCGTCTCCGTGAATCAAATTGAGTTGTCTCGAACTTTTTTTTACGAGTCCCTTTCTCGCCCAATCCGCGGGGTTTCTCAAAGGTCCGTAGATTCCGGACAATCTGAGAATTTTACCTCCTCTTTGAAGCCATTCTTTTTCGACAGCAAACCGATCGTGGTCTTCCTGAAGAGGAGTCGTTTCGACGATATCGGAAACCCTTTGGTAAATACTCGTGGTTCCGAGAAGTATCGAGTTCTTTCCGACCGAAAACGCCAAATTGATAAACGAATTCGGATCGGAAAGTTTTTGAATCGGAAACGTTACGATACAAAGATCGAAGAAGTTCTGTGAATATTCTTCCCCGAACTTCTTTAAGGATTCCACATTCGAAAAATCGAATATTTCAGTTCCTGCAACGCTCGTATTGGAAGAAAACGTTTTCAGCTCTACGTTTTCTCGGGATCTTAACGTTTCGGAGATCCGGATTCCGGTATAACCTAAACCGAAAATTCCGATCCGCATCTATTCGAGGCCCAGTCGTTTGTAGATCAGTCCCACTTTTTCAAGATACGGTTCTATTTTGAATATATCGTCCAGGTCCTTTTGTGTAAGAACCTTGTTGACCCTTTCGTCTTTTTCCAGTCTTGTTTTGAGAGTTTCGGATTGATTCGCCCATACCGCCATCGCGTGTTCTTGAACGATCAGATATGCGTCTTCTCTTACGATTTTTCCTTTTTCGATCAAAGCGAGAAGAACCTTTTGAGAAAAGATCAGACCTCGTGTGACGCCTAACGTCCTTTCGATCGCGTCCGGATATACGTGAATATTCTTAATCACGAACAACATCTTATCCAATATATATTCGAGTCCGATCGTCGAATCCGGAAGTACAACCCTTTCCGCGGAAGAATGTGAGATATCTCTTTCGTGCCAAAGCGCGACGTCCTGCAACCCGACGTTTACGTTGGCGCGAATCACTCTGGAAAGACCGGAGATTCTTTCGCAGATTACCGGGTTTCTTTTATGAGGCATAGCGGAAGATCCTTTTTGTCCGGCCGAGAACGGTTCTTCCACTTCTCTTCCTTCCGTCTTTTGCAGAAGTCGGATCTCCGTCGCCATTCTATCCAAGGAAGAAGCGGTGACCCCGAGAACGGAAAGATAAAATGCGTGGCGATCTCTCGATACTACTTGAGTCGCGATCGGGTCCACTCTAAGCCCCATCTTCTCGCACACGTAAGCTTCGATTTCCGGATCGATGTTGGAATAGGTTCCGACGGCGCCCGAAAGTTTTCCGACGGCGATCTCTTCGCGAGCGTCTGCCATTCTTTTTCTATTTCGGTTTAATTCTTCAAAAAATAATGCGAACTTGAGACCGAGCGTCATCGGCTCTGCGTGGATTCCGTGGGATCTTCCGATACAAGGTAGGTCTCTGTATTGGATCGCCTTTTCGCGAACCGCTACGATGAGCGCGTCCGTTTTTTTAAGGATCAGATCCATTGCCTGAACCATTTGAACGCAGAGCGCCGTGTCTCCGATGTCGGATGACGTAAGTCCGTAGTGAACGTGTCTTCCTGCGGGTCCGATGTAGGAATTCATGTTCGTCAAAAACGCGATCACGTCGTGATGGACCTTGCTTTCGATTTCGAGAATCTCATCCACCTTGAACTTAGCTTTCGATTTGATCTCTTGAAAATCCTCGGCCGGAACTTCTCCGCGTTTCATTCGGATTTCGCAGGCAAGAATTTCTATTTCTTTCCAAATTTCGAATTTGTTCTCTAATTCCCAGATTTTGGAAATTTCAGGATTGGAATAACGATCGATCATGGCGCAGGGGTTCCTTGGGAATGAAGTCCTAATCCACTCTTCCACGGAAGGTCTTTCTGTAAAAAGAAAAATGGACGGTCTACCGACCTCTTTTACCCGAGTTCGAAGGAGCGGACGAATTCCCGAATCGTGTTGATATGATCGATCTCCGGAGATGGATTCTCCTTACTCGGCTCGTAAAGATGTTCGTCGAAAACGTGATAATCGAAAATCTTCAAAGAAAAGTCCGGAAACGTGATGATGATATTTTCGGAATGAATGTCGAAAATGAGTTTTTCCTCTTGAGCCAGATGTTTGGTCACCTCGATCACGCGATGAAAATCCAGAGCGATTTTTTTCAACTTGGAACGGCTGATCACCCCGAATTTATGCGTGTCAAAACTCAACTTCCATTTTGGGAAGAATGCGTCCTGCAAAGGGTTTTGTCGGATCTTTTCGTTCAGTCGGATGAATTCTTTTAAATGTTTTCCAGGAAGAAGGTTTTGGTTGTCGCAGGGAGTTAAGGTAAGAATGGAACTCCCGAACGGGGTTCTTCTCGCTCGAAGACCCATGAAGTAGCGTGTCGGAAGAACAAGATCGGGAATCAAAGACTTCAACTTCCAATAATGAAGCCTTTCCAAACCCAAACGCGAAAACTTAAAATGAATGTCTTCCTTCGCCGATCTCGTCCAAGTTTTGGACTTCAAAAAATCCATCAGTTGAATCTCTTCCGATTTCAAATATCGATCCAGATTCTTATTCACGTGTTTGTATAAGGAGCCGAAGATCGGATCGGAAGGAAGTTTGGACTTGCCGATCTTTACGACCTGATTCCAAGGAAGAGCGTAAACAAATTTATAAGAACCTCTTCCAATGTATTTTTCCGAGGAAAGAGGCATGAAGTTGTCGAGATATTCCCGATCGTAACGATGCGTTATGCGAAACAGATGAGAAACTGGGAAGAATCTTTCGTAAGTTTTTCGAACAAAACCGGACTCGCGCAGACGATAATCGACAGGGAGATCCTCGATCGGAATTTCGGGTTTGGTTTTTTCGGGATCGTAAAAAAGTTCCTTATCAAGCCCCTTTTCCAGAAGCTCGATAAAGTTCGGAATCTTAGGAGAACTAAGAAAATCACGAATGACGCCGCCTAATTCTCCGAGTCGATTCCGTTTATTCATAATTTTGAATATTACTGAAAGTAAACTTTCTCCGGCACGGACGGAAGTTTTTCTTTTTTCAAAACGACTTCGTTCAGTTTTAAGGATTGAGTCTCATCCAACCACCAAAGGGAAGAAGCTTCCTTTTCACTCCCGTATTTACCGAGCGGATTTTTAGGAGCCTTAAAACGATTCCAATACATGATCCGAGTCGCGCTCGTGTTCCAAAGAAGAACGTAAGGAACTTCCGCTGTCAGAATCTTATCGATCTTTCTCAGAATTTCGTTTCGTTTCGGAACGTTAAACTCCGTTCTTTGTTGTTCTACGAGTTTGTCCACTTCCGCGTTTTTAAAACCGGAAAGATTCGGCTGACCTTTTTCTTCCGCGTATTTGGAATACCACATCGCTTCCGGATCCTTGAAAATTCCCCCGCCCCAAGCGGCCCAGGTCATATCGAAGTCGTATTTATCCATACGAGAACTCCACTCGGCAAGATCCGTCGCTTCCAGATTGATGATGATGCCGACTTCTTTGGCCCGTTCCTGAATCAACGTCAGATATTTTTCGGATTTCTTATCGCGTTCCAAAATGCTAAACCGAAATTCTTTTCCGTCTTTTTCCAAGATTCCTTTCGCGTTCGTTTTCCAACCCGCTTGTGCAAGAAGTTCCCTTGCCTTCTTTACGTCGAAATCGATCGGAGGATTCGGTGAAGAACCGTTCCAAAGATCTTGGTAGAATGCGTTCGTTTCTTCGTATTCGTTATATGCGAGTTTTTCGATGAGAAGTTTTCGATCCACAAGATGTGCGAACGCCTTACGCACTTTCACATCGGAAAAGATCTCCCTTCTCATGTTAAAAACAAGACCCTGAAAACCGATCGGCTTCGAGTTATAGATTTTTTGTTTGAGAATGTAGTTCTCTTCGAATTTTTCTCCCACCGCATCCTTGACCCAAAAAGAAGCCGTGTAAGTAGGATAAATATCTATATCACCTTTTTTGAATGCTTGAAATGCGATCGGCTCCTCGTTATACACCTTAAAAAGAATCGTATCGAAGTTATCCACACCCTTGTAAAAAGGATACGCACGCATCCAATAATCCCCTCTTCTGCGCATCTTCACATAACGGCCTTTTTTAGCCGAGAGCATGGAGTAAGGACCGGAAACGACGGGAAAATCGAAATTCTCCTTATCGAAATTTCTGCCTTGATAATGATGCGCGGGAAGAATGTAGAGCGAGTTTGCGATCGTGTTGAAGTTCGACCAGTGAATTTCCTTTTGAGTGAATTCGATTTCTCTTTCGCTCAATACAACCGGCTTTTCAAAACGGGAAAGATCGATTCTAAAAACGGCCGTATTGTTGTTTTTATCCATCAAGGTTTCGTAAGTGAACAAGACGTCGTGTGCGGTGATCGGTTTTCCATCCGACCAAACCGCGTTGGGATCGATCGTAAAAACGAATTTCTTTTTATCCGGAGAAATTCTCCAAGAAGAAGCGAGATGCGGAATCGGTTCGAGAGTGAGAGGATGATAATCCAAAAGTGGTTCGAACATCAGACCGAAGATATGGGCCGTCGTCGAAAACTGATCCAAATAATAGTTCAAGGATTTCGGAAACTGATGACTGTAGATACGAAAGGTTCCGCCTTTTTTCGCTTCAAGAGAAGCGATCGGGTTGTGTCCTCGAAGAGCGACCGGAATCGAATCCGGACTTCCGTTCCAAGGAAGAGTCTCCACAACCACGGAAGTTTCGGGTTCCTCCTTGTCTCCGCAGTTGGAAACTAGAAAACAAGAAAGGACAAAAAGAATGCAAAAAACGGAATATAATATTTTTTTCAAGTAACTACCTCGTTTAATTCTTAATTCTATGCGCTTGATATACGTCCGGAATCTGTTTGAGATTGCTCAAAATTTCCTTGAGCTGATCCAAATGTTCCACGTCCACTTCGAAACTCGCCACCAAGTTTCCTCTTTGATCCGTACTCGCCTTGGACTCCCGGATATTGGTTTGTGTGTTGGAAATCGACTTCACAATTTCCATAAAGATACCTTGTCGATCCTTCGACTTCACTTCGATCATCACTGGAATTGATTCGCTCTGACCGTAATCCCATTCGACGGTGATGACCCGCATGGATTCTTCCTGCTCTTGTTGTTTTGCGGTTGCACATCCTTTTTTATGAATGCTCACGCCTCTTCCCCGAGTGACAAATCCGATGATCTCGTCGCCGGGAAGAGGAGAACAACAGCCGGAAAGTCTTACGGGAATTCCGCGAAGTCCCGCGACGATGACCTTACCCGCATCCAAGTCGATTTGTTTCGCGGGTTTTGAGGAAGGTTTTTTCTTAAGCTCTTCTAAAACTTCCGCGTTAAGCGTAATTTCCGCCGCAAACTCGGCTTCTTGTTGAAGATCCTTTTTGGTTTCTTCTCGAAGTCTTCTAAAATAGGCCCGCAGTTTTTGTCTTGCGGAAGGAGTTCTAACGATCCGCAACCAAATCGGAGAAGGTTTTGTTCTTTTATCGGTGATGATTTCGATCTGATCTCCGGATCTAATTTCGGTTCGGAGAGGTAGCATTCTACCGTTGATTCTTCCGCCCTTTGCTTTTAAACCGACATCGGTATGAATTCGAAACGCGAAGTCGAGAATGGTCGCACCCTTCGGTAACTGGAGAATTTCTCCTTTCGGAGTGAAAACGAAAACTTCGTCTTCGTGAAGATCGTATTTGAGTTCTTCGACGAATTCTTTCGGATCGAGAGCGGAATCCTGCCATGAGCTGAGAAGCTCGAGCCACTTTACTTTGACGCTCTTTCCGGATGGAGAAGGTTTACTTTCCTTATACATCCAGTGCGCGGCGATTCCGTATTCGGCGATATCGTTCATTTCACGAGTGCGAATCTGAACCTCGAGAGGTTTTCCGTCCGGACCGATCACAGTCGTATGAAGAGATTGATACATGTTCGTCTTCGGAGTGGCGATATAATCCTTAAAACGACCGGGAACCGGATTCCAAAGAGTATGCACGATTCCTAATACACCGTAACAATCCTTCACCTCGTTCGCGATGATGCGAATCGCTCTGAGATCGAAGATTTCGTTGAAGGTTTTCTCTTTGAGTTTCATCTTGCGATAGATGGAATAAAAATGTTTCGCCCTTCCGTCCACGTCCGCTTCGATCTGAATTTCGGAAAGTCTTTGTAGAAGAATGATCTTCAAGGTTTCGATAAAACCTTCTCTTTCCGACTTCTTGGAATTGATGTTCTTCTTAACGTCCTGGTATTCTTCCGGGTTTAAAATCTGAAACGCGAGGTCTTCGAGTTCGGATTTAATTTTATAAATCCCTAATCTACCCGCGATCGGCGCGTATAAGGAAAGGGTTTCCTGCGCGATTCTTCTTTGTTTTTCGGGAGGCTGAAAGGAAAGAGTCCGCATGTTATGCGTCTTATCCGCGAGTTTGATGAGAATGACTCGGATATCTTTGATCGTCGCAACGATGATCTTGCGGATATTCTCCGCCGCTTCGGTTTCCTTGGACTGACTTTTGATCTTGGAAATTTTAGTGACACCTTCCACAAGATCGGTAATGTCTTCGCCGAAGTCGCGGATCATATCGTCTCGGGAATATTCGGTATCTTCGATTACGTCGTGCAGAAGTCCCGCGCAGATCACCTTCTCGTCCAAACCGAGTTCGTAAAGAATGAATCCGACCTGAAGAGGATGAACTATATAAGGTTCTCCTGATAAACGAAATTGTCCCTGATGCGCTTGTTCTGATACGTCATACGCCTTATGAACGAAATCGTATGCGTGATCTCCGAGGGTTTCACGAACTCCTTCGAGGAGCATATCTTTGGTTGCAGGGGCCTTCACGAATCCCATCTCAGTGTTGCTCTATGTCCAGACCGAGATCCAGAAAACGGGTCGTGTGCGTCAAATAACCCATGCTCACACCCGCCCCCGAAAACTCGGAAAACGCTTCGAGTTTTTCCGGAGTAATTCCTCCCGAAAATTCAATCTGCACGTTAGGCGCCTTTTGCTTGAGAATGGAATACGCCAGCTTTGTATCTTCCAATGAAAAATTATCAAGAAGAATCACTTCGGCGCCGGAACCGATCACGTCTTCGAGCTGTGACAGTCCATCGATTTCGACTTCGACCAGTCTGCCGGGAAACCGTGCTTTGATTTTTCCAACCGGTTCGTGCGAGGAAGAATACATCGCGAGATGATTGTCTTTGATCATTGCCATCTCGGAAAGATTGAGTCTGTGATTGCTTCCGCCTCCGCAGTAAACCGCATACTTTGCGAGCTTGCGATAACCGGGAAGAGTTTTGCGTGTGTCCAAAATCATCAGACCTTTTTGTCCGTATTTTTGAACGACTTCTCCGGTTCGAGTGGAGATACCGGAAAGATATTGTAAAAAATTAAGAAGAATTCTTTCGATTCTAAGTATATGAACGAGGCTTCCGTGAATTTTCAAAAGGGTATCTCCTTTTTGAAAATTCTCCCCATCCTTTTTAAAAAGTTCCGACCGAATTCCGTTTCCACAAAGAGTATTCAAAACTTCTAATACTCCTGTTCCACAAAGAACGCCGGGTTCTCTTGCGTTCAAACTCGCGGTCGCTTTTTGGTCGGGGGAAAAAAGAGAAACGGATGTGATGTCTTCGTCGGGACAATCTTCTTCCCAGGCAAGTTTTACCAGGGTTTCATAATCTTGATAGCTTAGGGAAGAAATCGGATGAGTATAAGCGCGTTTCATTTGACTGCTAAAGAAAGTTTTACAATGCGAAAGCCACAATCAAGTGAATTTCAAAGCTGATTTTTAAAATACGCGGCGGTCGTTGCTTCTTACAGTTCAGTTCGATTTATTTTTGTTCAAGATCTTAACCGAATACTTTGAAAGTTAGACGAAAACGATTTTTGATTCGCCGGATTCTCAAGATTCGAACGAATTACCGAGAACGTGGTCGTTACTCCAGCCACATCTCCAAAAACAAAAAAGGCCCGGTATTTCTACCAAGCCTCTTTTCTCAAAACTCTGAGCTTTTCTACTACTGAAGATTTTCCGGATTTTCCTCTTCTCCGTTTTCTTCTTCAGGAGCTTCTTCGCCACCCGCCGCGTCGGACTGATCGTCAGCCGGAGGTGCAGTCGTAGTTTCTTCCGGTTTCTTCTTATTATCCGGCGCTCCGGACTCTGATTCTTCAGGAGCCGCAGGTTTTTGATTTTGCTCGATTGCTTCTACTTCTTCCGCAGTCGGCTTTTTCTTACTTGGAACCTGGTTCTTATCAAACTTAGTCGGGCCTTTTTTGGGCGGAATCAAGAGAACTTGTTTTGGGAAAATCAGGTTCGGATTCTTAATTTTACCGCGGTTCGCTTCGTAGATTCTTCTCCAAAGCTTCGCAGTTCCGTAATGTCTTTTGTCTTTGGAAATTCTCCAGAGACAATCCGCAGGAACTTTCTTACGAACCACATAACGTTTCCAACCTTCCGGCAAGCCGTCTTCTCCCATTTTTGTGGAAGAATTTTTTCCTTCAGTTGTGTTTTGATTCTTAGTATTATTCTTTTTGTCGTCGCCGGTTTTTGTGTCGCGTCCCGCAACTTTATCGCCGGTTGTTTTTCTTTCCATTCTCTCGGCAAGTTCGGTGGACTGATCCACTACGATTCTCGAAAGACGGATCGCTTCTTCGGAGCGAGAGATAGAATCTTCGTATTTCTCGGAAGAATACAAATCTTCCGCGGACACTCTGGATTCTTCAGCGGCCTTCAGATTCTCTTCCGCTCTTTGGTAAGAAACTTGGAAATCTCTGGAAGCGTTGACTTTATTCTTATCAAAAGATGCAAGTTTTGTGGTCGCACTTGCTACGCTTTGTTTCGCAAGTTCCTTTTGTTTCTCAGCGTAGGCCTTGATATTTTTTGCGACAAGTTCGCCGGATTTCTTACGAATATCGTCGATTTCCGCGTAACCCTCTTTGATCTTTCCTTCTTCGATTTTATATTTCGCTCCATCTAAACGACTTTTCGTTTCAGCGACTTCAGGATCTTTACCTTCCGCATACTTATCCGCGTCGTTCAGATTCTTTTCGATATCAGCGAGAGAATCGATCAATTGTTGTTTTTGAGAAAGTGCTAATACTTTAGATTCGTCCGCGGCTTTTTTGGAATCCGCATATTTCTGACGAGAAGCTTCATACTGATCGAATGCCGCAAGTCTTGTTCTGAGTTTTGCGTCATCCCCGGATTCTCTTGGATAAGATTCCAGAGTTCTGTCAGCGGTTTCACGAAGGGTATCCCCTTCTTTGCGAAGTTGAACCGAAGCGTTGTATGGTTCGGAAGCCAGTTGAGAAGCGTAAGCTTCGTCCGCCGAATCGATTGCGGTTGTGGATTCTTTACGAGCATCGTCTACGGAAGATGGAAACGATTTTTCCGACGCGTCAAGAGCCTTCGCTCTTGCGTATTCCGCCGACTTTTTAGTTTCCCCGAGATCTTCTTCCGAAGCTTTTTGGTGCGCGGTTAATAAACTTTTACGAGCTTCTTCCAATTCTCCGGGAGCGTATTTTTCTGCGCCCGCGGCCTTGGCTCTTGTAATGGAGTTTTTCGCGTCGCTCAACTCCTGAATTGGAAGTTCAGCCCCACAGGAAATGAGAAACCCTGCGAGTAAGATTATAAATGAAGAAAATATTTTTCTTTGTGTTGATTTCATTGCGGCACCAGGTTCAGAAAAGGTAGGATAAAATTATAATCCGATCTTACTTAAAGGCAGATACTGCTTCTGCCTCATTATCAAAAATCTCAAAAAAGGAAGTCAGCTTGGTAAGCTCAAATACCTTTCTTACAGAGCCGGAGACGTTGATAATTTTAAGTCCGCCCTGATACTTCTTCAGGTTGGAAAGGCTGGAGATCAGTGCACCAATACCAGACGAGTCAATGTAGGAAACTTTTTCCAGATTGATAATGGTATAGTATTTTTGTTCCTCGATGAGTTTAGCGATTACATCTTTAATCTCTGGGGCATTGTAGAGATCGATCTCTCCGTTTATGTCCAGAATCACAATGTTCCCGCTTTCTCTTCTGGTTATTTCCATAAATAATCAGCAACTCCTTTCTGTCTCTTTCCGGCCAGCTCTACTAAAGGAAAGGCGATTCTGTAAATAGTCAACCGGAAAATTCAGGCTTTTCATACAAATTTTTCCATCTGGCATAGGTTTCTAAAAATTCTCCTGCTTGAATGGACTTTTGTATCTCAGCGATGAAACTTTTCATAAAATATAAATTATGATACGTCGAAAGTGAGAATGCAGTGATCTCTCCAACGTGATGTAAGTGTCGGATGTACCCGATGCTGTATCTCTTACACACTTTGCACCCGCAATTCGGGTCCATCGGCGCGTCGGAATTCTTCCACTTCTCATTTCTCAAATTAATTTTTCCAAGTGATGTGAAAACTTGACCGTTTCTTGCGTTTCTGGTCGGAAGTACACAATCGAACATGTCCACTCCGTTCTTCACTCCGTCCAAAATGTCTGGAACGGTTCCCACTCCCATCAAGTAAAGTGGTCGAGTACGATCCGTGTGGGTCGAAATACCGTCCAAGATTCGAATGAAGTCCTTGCGAGGTTCACCGACCGAAAGCCCTCCGATTGCAATTCCGTCAAACGGAAGTGATGCGATCGCTTTCAAGCTCTCCAAACGAGAATCAAGATCAATGCCGCCTTGAAATATTCCAAAAAGATGTTGAGAATTCTTATTCTTCTCCCAATATTCCACCGACATTTCCGCCCATCGATGCGTTCGATCGAGAGATTGTCTGAGTCTTTCCGGGCTCGAATCGAAAGGAGCACAATCGTCTAACACCATCATGATGTCGGAACGTATACTTCTTTGAATGTCTATGACCGAGCTGGGCGTAAAATAGTGCCGACTTCCGTCTATATGCGATTGAAAACGAACGCCGTCTTGTTCGTATTTAAAAAGAGAATTGAGACTGAATACCTGATAACCGCCGCTATCCGTGAGAAGAGCTTTTTTCCATGTGGAGAATTTTTTGAGTCCTCCAAAACTATCGAGCACGGAAGTTCCCGGTCGGAGATAGAGATGA
Source organism: Leptospira barantonii (assembly GCF_002811925.1). NCBI lineage: Bacteria > Pseudomonadati > Spirochaetota > Leptospiria > Leptospirales > Leptospiraceae > Leptospira > Leptospira barantonii. The sequence goes on from NZ_NPDS01000011.1 coordinate 88,820, forward strand.
TACGTATTCCCTAATATTAAAGAATACTCAAGTTCTTCAAGGTCGTCCATCGAGAGAGTCTTTACGACCCCCCTTGTCCCGACCGGCATAAAAACCGGAGTCTCCAGTTTTACACCGTTGAGTTCGAGAATTCCGGTTCTAGCTCTTGTCCGAGAATCTTCCGAAGTTGTCTGAAAAATCATCTACCGGCAGAATGCTCGTTGCAGGTTCCATAGATGTTTAAGCTATGTCCTGTAATTTTGAAACCGTTGTCTTTTGCGGCTTGTTCTTGAAGTTGTTCGATTCTTTCATCCACAAATTCTACGATCTTTCCGCAGACTGTGCAGATGATATGATCGTGATGTTTGTGTCCGATGATGTGCTCGTAATATTTGTAATCTTTTCCGAAGTTGTGTTCCTGCAACAAACCGGCAGAAACCATAATCGAAAGAATTCTATAGATCGTCGCCTTTGAGATTTGATCTCTTTGATCCTTGAATTCTTCCAAAAGTCCTTCTGCAGTGAAGTGATTGTGGAGAGAAAAAATTCTTTCCGCAACCAGCATTCTCTGGTTCGTGATTTTCAGACCTTCTTTCTGAAGGTATTCCGAAAAAGTCTGCATTTCCATGCGGACCGCAGGTTCCGTTTTGTTTAGAATGGCTTCTTGTTTTTCTCGATTCATAAGAGATTACTCAAGGGGCGGGTCAAGATTATCAGGGATCGATCTTCCCGGCAATAGAAAAATACCAAGCTCTTTCCATCTCCTCGGCGATTCGAATCGCCATTATTTTCAAGAGACGAGCTTGAGCCTGGCTCTCACTCTCTCTAAATCCGACTTGATCGGAGAAGATAATTCTAACCGGAATTTCTTCCCTTTCCAAGGTTATTTTCTGTCCGCCCGCCTTCTGCAATTCAAGTCGGACTATGATCAACATTTCTCTCGAAATGGATTGTCCTCCTTGATCGAGAAGATTTCCGACAAGTTGATAGTGAACGATTTCTCCGTAGAGTCGATAAGCCGCGATGGACTTTTCTCTGGTTTGAATGAATCTTCCTCTCGAATCGATTTCGGATCGAACGAGTTCCGTCAGGAGGGTTTGCACTCCCATTCCGTAGGAATTGTTTCGGAAGTTCTGCACATACAATCTTCTTTGATCGTCCGGTATCGGAACTCCGTCGATCTTCGGTGGATTTCTAGGTTCTCTTGTGAAATAGGCGCAGTTGAAAGTAGTTAGTATGACTATTAGGAAAATCGCCAGTCGGGCCAGGAACATACTTAGAAGGATCTTTCTTGGTCGGACCTCCGCGCAAGGAGTTTTTTCGGGATGCTTTTCGACTTTACAAATTTCGATTTTCAGTCCAGTTTTTTCGGAAGATGAAAAGATTCTCCGCGCTTTCGACTTACGTTCTTGTGTTAATCTTGACTTTTCAGGGATTGGGGGCGGAGGACCGACCAGAATTACTATTATTCCCCGAGTTGCAGGGAAAGCTTCGGTTTCCGATGGAGTTTCAAACTCCGATCTCTGGTTCTTTCGCCGAATATAGAACGCACCACCTTCACATGGGCGCGGACTTTAAGACGTTTCATCTGAACGGTCTTCCGGCCATCGCTCCTTTTGACGGCGTCGTTGAATCCGTCTCGGAATCTCCGACCGGTTACGGACTCAATTTGATGGTTCGTTCGTCGTCCGGACTGAGAGCAAAGTTCGCACATCTTTTCAATTTAGAAGGCGCAAAAAAAGAACTCGAGAATCTCAGACAAGCCCTACACCTTCTCAACGACGGAATCTTCGCCGTAAAATTTTTAGATCACAAGTTTTTCGTAAAACAAGGACAAGCGATCGCAAGAATTGGAGAATCAGGAACTGGCGTTCCTCATTTACATTTTGAACTTCATGGAAATGGAGACACTTTCAACCCACTTGCCTATTTAAAGATGAGCGATCGGGACGGAACTCCGCCCGAATTGTTAGTTCTTTATGTCGATTCTTCCGACGGCCAAAAGTTTCGCATTCCCCTAAAGAAAAAGGAGAATGGAATTTACGAGTTGAACGATCCCGAACCTCTTAAGGTCGGTGGAGAAGTGAGAATCAAACTGGGAGCATTCGATCGAATGAATTCTCGGAACAAGAACAATCTTTATTTCGCAAGACTTTTATCCGAAGGAAGAATTCTTTACGAAAGAAAGTTCGAAAAGATGAGCTACGCGGAAGCAAGAGATCATCAATCGATTTACGATTCCAATCGGTCTTCTCTCAATCCACCCGTTTATGTTTATAACTTATTCCCATCCTTAAAATCCAGTATCGACCTTAGGGAATTTCCTGAAAACCAGGAGATCCCTCTTGAGATAATCGCCGGGGACAAAGAAGAAAATCATTCTTCTTTGAAGATTAAAATTTTGAATTCGGGATCCAAAGGATTTTCCGAAAAAGCGGTCGCAACGGAATATTCTTCGAAAGACGGACGCTTTTTGTTAAAAACTCCCAAGGGAAATACTTTTGGTAGAGGAAATATTCTTTTCGAGAAGGTCGGAACTCCACCCGAAAACACTTTGCCGGAAGGTTTAATTTTAAAGAGCGAATTCTTTGAGGTCGAATCTACCGGAATCAGTTGGTCGGGTGAGGCAAAACTTCTTTGGAAAAACAAAAGGTTTGGAAAAGGGGAAAATCTCTATTTGCTCGAAGAGGGAACCAAGCGCTGGGTGATCCTAAAAACTTCTTTGGAAGGAGGAGGAGTCAGCGCAGTTCTAAATAAGATCGGAATCATAGCAGTTTTGGAAGACCGTTCTAAACCAAGAATCGACCATCCCTTTTTGATTTCCCGTCATCGCTTTACGCCGGAGGTCCGACCATCTTCCGTTATAGAAAGAATGTATTCCGTATCCGATATCGGGTCCGGCTACGCTGGTGGTGCTGAGATTCTTTTGGATGGCGAGCTATTTCCTTATGAATTTGAATCTGATCGCAAAATGATTTTGGTTAAGATTCCGAAATCCTTCGGAAAGTTTAAGAAACGACTTTTATTGCAGGCGAGAATCAAAGATAGAGCTGGAAATTTTTCCGAGTGGTTAACCGACCTTATCGATTTGGAAAAGACCCGTGATGATGAAAAAGGTTAAAACGAACTGCTCTCGTCCTTCTAAGCTTTAAACGACATCTATATTTTTTCGAAGAGGTCGGTAAACCGTCCCCTTCGAAAAAACTTAAATCAAAACCTTACTTCTTCGTATCTGGAGAAGAATAAACCCCACCTGCCGGAGACTTATAATTGATTTCGAAAACATCGTAATCAGACTTTCTCCAACCGGTCGCAAAGGCAACGGAGATTCCGATAAAATATTTCGTACTGAATTTCATCGTATTCCAAGCAAAGTTAGCAACTTCTTCTTTGGTCACAGAAAAAGGGTGAACCTTACCGCGAACCTCATCTAAATACAAACCTTCATAGGTTCCGATTGCGGTTCCTTGATATTCTAACGTAAGAATTCTTCCCGAAACGGAAAAATTTCTTTTGGATCCTGATTTATCCACGATGATTTTATCCACCGCGTCTTTAGGAATAATCGAAACCTGTCTCTGCGCTGTAATTACCTCTAAATCGGTAGAAAGCGCGATCGGTTCAATTCTATGAACCCGATATTGAACTAAAATTTCTTGGTTAAGATTGTTGCTTAAAAAGTTAACGACTTCTCCATTCTCGGGACGAACAGAAAACTCAACTTTTTCCCGGAGAGGAGTAAAGCATTCGTCTTTCGATGCATCGCATTTTTCGGATTTATCGTATGTAGTAAATTCTATAAGGCCTTCGTATGAATCGAAAATAAGCCCGCGACTTTCAAACTGAACGAGTTTAACAACGGCCCAACCTTCCGAATAAGTTCCTAAAGCAAAAACGGAAGAGGAAAAAAACAAGGAACCTATGGAGAAAATTAAAACGCTGATTCTTTTTAAATTTCTAAACATTATACACTCCAAAATTTTCTTAAATTCTAAGATTCGAACACTGTAAGGGTAGAATCTTCATTTTCAAGAAATATTTGACTAATTTTAAAAATTAGATCCCTTGCCGAGAATCGAACGTTCCCGCAAATATTGTATTTTCATAATCTGAGAATATTTCATTCTTTCGGAAAATGGATCCTAAAGAACCTAAGCTATAACTTAGGTTCCCGTCTGTTCGAATAATTTCGGTTCCGTGACAACCTCCGGCGGAAGTTTTTCCAAAACCAGATTTTCCGCAAATTTAGATTCCGGATAAAGATCCGTTTCGAGCAATCTAACGAACATCCGACACATGGAAACTCCGTGAAGAAACGCGAGTCTTCTGAGTTCAACCCAGTCGTCTTCAAACGGACGAAAAGGATAACGTTGTAGTTCGAGTTTTTGTTTTTGATAGGAGATTTTTTCTCCTGCATTCTGCTTTTGGATCAGAAATAAAACCGATCTATTACAGATACATTGGTTCAAAAGCAATCTCATGGATCCCGCGCTTCGAATTCTTCTGTCCAGATAAGGGACTAATTCTTTTGGAACATTTAGATCCGACGGAGAACCCAGTTTTTTTAGGTTTCTCTGTGAATCCAGGGCCATAAGATTTTTTTGTTTGCTTTGATTCCTTCCGGAACGATTTGGCTTTAACAGGCGTAGATGCCTGACGGGTTTTTTTAAATTTTTGATGTTCATACCCATCTCGGTTCCAATGATCGTTCTCCCGGAACCGAATTTTGAAAAAAATTTTGCGTTTTTTTCAATTTTTGAATATGATTTTATTTTTTACTTATGAATATTATAATATTCTGATTTTTTTGGGAATTTCGGAGTGTTTTTTCTAAAAAGCAATCTTCTCAGCGCGATTTTGAAAACTTTTTGGGTCGGAAGTCCGGACCACAAGAAAATTCACTGAAATTCCTAACTTTGTCATTTTATGCAGATGACTCTCTTTCGATCATTTGAAAAGTATTCTTACCAACGAGGAACAAAAATGAGAGTAAATCTCTTGAAGAAGAAATTTGCTGAACCAACAAAATTTCGAATGCTCGGCTTTCCCTATTTCTCAATGCGCTCTGAAATCCTGAAATTGGATTTTTCTTCTTCTTTTCATCCAAAGTAAGCAACAATACAAAAAAGTTGCAGATAGAAACACCGTAATAACGCGCTGTGATTCTAAGTTCGGCCCAATCTGCGGAATCAGGTCGAAAAGAAAAACGTATCAACTCGAGATTCGTGCTTTGATAGATAGTTTTTTCACCCTGAGAATGTTTGAATAACGAATGCATTCGATTTCGATTTTCTTTTAATAGAAAATGCAACGCCTTCTTTAAAGATCCGAATTTAGCAATCCTTCGCTCTACACTTTGAATTCGATTTTTTGGAACCCACAAATCGGAAGGTGCGAGCCTTTTCCATTGAGGACCGGGTTTACTTTTAGAAAAAGAAAGTGAATTTCTCGCTTCACTCTTCGCCAAACGACGAGTATGCTGTGAAGAATATAGATTTCTTACGTTTTCCATACCTTCTACGGTTATTGAAATCGTTTTTGCCGTTTGGTTTTAGGAGAGAATTTTACGAAATTGGTTTTTTATTTAGAAAATTTGTATCTCTAACAAGTGGATGTAGTTCCGACCAAAGCCCGTCTTAAAAAGATAGAGTTTTGCGATTCCATTCTTTCCCAAATAAAAAAGGCCAAGATTTGACTCTTGACCTTTCGTTTTG
>NZ_NPDS01000012.1:0-32500 GCF_002811925.1 Leptospira barantonii
ATTGCTCCCATGCGTGACGCTCCTCCGTTTTTTCTAAAACTTCAACCCATACGGTTCCGAGTGACGTCACCTCGGCACCCACGAGCTCGCGCTTGCAATGGACTACGGCCGTGACAGATTGTGAGCAAGCGATGCCGCACGGATATTGCTCACGCGACTCGAAAGCAAAGATAAATTCAAATTTTATTCTTCTCGGTTCGAGCAAGCGTTTCGATAGTAAGAATAAGACAAGATAAAGCCCGAAACTAAATTATTGTTCCCAGACTCAAGAGCGCGACATCCAGGACACCCAAAACATTCAATGCCGACAACAGCCGAATCAAAATCAAGTTCGCCGACACCAATGAAAACTTATCAAAGAACGCTGATAAAAATTCTACTCGTGCCCGTTTTGATCCTACCGCTGGGAACCAACTTCTTTCTACAAAGCTCCGAAACCGAAAAAGCGGAAACCAAACCGTTACTACGCGTATTCCCTTCTTATCGAAAGGAAGAATGCGACTGGGCCATTCGTTGGGATATCTGTTTGAGTTGTATGAGAATCGGAAGAAGATACGCGCAAAGAATTCATTTTTATCCTTCGGGACCTTACCGAGAACATGGCTGTTATTCGGAAGAAGAAGGATTCTTCTTAATGGAAGAATGAGATTTGTTCAAGTTCCAAAAAACTAAATTAGAATGATTGCAAACAATGCCAGAACGAGCGATAGGATAGATAAGAACGGAAAAGTGGCGGAAGCGGAAAAAAGGTGGGAAAGAATTCAACACCTCGTCATCGAAAGATCAACGAGGTGCGAATAGGAGAAATCTTATTTCTTACAAGCCTGGATTGCAGGAATGCTTTTTGCAGATTTAAGACAAGTAAGATCGAATTTTCCGGACATACATTCTTTTTGTAAAACTGGAACTAATGTCGCTTTCATAGTCGCGATGTTTGCAGTGTCGTCCGCTTTTTGTCCAGCGGTAAGATTGGTTAACATTTCTTCTACGATAGGAGCGCATTCTTCCGCAGAATGTTTCGGTCCGCCGCACATTACAGTCAATGAAAGAACTGCAAGAGCGCTTAGGGAAATCATAAGAACTTTTTTCATCTAATCTTCCTCTTTTGAGTATTGGGAACCACTTTAACCCGATCTTGTTCCCTGAAAAGTGATTTTTTGGACGGGAGAATAGTTATTCCATAATGAAGAATTCCTTTTTCTCCCTTAAATTTTAATATTTTGGCGCGAGAATCATATTGATACGTACCGGCATTCACTAAAACTTCGAATCCGTTTTTATAATGGATTTCCGGTATAAAAATTTCCGTTTCGGGAAACAAATCCCCTTCTTGTCGAAACGAATATTTGAACAAGGATCGTTCCATATCAAAGTTCAAAGCGACCGGCAAACCCTTGGTTCGAATCGGATACGGACGACTGAATGCGCGCACCGCTCTTCCACCGTCTTCGTCGTACGAGGTCGGGGTGTCCATGGAATAGATCGATAGATCTTCCTCGTTCCATCGATCGCCGAGACTGTGAGTATGATCGGGAGTATAATTCCACAACGCAAGATTTACGAAATTTTTTTCGATGGCTTTCATCACACGATCGAGCGCTTTTTCCAAAACTCCGTAATCTTTTTTGAGATACGCGGCTCTTTGATTCAGGTCCATCGGAATTCCGGTTTCTCCGATGACGGTCGGACAGTTGCCCATATTCTTTTCGGACATTTCTCGGATCATTCGAATCGTATCTTCGTACGCCTTGTCTATATTCTCTTTTCCGAATACAGGTTTTTGTTTAAAGATATGAACCCCGAACCAGGGATAATATCGTTTCAACATCAGTACCGATATATCATACCAATGTGTCGCGTTGACGACGGAACCATGATTCTTTTTGGGAGATTCTTTCCATTCGAGTTCGAGACGCGCCGGATCGCTTTCTATAAAAATATGAAAACGACTTTCCACCTTCTGCACTCGTTCCTTGAACTTTTTGATAAATGGGTGCATGAAGTCGGAATAAAAATCGTATTTTCTTCCGTTCTTCTTATAGAAATATTCCGGCTTCAACATCATCGGAGCGCCGTTCGGATCGTAGTCCCATACCCCGTGCGTTCTCCAGATACACTGTTGTCCTCGTTTCCAAAGAGGAACTCCGTTCGGATTCAAACGGACTTTTCCCCAAGGCAAACTCCAAAACCCGAGCATATACGCTTGTTCCGCCGAAACCGCACGCCCTTCGGAAAGATACATTTCCTTAAACGGAGAAGTTTTGACCACCTTGCCAAAACCGAACCCGTCGAATTCTCCCAGATTCTTTTTACCGATCCATCCTGGAGAAGGTTCGTTTAACGTGTCGAAGCCGATCACGTTTTTATATTTCTTAAGTTTGCGAACGATCTTGAGAACGGAATCGATATAATGATCCTGTAAAAAATCCTGAACGTTCTTTCCTCCGATCCTTGCATCGGGCGCGAATTCTTTTCCGCCGAAAAACAATGAGAACATCGTGGAGCACGCGTACTTCTGATAATTCAAAGGCCAGGACATTCTTCGGTAATTTCTTCCTTGAAAGTGATGAACGATCGCGGTTTCGGAATCGCGAATCTTAGAAATGTCCATTCCGAGTTCGTCCAAGGTCCAACCGGGAGCTCCGTCTCCTCCGGTGAAACGGGACCAAACGTCCTGATGCGGATCGATAAAAAGATAAAGACCTTTCTGTGCGGCGAGCGCGACCATTCTTTCCACGTAGTCTATGTATTCGTTGTCGTATTTACCGGGACCCTTGTGTTCGATCGCTTCCCACGTTATGAGAAACCGCAAGAAGTTGAATCCCCATTTGCGAAGACGATCGAAATGTTCAGCGGCCTGATCCTCTTCCAAAGGACGTCCGACGAACGAAACGTTTCTATGATTAAAAAAAGTTAAGGTCTGATCGAAGTGTGTGGTTCCGTCCGGTTTAGAAGGCATTTTTGCCGAACCGGAAAGATTGACTCCGCGAAGCTGATAGATCGTTCCGTCCTTGCCCGCGAAATGTCCGTTTTTAACGAATAATTCTTCCATAATATTCTAATATTCTCCGAACTGAATTCTTGCGTCCTCGTATCCTCGGGTGATCAGATAGTCAGCCTGAACTTGCGAAAAGTTCAGAATACTTCCAAAACCGAGAGAGGTCCTTGGACCGATCGTACGGATCTTCAACTCGGGGCGATCCGCGCTTGGAATCGATAAGAGGGAAGAAAGTTTTGATTTTTTTCCTTTCTTCATTTTTTTCTCGAAGTTCAAATTGGACATCACGGTTTGAAACGAACCGATCAAAGAAAGTTCGAATACCCTTTCCAAACCTTCTCTTCTCGTCTTCGGCAAACCCATATCGATTCCACCGACCGGCGACAAAAGAACAACTACGATGTCGGTCGCTCCTCGTTCCACCGCGGGAAGAATCGGAGTGTTCGCCATCACTCCGCCGTCCCAATGCGGTTTTCCATCCACGTACTGCCAAGGGAAAAACATGGGAATCGCGGAGGACGCCATCACGTGTTCTATGTCGATTTCCTTGTTTCTAAAAAAGACGAGCTCTGCGGTGAGAATGTTGACCGCGGTGATGATCACCTCGACCGGATTCTTCCTTAAATTGCGGAAGTCAAGATGGGAATAAAGCAGATTCTTAAGCGGGGTCGTATCGGTTAACGGCGAATAACTTTTTACGAAGATATCGACCAGATCGTTCCAGATCGAATAACGCATCACCTTCTTCGCTTCGATGGACTTCCACAACTTCGTGATTTCGGCGGCGTTCATTCCACAACCCATCGCGGTCGCGGTGATCGCCCCTACGGAAGTACCGCAGATAATGTCCGGCTTAAATTGGATCTCCTCCAAATAACGAAGAACACCCGCTTGGTAAGCGCCTCGGGCTCCGCCTCCGGATAGGATAAGGGCACGTTTCATTCTACCTGAATCTCAAGGGGTTGGAAAAAAGAGAAGAATTTTCGGTTTGTTCGAAGGAAGTTCAAGTGGAAAGAATTTCAGAAAGAGGGAAACCTTCTGAGCGACTGCGACGTTTCGTCGACATCCATCTGTCGAGATCGGAAGCTCGAGAATGACCAGTTCTCGAAACTCAGAAAGGTCAGTGGTCTGATTGTATTGCAATGCCCCGACTACGGCTGTATTGCAAGTGAAACCCGGGCTATTGCTCAGCCACCTCACAGGTCAATTGTTTACAACAACTATCATTCACTAGACCACCTCCTTTTCGTGTGGCCGCAGAATATTCTGTCTCATTAAAATGTCAAGAAGAGAGCGATTTTTTTTAGAATTTTCTTTCCAAAGATGGAAATTGGATCTGCGTAAGGAGAATCCCCGCGCGCACGAAGTGCGCGCGGTCAACTGTTGAAACACAATCGTTCTTTAAGAAACGGCCTTCACTCTAGAAATCAAGATAATCGCGATCACGTTAAACCCTATCGCGAGATAACCCGCCACGTCGTAGTTTTGATACGGAGAAGTCGGAGTCGTCGCCACAAGAATACTTCCGCCGATCGTCGCGCCCAAGCCGGATGCAAGATTCTGCAAGGCAGAGATCACAGTCATAAATCTTCCGCGATCCCGAGGTTCGGTCGTAGATGTGATCAATGCCAAGGCGGGAATCCATCTTCCCGAAACGATTACCATAAAGACCGTGGTAAGAATCAAAACATTAACAAGAGAGGTTTGTCCAAGATTGGTCATGATCCAAATCGGAATAAAGGATAACGGAACCAGAATATAGAATACCTTGTGCTTGCCGATCTTGTCCGAAATGATTCCGATCACACGGGAAGAAAAGAAAGTCACAAGGCCGCCGAAGAAATAGATCCAAGGAATGTTCTCCTTTGGAATTCCTACGTTTCTTTCCATATAAGGCGCGATAAACGGAATGACGGTAAACCCACCGAGAATCACAAACATGATCAGCATATAAGAGGCCATGTATCTTTTATATGTTAGGATTCGAATGAAGTTCTGAAGCGGATTCTCCCCTGCCGATTGAAACGGAGGAATGCTCGGTAAATGATAATACATCAAAACCAAAATCGGAAGACTCAACAAAACGATTCCGGCAAAGGACATGTTCCATCCGTAATATTCCGCGATCTTCAAACCCACCGGAATTCCGATTACCGAAGCGACGGAAAAAGCTCCCATGATCGCACCGGTCGCGCGCCCTCTTCTTTCCATCGCGATCACGTCTCCTACGATCGCGAAGATGATGGAACTTAAAATTCCTCCGAAGGCTCCGGAAAGAATTCTCGCGGCTAAAAGAAGATAATACGAATTCGCGACGGCACAAAACGCGGTTCCTATGATAAAACCGGCATATAAAAAGATCGCCGCCGACTTTCGATTGAATCGATCGATAAAAAGTGCGCCGATGATTCCCGCAACGAACGCGCTGTATGTATATGCGGAAATTAGAAAGGAGAATTCTCTCGGATTGATATGAAACGCTTCTTGAAAATAACTTCCAAGAGGCATCATGATTACGAAGTCGAGAATATGTGTGAACTGAACGGACGCGAGCGCGAAGATCAGCATCGGTTCGGATTTTACGTAAATGTTACGGGGAGAATGAGAGGACATATTGGATAGCTTGCGAAATGTCAATTCCCTGTAGATATAAAAACGCTAAAAATGGATTGAACGACTTTATTTCTTTTCCAGAATCATGCGGAAAAAGGTTCTGAATTCTCATGAAAGATAAATTTATTTCCGCAAATTCGGCTCTTTCGTCAGTCAAAGCGGGTCAAAGGGTTTTCGTTCACAGCGTCGCGGCCGCTCCTTCGCTTTTGATCGAAGCGTTAACCGCGCGCGCTAACGAGCTGACTAACGTGGAAATGATTCACCTTCATACCGAAGGAAAGGCTCCTTATGCGGAACCCGGTATGGAAGGAAAATTTTTTACGAACGCACTTTTTGTCGCCGCAAACACTCGCAAGGCCGTGGAAGAAGGAAGAGGAGATTATATTCCGATTTTCTTAAGCGAATGTCCGTCCTTGTTTAGAAACGGAATTCTTCCCTTGGACGTGGCGCTCATCCAAGTTTCTCCCCCCGATAAACACGGATTTTGTTCTCTCGGAGTTTCCGTCGATATCAGCAAGGCCGCCGTCGAAACCGCAAAGGTTGTCGTCGCGCAAGTCAACGAAAACATGCCACGTACTCACGGAGACGGAATCATTCACATAAACCAAATCCGTTCTTTTGTGGAAGGAAATCTTCCCTTGCACGAACACGTTTCCGAAGAACCTTCCGAAGTCGAACTCGCGATCGGAAAGAACGTCGCTTCTCTCGTTGAAGACGGCGCGACACTTCAGATGGGAATCGGCGCGATCCCCAATGCGGTCCTAACGTGTCTAACGTCTCATAAGGATTTGGGAATTCATACGGAGATGTTTTCGGACGGGGTTATGGAACTCGTTCAAAAAGGAATCATCACCGGGATTCATAAGAAAAAACATCCGGGCAAAATCGTTTCCGGATTCGTGATGGGAACCCGCAAACTCTACGCCTTCATCGACGACAATCCGGAAGTTGCGATGCTCGACATCGGTTATATCAACGACCCGCACGTGATCCGAAAAAACCCGAAGGTCACAGCGATCAATTCCGCGGTGGAAGTGGACTTAACCGGACAAGTCTGCGCGGACACGATCGGCACGAGACAGTTCTCCGGAGTCGGCGGTCAGATGGATTTTATACGCGGTTCTTCCTTGTCCGAAGGCGGTAAACCCATCATTGCACTTCCTTCTTCCACGGCTAAAGGAGAATCTAGAATCGTTTCCATTCTCAAACCCGGGGCCGACGTCGTCACGACCCGTGCGCACGTTCACTACGTCGTAACCGAATACGGGGTCGCAAATTTATACGGAAAAAATTTACGGCAAAGAGCGAAGGCTCTGATCGGAATCGCACATCCGAATCATAGAGAAAAACTCGAAAAGGATGCTCTGGAACGTTTTAAGGTTCTTTAAAGAAGAAACACGGTTTACGGATTTTTTAGGAACGAAGGAAATCGCGATCCTCGTTTTTACGGAATTCTTGTAATCGAATTTTATTTTTCAAAGGAAAGAATCGGGTCGGAATCGTTTGACAGAGATACTTCGATCCGTCAGATTGATTTTGAACCGACTGTCCGATGAAATTTGAAAGGGATAAAGTCTATGAAGGAATTTTTCTTTCGGACGTTCACTACCTTCTCAATAAAAAAATAAAATCCCACAAACACAAGGAACTGTTTCAGTTTTTAGATCATCTCGAAAAGAAAAACGTACGCTTTCAGACGATCTATCTCGTGGGCGATATCATCGAAAATTGGTTCTTCAGCGCCTCGCGCAAACTCCGCAGAAGTAAAAAAAAATTTAACAAACTCTTCGATCGATTGGATTTGTTATCGGCGCTCGGCGGAGACAAAATTTATATCGTAGGAAACCACGATTCGACTTCCTATCTGATGAATCTTCCACCCAAGATCGAAAAATATCTGAAGGAAAGAAACTGGAACGTCTGCGAAAAAACCGAAACCGAATCTCTGATCGCGGTTCACGGCCACCAAGGTCAATACAATCGTTTCACCTGGATCGGTTCGATCTTTTTATTACGTTTTCTGCATGCGATCGCTCTTCTGGTCCCAAACCTATTCCGTTTTTCGGAAGCGTTTTATCAAAAACATCTAAACAGACAGGACCCGACTACAACCGAGGAAATTCTCAAATATTACGAACGTCTTTCAAGAATCACTCACCAAGGCGATCGTGTTTTAATCTCGGGTCATACACACGACTTTCTTTGTATCCCCCATCTTAGAATCATCAACACGGGCGATTGGGTGAAGAGTAACAGCTTCGTTTTACAAGACGGCTCCCATTTTATCGGAGCGAGAATGAACAAACGGGGAGAATTCTCGAAAGAATTTGTTTACAAACACAAAGAAGATTCCTCCCTTTAGTAAAAATATTTCTTGCGAAACCTTTTCAAAAGGTGCAGAATTGCCGGATGCAAATTCCAAACTTTTCTACGATCCTGCAGTTCATTTTGGAAAATCCTTGGTCTTCTCTCTTCTATGCTTTGGGAACTTACACTCTCATCGCGCTCGTTCACGACATCGTTCAAAGAAGACACGCAATCAAACATAACTTTCCTCTCGTGGGAAGAATCCGATATCTTTTCGAAACGATAGGCCCCGAACTCAGACAATACTGGGTTGCGAACGATAAGGAAGAGATGCCGTTCAATCGAGCGGAACGTTCCTGGGTTTATGCGACGGCGAAAAAACAAAACAACAACTTCGGTTTCGGAACGACCGAACTTCTTTACGAAGCGGGTTATCCGATCATCAAACACAGCGCGTTTCCGTTCCCGGAGTCGAAAGTAAAACATCTCAAGAACGATTCTTCCATGATCCCTTGTCTGAAAGTGATCGGGGAATTTCACAACCGCAAAAAACCGTTTCGTCCTCCTTCCGTCGTAAACATCTCCGCGATGTCGTACGGATCGCTCGGCAAAAACGCGGTCTCCGCTTTGAACAAAGGAGCCATGATGGCTCATTGTTATCAAAACACGGGCGAAGGCGGAATCAGCCCCTATCACCAGTTAGGCGGAGACATCGTCTGGCAGATCGGAACCGGGTATTTCGGAGCGAGGGATGAGAAAGGAAATTTTTCCCTGAATCTTTTCGAACAAAAGATCCACGAAAATCCTCAAGTGAGAATGATAGAGATCAAACTTTCTCAAGGCGCAAAACCCGGTAAGGGAGGAATTCTTCCCGGCAAAAAAGTAACCTCGCAGATCGCCGCGATCCGAGGAGTTCCCGCAGGAGTGGACTGTGTTTCGCCTAACGCACATTCCGAATTCGGAACGGTAAGCGAACTCATAGACTTTATCGAAAAACTTCATTCCGCGAGCGGGCTTCCGGTCGGAATCAAAAGCGCCATCGGTGAAATTCATTTTTGGAACGAACTCGCGGAAAGAATGAAACAAACCAACAAGGGTCCCGACTTTATCACGATCGACGGCGGTGAAGGAGGAACCGGAGCCGCTCCCCTTGCCTTTGCGGATCACGTTTCACTTCCGTTTAAGGTCGGTTTTGCGAGAGTCTATCAGATCTTTCAAAATGAAAAACTTTCGGAAAGAATGGCTTGGATCGGAAGCGGTAAACTAGGATTTCCCGATCGCGCGATCGTCGCGTTTGCAATGGGTTGCGATCTGATCAACGTCGCCAGAGAAGCGATGATGTCCATCGGTTGTATCCAGGCGCAACGTTGTCATACCGATCATTGTCCGGCCGGGGTCGCCACTCAGAATCGTTGGCTCCAAGCGGGTCTTGACATTGAACTCAAAGCGGAACGGAACGCAAACTACATCAAGGGATTGCGCAAAGAAGTCCTTTCGGTCACTCACGCGGCGGGTTACGAACATCCACTTCAATTCCGAGGAACCGATATCGAAATCAGCGCAGGACTCAACATCTTCAAAACCTTGGAAACGATTCTCGGATACCAACGAGATCACGTTCATTTTACGAAGATGCTCGATTATACGGAACACACCTACTTGGAAGAATACATGCAAGGAGTTTCCAAGGTAGAACATCCGAACAACGGCAGAACCAAAGGCTAAAACGATCTCGTAACGGATGTAATAAAGAACATTCGAAGCGATACTCTTTTCCTCTTGCAATCCCGCTTTTGCGCGAAAACCTGTGCGAAAGCGGAGATTTCATGTTTCAGTTTTCTTTTTCATTTGCAAACGTTCTCGAAGAAGCTCGAGGCGTTTTACTTCAACCCGTTTCTTTTTTTAAAAAACTTTCCGACGCTCCCGAAGAATCCCTGATCCCCATGTATCTTCGTTGTTTGATCTACATGGGATTTTTATACGTGATCGCGGTACTCAGCATGACCGTATTGACTCCGAGCGGGTTTTCCAATCCTCCCTGGTCCTTTCTGTTTTTGGAAATGCCTATCGCCTATTTCCTCGCAAGTTTTATCGTCTTTCCTACTTTAGGACTTCTTTATATGTTTTTCTCCTGGGCATGCGGAGGGAATACGAATTGGAAAAAGAATTTTAGGGCGAGCACCGCGGTCCTCGGAATGTTTTGGAGCGCGTTATTGCTTCAAAGTTTCGGCGGATTGATTCATATCTTCGTGGGAATCGGAATCGGAGTCGCGTTCACCGCTTACATTCCGTTTTTATTTTATATCGCTTTGACTTCGTATCTGCAAGCTCCCGTAAAAAGAACCGCGATCGTACTCGGCGTGTTCGCTTCGATTCTTTTGTATCTTCAATATTCGAAGATGGATTCCTATATCAGGGATTATAAAATCATAGAAAGTATGAATTCTCAAAAACCGCTTTCCAGAGAAGAGGAAGTACAGGGAGAACAGGACGCCGCGGAGATCATTCGAAAGGCGATGGAAAAAGCGAAAGCTGAAGGACACGACAGCAAGGAATAAACATGGCAAGAATTCAACTCGAACTCCCTAATAAATTCGTTTGGTCCGTTGATTTGGACGTTCGAATCTACGACGTAAATTTTGCGGATCATCTCGCGCACGATCGTGTAATCTCTTTGCTTCACGAAGCGAGAGCGAGATTCTTCTTAGAACACAATTACACCGAACTCAATGTGGACGGACTTGGAATCATCATGACCGACATCGCGGTCGTGTATAAGGCGGAAGCTTTTTTCCGAGATAAAATTCGGGTGGAGATCACCGCGGGAGATTTCAATCAACGCGGTTGCGATATCTATTATAGAATGACTCACGCGGACGGACCGGCCAACGGCAAGATCATTTGTGAGGCAAAAACCGGCGTTGTTTTTATGGATTACACGAATCGCAAGTTAGGAACTCTTCCCGAAGGTTTCCGAAAGATTTTTCCTTAATCGATTCGGATCGTTGTATCTGCGGCGGCTCGCCGAATGCGTCATACGTTGCGCGCGCTTTCGAATCGTTACAACGTTTAAGAATGGAACTCCGACTTCACCGCCGGAGTTCCGTCAACTCTCTCTTCTACCTCAAACCTTCCATGAAGTAAACATCTTACCGATCATAAAAATCGTAAGTTTTGTTCCGTTTACGATCAAAGAAATCGGATTCTTCGTAAAGTTAAACCGCATCGCCGCGAGAATCGCCTCATACGAAGTTTTGTTAAACGGATACCACCAAATATTTCTCTTCGAAGGAATGATATCCCAGTTCACGAGTTTCGGTTGAGTCATCTCGTCGAAACCCAAACCGGAATGGGTTCTACCAAGACCGGATTCTTTCCAACCGCCCCAAGGAGTTTCGGATTGACCGTGCGTATAAAGGTGATCGTTAATCGTGGTCGCACCCGATTCCAACTTACGCGCGATTTTCTTACCGAGACTTAAATTTTTAGTCCACACGGAAGAAGTCAAGGCCATGGAAGAATCGTTCGCAAGCGCGATCGCTTCCTCGATCGTTTTAAACTTCATCACCGGAATTACCGGACCGAAATTCTCCTCTTTCATCAGTTCCATCTGATGATTTACGTCGACCATCAAAGTCGCAGGATAAAAGAATCCCTTCGTATTTCCGGAAGGTTGTGATTGTGCGATGATCTTCGCGCCCTGTTTTACGGCCCCGTCCACCTGACGTTTCACCGTGTTGAGTTGTTCTTCAGTGGTCATGGAACCCATATCCACTTCGAAGTTTTGATCGGCTCCGTGACGGATCGCCTTCGTTTTGGCCGCAAGTAAGTTTACGAATTTATCATATACTTTTTCCTGCACATACAATCTTTCCACACCTCCGCAGGATTGACCCGCGTTTTGATAACCGGCCCAAGCCGCGCCGTTCGCCGCACGTTCCAGATCCGCGTCTTCCAAAACGATCATAGGATCCTTTCCGCCGAGTTCTAAGGACAAAGGAGTTAACGTGGAAGCCGCGGCCGCCATCAAGGTTTTACCCGTAGCCACCGAGCCGGTAAAAAAGATCTTATCGACTTTATTTTCGAAGAAGGATTTGGAAACCGCTCCGCCCGAACCTACGATATGATAAAAAAGACCTTCGGGCAATTCTCCTGCGGCAACGATCTTTTCGATGGCCTGGCCCACAAGAATCGTAGCTTGTGCGACCTTCAAAAGAATCGCATTCCCCGCCATAAGACCCATTGCGATCTCACCGAAAGGAATCGACAACGGATAATTCCAAGGGCTGATGATTCCCACCACTCCGAGAGGAACACGATGCAATTCATTCTTCTTATTAAAAAATAAGAATGTGGACATCGGAAGTTTTTTCGGCTGAAGATGATGTCTTGCATTCTTTGCATACCAATCGGCGGCTAAAGCCGCCGGAAGAACCTCGGTTGCAAGCGCGTCCATTCTCGATTTACCGTTGTCCTTGCTTACGATCTCCGCGAGTTCTTCGGCGTGATCCACGATATAATCTCTCATTTTGAGAACGTGTTTTTTACGATCCGCAAATTTTCGCTGAGACCATTCTTTTTGAGCCTCTCTGGCTTTTTTGAAAATCTCAGGCATTTTTGCCAGATCCGTGTTCGGGACTTTTCCGATTTCCTCCAGAGTTGCCGGATTTTGGGCAACTTGAAAACCGCTTCCCGCATAATTCCCGTTTGTTTGGCGTTTTGATTCTGCGACTGCACTCGGTGCCATTTAATTTCTCCTATTTTCTCTTCTTTCTATGTTTCTCATAAACCATAACGTTCGTTCTATCCGTCTATAGTACAGAGAGAATGGATTTTATAACAAGCGTTTTTGCAACCGGTCTCGGGGGCGTCCCGGGAATCTCCTATACATGGAAAGCCCCCGTAAAAAACTGGCTTATCAGCTATACTTGAGGGTTTTTCTATGAAACGCACCGAACTGGAAAGAAGAGAAAGAGACCTCCGCAAGGCAGAAAAAAAGACACAGCTTCAAGAAAAGAGGCTCGCCTCCGGAAAAGGAACTAGCGTAGGAGAATACATCGACGAGTTGTCGGCGCTCTTCCGTTATGATGTGACCGAGATTTTCAACACCGGAGATGATATCGCCGTTTTGGAACTTTTAGAAGACATCCAGGCGAATCTGCCCGCAAAACAATGGGAAAACGTTCTTCGCAAAGCGATTAAGAAGACCGGAGTTCAGGAAAAAGAAAAAGCATACAATGAACTCAAAGAACTTATGAACGAAGAAGAATCGGAAACAGAAGAAGAGGAAGTCGGGGTTTAAACCCTGGCTTTTTTCCTTTTCCGACGTTAGATATTTCGCACCCGCCTTTCCTATAACTCTATTCAAAAATTTATTTCTTATCGGCGAACGCGTCGCTCCTTCAAATACGAGGCTTCGCTCGCATTGAGGATTCCTCACTTTCAATTGTACACACAAACAAACATTCTACCATTCCGGCAGAAACGATAAATAATGCTTGATCTCTATCTAACAGATAGTATCTAAAAGATATACCTCTCAATTTATAGTTTGAAGGACAGAATTTTTTCCATCCTCGTTTCATGAAATCACAGCAAAAGCCCCAACAGCAATTGTTAATCAAGCAAACTAAATATAAAGAAAACTCAAGGTTTAGAACCGCTTAAATGGCCCGTATCAATAAAACACGTTATGCGCTTTTGGGGATTCTGGGACAAGGCCCCCAAAATGCCTATGAAATCAAAAAAACGATAGAACAATCCATCGGATTCTTCTGGCAGGAAAGTTTCGGACAGATTTATCCGATTCTGAAACAACTCGAAAAGGAAGGTTGTCTGAAATCTTCCAAAGAAAAAAAAGGATCCGGACCCGAGTCGACGATCTACAAAATCGCACCTAAGGGTAAGAAAGAACTTAAGGAGTGGTTGGAAAAGCCCGTTGAAAAGTCCCCGTATCGAAACGAACTTCTTCTCAAACTCTTTTTCGGAAACCACGTGGATAAGGACGTGTTAATCGGACATCTTCAAGACACAAAGGAAGAAGCCAAACGTCTAACCGAAATTTACGAGAACATACGCAAACTCGTGGAAGATTCGGATAACCCGAAAACGAGCAAGATGTTGAGTCTTGTTACTCTAGACTTCGGAATCGCCACTGCAAAAAGTTTTTTACAATGGGCCGAAGAATCCAAAATCAAAATAAAAAACTCCGATTTTTAAACCGAATTCATTTTTCTACTTTTCACTTCGATCCGTTTGTCTTAGGCTACAAACTGTTCGTAATAATTTTTCTTCGTATTAAATTTCTTTAGTAATAGGCCGATGAATCTACCGCCTCTGCAAGAAAACATGGAACTTGTCTGGTCCCCTTTCGCATTTTATGCGGGATTTTCGTTTTCCATTTTCGTAATCAATTTTTATATAACATACAAAAACCTCAGAGTTCAAGGAAGCAAAGAATTCCTTTTTGTCATCTCGGGTTTTATCGTATATTCATTCGGAAGTTTTTTCGAAATTCTTTCCACAAACGAAAGATGGATTCTGTTCTGGGACAACTTTCAGTTTATCGGAAACGATATCATCGTGATCGGAATCTCCTTTTTTATCCCGAGAATCACTTCGCTTACCGTCGTTTATAGACTTCCTCTCGCTATTTTACTCGTCCTTTTCCCGATCGCAAACGAACTGATCGTCTGGTCCGGTTACGAACCCGAATTGATCCGCACGAATATTCAATTTCTTACAACTACTCCCTGGAAGGCCCTCACCTACGACTACGGTCCTTGGATGAACTTGTTCGTATTCTACTATCTCTCTTCGCAAACGATCATAATCGGAATTCTTATTTGGAAATTTCTTACCTTAACCGGATTCAAAAAGGCTCAAATGTTTCTTTTGCTTTTGGGAATCCTATTCCCCTATTTGGGAGGATTGATGACGGTCGCGGGACTTTTTCCGTTCATCAATCCGCATCTCGACGTTTTTCCGATCACAGGATGTGTAACTTCCCTGATCTGGGCGTACGGTCTTTTTTATTTTAGAATGATGGATCTCATCCCGGTCGCGCGGGACAAGGTGTTCAATCTTATTCAAGATGGAATTCTAATATTAGATAAAAGCAATATTATTCTGGATTACAACGAGGCCGCGATCCGGCTTTTTCTGGGACAACTCGATACGGTGGGGATAACCCTCAAGGAAGTCTATCCGGACCTGGATTATCTGATCGAAAAATACAAACGCAAAGAGATCGAATCGGTGCCCGATCTCAGACTTTTCATAAACGGAGAACTCAGATACTACGAGGTGACGCTCAGAAATTTCGCGACCATATCGGAACAGAGCGATTTTTGGATTCTTACGTTGAGAAATATCACGGAACGCAAGTTAGGCGAAGAACGCGCCATCGAAGAAAAAAACTTCTTGAATATGATTTTGGATTCCACTCGAGTTCTATTCGTCGCCTTGGATCGGGAGGGAAGAATTCTCCGTTTTAACAAGGCCTGTGAAAACGCGTTCGGATACCGTTCCGACGAAGTGAAAGGCCACGCGTTCTGGGACATCTTCGTGGAACCTCACAAAAAAGAATCCATCAAAAAGGTTTATCTTCGGATGATCCGCGGAAAATTCCTTCCGAAAACGCAGGAGCAATGGATCGGTAAATTCAAAGAACGTAAAGTGATTCAATGGGAAAACCGGGAAATCAAGGATAAAAACGGAAGAACCAACTACATCATCACCGCAGGCGCGGATCTTACGGACGTTTACAACGCCGAGAACGAGATCGCCAATCTGAAATCCGCAAACGAAGAGATCACAAAAAAGAATCAGCTCATAGAGGATCAAAAAAAGGAATTAGAGGCGATCATCGATACTCTCACCAAAACTCAGGCTCAACTCGTTCAAACCGCGAAGCTGGCGGATCTCGGGCAACTCGTTTCCGGGATCGCACACGAGATCAACAATCCATTAGGCGCCATTCAAGCCTCGAACCAAAACATTCAACATTATACGAGATCCTTCCGCGAAAAATCCAAGGACTACTTCCGCCTTTTAAAAAAACTTCCTCAAAAAATCCGGGATCAAATTTCGGATTTGATCGAGGTCGCGGGAAATCATTCCGATTTGGTTCTGGGTTTGGAAAGAAGGAAAAGGGTTAAGGAAATCCGCGCCAATCTGGAAAATCTGGGAATCGATTCCCCATCGAACGAACTCTGCGAAATCGCTTTGGAATGCGGCCTCTACGGTAGAGAAAACGAATACATAGATCTTATCAAACACAAGGAAGCGGTTCCGATCTTGGAATTGATCACCGACCTTTTGGGCCCGGAAAGAAATTCTCAAACGATACAAACCGCCGTGGAAAGATCCTCCAAAATTCTTTACGCACTCACTCAAAAGTCTCGCACACTTTGAAAGCCATAGCGTATTAGAAGATTCTAATTTAAAAGAGAACGTCGAGATCGTCCTCGCGTTGTATCAGAATCTTTTCCGTCACGGAGTGGATTTATCCGTGGAGTTCGAGGAGATTCCCGCGATTCCGATTTACAGAGACGATCTTTTGCATCTTTGGACGAACCTGATCATGAACGCAGTGCAGGCCATGAATTATTCGGGCAAGCTGAACATCAGCGGAAATCGCGAAAACGGTTATGCGGTGGTGAAGGTGGAGGATTCCGGTCCGGGAATTCCGGATTCGCTTCGGGAAAAAATCTTCGATCCGTTTTTTACGACCAAACCTCCCGGAGAAGGAAGCGGTCTCGGTCTCGACATCTGTCTTAAAATCGTCGAAAAACACAACGGAATCATCAGCTACGATTCCAAACCTGGAAAAACCGTGTTCACGGTGAAACTTCCATTGAAACATCAGAAAAACTGAATATTATAATATTCCCTTACGCGGCAAAAGACGGATTTCGTCCGGATAAACCGCATCGGGAAGAGTGGAAAGTGTGGCCAACCATTTCCCGAAATCGTCGACGGGGATCATATCGTCTTGTTCGAAACCTTCCCTTCCCTTCCAAATATCCGTATAAACGGCGCCGGGATAAACGGTGATGACTCGAATTCCTTTCGATTTCAATTCCTCTCGAAGAGCCTTTGCAAAACCGGCAATCGCGTGACGACTCGCGCAATACGCGGTAGAATCTGGAAATCCCTGATAACCCGCGGTAGAAGAAAGATAACACAAAAAAGAGCCCGCTTTCAAAAGAGGAAGAATCTCCTTCGTGAGCAGAAAAAGGGAATTCAGATTGAGAACGAAATGTGCATTCCATTCTTCTAATGCGATTTGTTCCACGGGTTTAAAAAGCCCGCTCCCGAACGTAAAATAAACGCCGGCAAGAGAGGAAGTCTGCGGCTTCAAGGCTTTTACGAACTCGAGAACCTCGGATTGTCTGGAAAGATTACACTGAAAATTCTTCCCCGGCTCGAACACGGAACCGAGTTCCCAGGGAATTCCGGTTCTCGATATCCCGATCGCGGATTTCCCAAGAACATTCAAGTTTTCTAATACGGATTTTCCGATCCCCGAACCGGCCCCGGCGACGAGAATTCGTTGATTTTCTTTTTCGGAAGTCAAAGGATTCTACCCTTAGGAAAAAGTGGCGGGATAAACCGGAAACTCGGTGGAAAAAACTTCCTGACGATCGATTTCCGTTTGGTCCGTGGGTAGGTTTCTGGTTTCTCCGGGATAGGAAAGATTCTTCCAAGAGATCATATATTTGAGTATAAAATCCGTGGCTTCCAGATTGCGGTTCGCCTGAACCGTATCCTTTCCCCAGACGGTGATCCCGTGTTTTTCTATGATACAAAAAGGCACGGAAGGTTTGTATTCCTTCAAATATTTCTCCAGACAATCGGATATGTCCTGTACATTCGGAAAATTGTATATTACGGGAACGTAAACCTTTGGGTTTTCCTCCCAGATTCCGTAGGCTTTCAGGATTTCGATCGAAGGAAGTTCCAAAAGCGCCACCGGCTCGTTTTTGGATGTGTTCACGCGGATCAGATTGGATTCCAAGGTGTGAACGTGAAGACCACAACCGACTCCGCCTAACGCACGATATACGGCCCGGTGAATCGAGGTTTCGGCGCTCGGCCGTAAACCTTTCGTAGATTTTGAATTTTTGGAATCCACGGGTTTGCCCGATTCCAAATCCACATATAGAAAATTACGCTTGTTTAATAGATTCTTATCCAGGCCGCTTCCGCTGACCCAGAATCCGGATTCTGCCGGAATTCGAACGGAAAGATTCCCGGCCGTTCCGGGCATCCATCCGTTTTTGTGATAGACGGCTCCCAGTTCCGAGAGCCTTTCCAATTGTTTTTTGACGGACATATCAGTCCAGAGAGTTGGTTTCTTCCACGTAGTTCGGAACCCAGCCGCTCATATCCTGGAAGTAACGAACCGCTTTGATTCTTTTTTTATCGTCCAGATAAAACCAGTGATTCGTGTTTCTCGGAACGGAGATAAAATCGTCCTTCACGACGTGAACCAGAAACTTCTCCCCTTTCAGCGCGAAACCGAAAACACCCGAACCGTCTACGATGTATCGTACTTCTTCGTCGGTATGATAATGAACTCTGTCGAACTTAGCGAGCATATCGTTCAAACCGGAAACGTTAGGATGTAATACGATCAAGTCTCTGGATTGGTAACCTTCTTTCGATTTGAGGGTTTCAAAACGATCGTCCAGTTTTTTTAAGAGTTCTTCTTTTTCCGTATCGACTAAAACTTCCTTGTCGGTAAGATTTGTCGCGTTAGACGGAACCGCCCAGTGGTCGTAGTCGATTCCTCTTTCTTTGAGAAAGGATTTTACTTCGTTCGTTTCCTGGATCGGCGCCAGACCGTTTTGTCTTACTATCGTTGCCATAGATAAACTCCGCAGATTGTTATTTGTTGACCCTTTCTACGTAAGTGAGATCTCGCAGGTCTATTTTGATTACGTCACCCTGCTTTACGAATATCGGAACGTTGATTTCTCCGCCGGTTTCTACGGTGATTCTTTTTTGAGCCGTACCGGAAGTGTCGCCTTTAAGACCTTCCTCAGCGTAAGTCACTTGCAACACCGAAAAGTTCGGAGGAATCACTCCGATCGGTTTGCCTTCATAGAACGTAACTTCCATCGGAGTTTCTTCCTTTAAGAAAGGAAGAATGTCTTCCACATATTCTTTAGACACCGGCATTTGTTCGAAGTCGTTGGAATCCATGAAGATGATATCGTCGCCTTCCGTGTAGCAGATGGTCATATTTCTTTTTTCTAACTCGACGCTCTCTAATTTTTCCGCCGCTTTGAAAGTGCGTTCGATGGAACTGTTTCGGGTGAGGTTCTTCAGTTTCGTTCTGATAAATGCGGAACCCTTTCCAGGGTTTACGAATTCAGTTTTGACGACCGAGTAAAGATCGCCTTCCACTTTGAGAACCATACCTTTTTTTACTTCTGTGATACCAAGAGTCATGGATTTTCCTAAGAATAGTTTGCCTCCTTCTATTTC
Organism: Leptospira barantonii; assembly: GCF_002811925.1. NCBI lineage: Bacteria > Pseudomonadati > Spirochaetota > Leptospiria > Leptospirales > Leptospiraceae > Leptospira > Leptospira barantonii. The sequence goes on from NZ_NPDS01000012.1 coordinate 19,415, forward strand.
TTTTGAAACGGGCCCCCTGTCAAGAAAAAGAACCGGACGATTCCCTTGCGTAAAACCTTAGAATCGGGCGATTCTCGCAAACCTATTGCAGTGTATGAATTTGTAATAATTCAAGTTCGAATTGTAATAGACTTTTTTCATGCGGAGCGGAGCATCCCGGGCAACTCCATAGGAACGCAAAGCAAACGTATGAAATTCAAGTTTATCATTCTTACCGCGATGATCGCCGCGGTTACTCTTACGGCAAATTGTAAGCCCAAAGAAACGATCACCGTCACCGGTTCGGAGACGATGCACGTGATGCTTCAAATGATCGGCCTGGAATATTCGAGATCACATTCCGGAATTAAAGTCGTAGTCAACGGCGGAGGTTCCATAGAAGGAATCGAAAAATTATTTCAAGGCAAGACGGACATCGCGGCGGCCAGCAGACCGTTGACCGAAACGGAACTCAAGGAATTCGACTCCAAAGGAAAGTTCGAATCCTTAGCCGTCGCTTATGACGGAATCGCAATCATCGTTCATCCATCCAACCCGGTTCGTAAGATCAGCTTGGAAACCGCTTCCAAAATTTTCGCGGGAGAAATTACCGATTGGTCCAAGGCCGGTGGAAAACCCGGAAAGATCGACGTGGTGATCCGAAACGATAAGTCGGGAACCGCGGCGTATTTCGAAACTCACGTCCTCAAACAAAAGGACTTAGGCGCAAAGAATTACGAAACAAGAAAGAATTTAGAATATTCCAAAACCGCAAAGGTTGTCGGAGATAACGATTCGATGGCCGCGGCGATCGACAAAAATCCGAATACGATCGGTTTTATGGGAATGGGAAGCGCCCTTTTTGAAAACAAAGGAAGAGTCCGCGCGCTGGAATATTCTCTTACTGGAAAAGAACCATTCGTGATTCCGAGCATCGAAAACGTTTACAATAGAAAATACGAACTCTCCCGAGGTTTGTATCTATTCTATCTTTCCGATCACGGACAAAAAATCGACGATTTCATCACCTATGTTACGAGTGAAGACGGACAAAAGACGATTCTCAAAAGCGGCTATTTAAGAGGAACCCTTCCTACCCTGGAAGTTGAGGTTAAAAAATAGGATAAAAACGCCAAGGTCCCGAGAATTTTTTCGCGGAAAACGATTGATTTTCGCCATTCTCGGGATCTAATAATTCCATGGGCCGTGCTATACTTGGAATCGTAGCGTTACTCGTAGCGGGTTGTTTTCTCGCGGACGGTTTTGCCGAAAGCAAACTCGATTCCTACAAACCCGTCGTTCGGGTCAAAGCCCAATCCAGAACCATCAGTCAAGTTTCCAATCCTTTCAACAAAGGAATTTCATTCGGAGACGACGACAAAGGCCTTGTCGATTTTTTAAGAATCGATTCATTCTCCGGTAAATTCTTACCCTCTCGCTCCGTACCAAAAATCGAAATCATTTCCGGTAGAGTTTCACTTTCCTTTCGTTATCTCGCTCTACCTCCTCCGACGGCTGTTTAAGGACACATTCAATTCTGTACGAGGGAGTAAGTCTCCCCGTTTCGAGGCGTCGGTTCTTTGGGCAAAAAGAATCTTCATCCTTGGACGAACACAGAATCTCCAGCTTGGAATCATTCTCATTCTTGTCCTGAATCTCCTAAAAAAGTGAGAATCTCCCGATGGAGATGCAATATAAAACGATTGCCGGAAGAGGTTTCGAAAGTCCTACTTCCGGTTTTTTTTAGAAGGAAAGAATCCCACTTCTTAGTTGACGCTACCGACGCCGGTCGGAGGATTTCAGAAGAGCCAAGCTCCGGAGTCGATCCACTGTCCCAATTTTCTTCCACTCCTATTTCCGCCCGATCCTCTTTAACCGATTTAGAATCTTCGGAACAATGGTTGAATTGGAAATGGCAGATTCAAAACAGAATCAAAACACAGGAACGATTGTCCGAACATCTCGAACTGATCGAAAAGGAAAAACTTTCCTTCGACGCTTGTTCCGAATTTTTTGAATTCTCCGCAACGCCTTATTACTTAAATCTTGCGGATCGAAACGATCCGAATTGTCCGATCCGTCTTCAGATCGTTCCTCATCGGGAAGAATTGACTCGGAACGGTTTTGAAAGACGGGATCCTCTCGCGGAAGAATCTCATATGCCCGTCAAAGGTGTGACTCATCGTTATCCGGATCGCGCACTTTGGTATTTGTCTCATGTATGTGCAGTTTATTGCAGATTCTGCACGCGCAAACGAAAGGTAAGCAAATCCTTTGATACTCCGGGCAAGGAAGAATGGGATCAGGCGCTCGCGTATTTTCGAGAACACAAAGAAATCAAGGAAGTGATTCTTTCCGGTGGAGATCCTCTCAATCTTTCGGACGACAAGTTGGATTATCTTTTAGGCGAACTCAAATCCATTCCTCATATCAACCAAGTAAGAATTCACTCGCGTTATCCGGTAACGCTTCCGATGCGGATCGATTCTTCGTTATGCGCCGTTTTGAAAAAACACTTTCCGATTTATCTGGTCACTCATTTCAATCATCCGAAAGAAATCACCCCTCTGGTTCGGGAAAGAATCGCACTTCTGATCCAAGAAGGAAATACGATCGTTTTAAACCAGGGAGTTCTTCTGAAAGGAATCAACGATTCCGCGGAAACTCTGAAAGAACTTTTTTACGGTCTTACCGCGATCGGAATCAAACCGTATTATCTGCATCAATGCGACGAGGTTTGGGGAAGCGGAAGTTTTCGCGTCGAGATTGAAAAAGGCGTCGAGATCATGAAACAGATTCGGGGAAGAATTTCCGGCTTATCCGTTCCTCTTTACGTGGTCGATCTCACCGGGGGCGGCGGAAAAGTTCCCTTGCCCACTTCATATCTCGAGGAAAAAACCGATCATTCTTATATCTTCCGAAACTATCAGGACGAACTTTATGAAATCAGTTATTGAGCGAAATGCGTTTTTGAAAAACGGTATTTTGCGTCGCTCCATTCTTACCAAGATCGGAATTTCAATTTTGTTTTCGTTCGTCTCGGTTCCGATGATCGTCGCAAACTGCAAAACCGCCGAAAGTAAGGGAGCCGCGTCCTCGATCGAAACCCCGAGATATCTTCGATTGAACTACGACGTGGTCTATGACACTTCCGAGGGAGTTACCCTCCACGATTCCGGGAAATTATTTGCGAGAGGTCTGTTCTACGACTTTACGATCAATTCTTCCGCGAATAAATTCGAAAGAATCAAGGCCTCGTCCTATACGGAAGACAACCAGATCGACTTCAAACATATCCTGACCGCGGACGAACTGAGTTCGCTTAAGAATCGGCAATATCAATATTTTTCCATGCCCAACGACTCAAGGGCCAGTGTTTTAACCGGAAATCACAACGGGCGCTGTTATATCCGTTGGGAATGGCAGAAAGAATCCTTCATTTTCGTCTTTGAAACCGACGCCAAAAACGATTCCGGCGAAAACCCGGCCCTTCTCGGAAAAGAATTTCATGAAAATATCCGTAAAGGACTCAGAATTTTTTAGTATTCTTGACCAATTCCGTACAGGTCCGTATTCTATCCTTGGCAAGGATCTGGTATGTGGTTGAAGCTGGGAGATTCTGAAATCATCAACCTGGATTATATATCCACGATCAAGAAGAACTCCTCTTCCAACGCGATCGAGATTATCTACAACGATCTCAACCATATCAAATCACTACCGTTTCGAAACCCGGAAGAAAGAGATAAGGCTTACGAAGCGATTCTCGAGAATCTTTCGCGAATGAAATTATTTTTTGAATAGAGAGGGAAGATGGAGTCGATCAAACAAAATCTGCAAACCGTATTTTCCCTAAAACCGTTCGAGGTCCTTTTTTACGGATCGAGACAGAGGGGAGATTTTCGGGATTCGTCCGATTTTAATTTTTTTCTTTTAGCCGATCCGAGCGATCAGTTGAAAAGTACGTTTCTACGCGAGATCAACGCGATCCTAAGTCCTTTGGAAGAAATCGCTCCGGTTCATCTCGTGACGGCGGACACGGATTCCTTCCTTGCAAGACTCAGAGTGTTTGAACCTTCCGCGACTCATATCTGCGAACTCGGAGAACCTTTTTTCGGAAAAGAATCCTTTCCCGGTCTCAGCCAAGAATGGAACAAACTCAAAGGCCAATCGATCGACTCCGTTGCGGCCGGCAAACATCTTAGAAAAAGATATCGTTTTTACAAAAGTATCTCCCCTCGCAGTACGAAGGAAGAAATCATGAGAATGGAAAGACTCGTGGCTCTTTATCTTCAAAACTGGATCTTCCGTGAAATCGAAGACCTAAGCTGGATCGAAATCGTTCACGCGGATATTCCTTCGAGATTGATTTCCATGGTTCGCGATCTATACTCTAAAGAAGCGACCGAAAATACTTTGGAAATTCTCAATCTATATGAGGAAATTCTAAAGTTAAAATCGGAGATCCGAAATCATCAGAATCCTTTCTCTGCGGAAAAATTCCAGACTCTCAAGGATACGATCCGTTTCGAAGAGAAGGAAATCAAAATTCTCAAACTGAATTACTGAAATCCGCGAGTTGACGGCGCGGTTTCAGGCAGACTTCGGATTCTCTTATCATCAGCCGAGAATCAGTTTCGTCTAACGTTTTGAGAAAAGATAATGGGAAACGATCCATTCTTCCCCGTTCTTGTATTTCCAAAGTTCGGCGCAGGCCATAAAGAACACCTTCCAATACACGAACCACTTGAGGGCCTGAGCGGGCCCGTATGTATCGGAGAAGATTCTCATCACCTCTTCGCTGTTTTTATACATTCCGTTCAACCAGGCCTCCGAAGTACGGGCGTAGTGATTTCCGTTGACGATCCATTGATCTTGGATCTGAAAATCCTTTTGAAAGTATAAAAACAAATCGTGGGAAGGCATCTGTCCGCCCGTAAAAAAATAACGGGACATCCAGTCCGTGTCGTCGATCACTTCGAACGCATACGGAAACCGGTTGTGTGTGAAGATATGAACGAAAAAAAGTCCATTCGGTTTTAAAAAGAATGAGAATCTCTCGAAAAGTTTTTCGTAGTTCTTCATGTGTTCAAGCATCTCTACGGAAACGAGTCGATCGAATTTCGTTGAGATCTTAAAGTCGTTCATGTCCGCGGTGAGGATCGTAAGATTTTTCAATCCCCTTTTTTTGGCTTGTTCGTCTATGTATTTTTTCTGGCTTTTCGAGTTGGAAACTCCCGTGATCTTCGACTTCGGAAAATTCTCAGCAAGATACAAGGACAAAGAACCCCAACCGCATCCGAGATCCAAAACGTTCATTCCGTTTTCAATTTTGGCCCTTTGACAGGTGATCTCCAACATTTTTCGTTCGGATTCGTCGAAGGATACGTTCGGAGTTTCCCAATAACCGGAACTGTATTTCATGTGTTTGCCCATCACGAGTTTGAAGAATTCGGCGGGAACCTCGTAGTGTTGTTCGTTCGCGGCCTTTGTATGAATCGCGATCGGGGATTTTTTCAGAGAATCTACGTAAGCGATTTTGTGTTTCTGATCGGCTTCGAGAGAACCCTTGTTTTCCTGTTTCAATCGATCGGCCAATAGACCTCGAATTCGCAAACGAATCAACCAATCGGGGAAAACGTCCTTTTCCATGAGATCATAGATCCAATTCACGGAAAACCTCCATTCTTACTTTTGAATATTATGCTTTTGGAAACCAAGGGAAGAATGCGTTCGTTCTCCGGATGTAATCCCGGTATAAATCCCCCTTCGACTTCAGTTGTCCGACCTCGTTTAAGGGAACTCCGGTCACTTTCGTAAGAAGAACGAACATGACGATCGGCGACAACAAACCGATCCAACCGTATGGAGATCCCAGGGAAAATATTCCGAACGCGACCCAGATCAACCATTCGAAAAAATAATTCGGATGTCTGGAATACTTCCACAACCCCGTGTCGCAAACTTTTCCCCGATTGTCCGGATTCTTTTTAAATTCGTTCAATTGTATATCTGCCCAAGATTCTCCGATTACGGATAACGTGAAAAGAATCAGCGCGGCGATTTCGAAATCGTTCGTGTTCGGGTTGTCGTTCAAATTCGGAAATACGAACGGCAGACTCAGAAGTACGGCGAGAATTCCTTGAAATTGAAAGATGTTCGTAAAAAATTTACGATCCACTTTATCGCCGTAATCCGCTCTGAATGCGGTATAACGCGCGTCCTCGTGTCCTTTGAATACTCGAGTGACCAAAATAAAATAAGAAAGTCTCCAACCCCAAAACGCGACGATCGCTGTGATCTGCGCCGTTCTCAACGAAAAACCGTCGCCTAACCAATAGTAAACGATAGCCGCGGTCGAGATACAAAGCCCCCAACCCACGTCCACAATCGAGTAGTTCTTCGATTTTTTCCCGATCCACCAGAGGAAGGTCATCAACACGAAGACGAATCCCCAAGCCGCAGACATCAGAGTTAAAGTTTGTATTATCAGATTCATAAGATTCCTTTTTGAATTTATTTTTTATTTTTGGAATCGAGCAAGGTTCCGGCCTTCCGTACGAACGGAAGAAGGATAAAGTAAAGAACCGTTGAAATTCCGGGAACCCAAACGAGCCAACCAAGAACTGCAAACCCCGCGACGTCGAAGATTCCTTTTGCAATTACGGAAACGTTGTCCACCGATATATTCTCCGCCCAACTTAGATCGAGTGAAACTCCCGTTACCGCAGAACCCGTTTTTAAAAACGGAAAGATCAAAAGAATCTGCAAAGGATACACGAGGTAGTTCGCCAATTGGATCGAAACCGGATTCAATCGAAGCAACACCCCTAAAATTCCGCAAAGGGTCATCGTAGTTCCGATCAAAGGAAACACTCCGACTCCCGCGCCTATGACGACGCTCAAGGAAATTTTCTCGGGAGTTATACCGGACCGAAGTTCCCTTTTGACGATATCGATCGCATTCTTCGGAGAAAAATGTTTTAGAAAATGGAAGATCGATCTTCCTTTCGAAGTCGGATGACGGTTCTCGGATTGAATCTCTTCTTTCACTGTGGGTTTCTTCTCGGATGATTTCAGACTAAAGCGTCAAGTTGTTCGGTCTTGTATAAACCGCTTGCACCACGCTGATATTCTTCATGGAAAACGCCGCCGCACAATACGAAAAGTAATATCTCCATTTCCGAATAAAAGATTCGTTGAAACCCATATCCCGAATCAACGCGATATTGGAATCGAATCCCTTCAACCAACTCATCAGAGTATGATCGTATTTTACGCCCATATCTTCCAAAGAATAAAGATGAAAATCTCCGGTACGATTGATTGCTTGATTGATCCTCGCGATCGAAGGCAAAAGAGAACCCGGAAAAATATGTTTCTGAATAAAGTCCACTCCCTTACGAAAGGATTGATATCTCGCATCGGGACTTGTGATGATCTGATGTACCATCAGTCCGTCCTTTTTCAATACTCGATTGCACATCGAAAAGAAATCTTCGAAGTATTCGTGACCGACCGCTTCGAGCATCTCGACGGTTACGAGTTTATCGTAGGTCCCCTCCACTTTGCGATAATCCGCCAGACGCACTTCGATCCGGTCCGATAACCTTTCTTTTCGGATTTTTTCGTTCGCATAACGGAACTGTTCGTTCGAAATCGTATAAGTCGTCACCTTACATCCGAAATTTTTCACGGCATACGTGGACAATCCCGCCCAACCCGTTCCGATTTCCAAAAGATGATCGTCCGGTTTGAGCCTCAGTTTTCTGCAAAGAATATCCAGTTTTTCTAATTGCGCTTTTTCTAATGATTCTTCCGTGTTTTTGAAATACGCACAGGAATAAGTCATGGTGGGATCGAGAAATTTTTCGTAAAAATCGTTCCCAAGGTCGTAGTGTTCCACGATGTTCTTTTTGCTTCCTCGAATCGAATTCTTTCGAAACAAATGCAGAAGTCTGCTTCCCAAATTCATCAAACTGAGATGTGCAAAACGATTTTTGCTTCCGCTAATCGAAGGAGAATCTTCGATATTATATATAAACCAAGATATGACAGCGCGAATATCATCCGTATCCCAATCCCCGTCCATATAAGATTCCGAAAAACCGAGATCTCCGTTGAGAACCGTCTTTTTAAAAAAGATCGGATTGTGTATATGAATGATCCCCTTGTGAAACTCGGGAGTAACGTCGCTTTCGGGATCTCCGAGATACGCTTTTTCCCCGTTTGGAAGAACCAAACGAATCGATCCTTTCTTCATCGGAGAAAGAGCCTTGAAGAAAATATTTTTGTAAAATTTGTAGGAATTGGATTCCGATGAAACCGCAAGCGCGGATTCGGGATCTTGAAACTTTAAGTCTGAATCATTGGTTCTTTCCAACGTGAACTCCTTTTTGCAAATCTATATTTTCGTTTTTTCTAATATACGGAAGACCTTTCAGATATAGTTTAAAGGCCTGCCAATGAATCAATACGATCACTTGAATCGTCACCAACGGATAAAAAAAGAACATACGGATCAGATTCGAATCGTTCCATTCCACCCTTCGTCCCGTATAAGTCGTCGTCATGACCGCCTCGCCGTCCTCCAAGGCGTCGATCCGAATGTTCAAAAATTCGTCCGCAGGTTTTAGGATGAATTCGAACTCGGATTTTAACCCGACAAAGGGAGAAACATAAAAGAATTTTCCGGTTTTCATTCGAAACGCTCCGTCCTTCCAGGTTTCCTTTCCGAGAAAGAACGGCTTTTGTTCTCCGAACGTGTTCCCTACTTCCGCGACCGCACACAAAGGAGAATTCCCTTCTCCGTAAAAAAAGTAGAATGAAACCGGATTGAAAACGTATCCGAGTATTCTTAGATTCGTAACAAGAATCGCCTTCGTTACGGGTTCGTTCATTCCGTTTTGTTTCAAATATTCTAATATGTTTTCCTTTACTCCGAGTTTACCGAAGTCGAGATGATCCTCGTCTACAAATCGAAAAAGCGCCTTCCGATTGTAAGCGAACCAGCGGGATCGCGCTCCGAGTTCCTTCAACTCGTCCAAATCGAGAGCGAATGTAAAGATTCCGTATCGAAAACGATTCCTTTTCGGGAAACGCCGATCGTGCATCACATTCGCGCGGTAAAGGCAGGAATTCAATTCCAAACCTTCCTGTTTAAAAGCGCTTCGCTTAACAATTTTGCGGACCAGAGTCCGTCCTCGTGAAATCCGTTTCTAAAATAACTTCCGCAAAAGAACACATTCCCTTCTTGATTGAGTTCTTGGAGTCTCGATTGCGCCTTCAAAGAACCGACGGTGAACAAGGGATGATCGTATTCAATTTCTCGAATGATCTTTTTACGATCCACCGTTCCGGGATCGTTGATAGAAACGTAATAATCCTTTTTTTCGGAAACCCCTTGCAGACAATTCATCCAATAGACTGTGGACGCTTTTGTTTCGTTTCCGATCCGTTCCATACGATAATTCCAAGAAGACCAAGCGAGTTTCATCTTCGGCATGGAAGAACCGTCCGTGTGTAAGGTAGCAATATTTTTCTGATACTTGAATTCTTTGAGAAGTCCCTTCTGCAAAGAACTCGGTTTGTTCAAAAGTTTTAAGGAAGTGTCCGCGTGTGTGGCGAGAATCACCTTATCAAAAAGAAAAGACTTTCCGTTTTTTATAACGACTCGAACTCTTTTTCCGGCCGTTTCGACGGACTTCACCTCGCTTTTAATATGGAAGCGATCCCGGATCGGTGCGGTGAGACGTTTTACATATTCCTTAGAGCCGCCGTCCACGGTATACCACTGATGTTGTGTATTTAGACCGAGAAATCCGTGGTTGAGAAAAAAACGCACCAAAGCAAACGCCGGAAATTCCAACATGCCGTCGTCCGAGGTGGACCAAACCGCCGAGCTCATCGGGACGAGATAGTAATCCAAAAGATCCCTGTGATAACCCGCCTCCCGTATGTATTCGTCCAAAGTATAATTTAGATATTTAGAATTTTCTAAAATAGAAGGTGCTTCTTTGTTGAATCGGTTGATATTGTACAACAATCTCAGGAACTTAAAATTGAAAAGGTTCCATTTCTGAGTAAATAGACCTCGAATTCCAGAACCGCAAAACTCCAAACGATCCGGAACGTGTTGAACGCTGAAGGACATGGACGATTTTTTAGTAGGCACCCGAAGTTCTTCGAACAATCTTTTCAGGTTCGGATACGTCGCGTGATTGAATACGATAAAACCCGTGTCGATCGGAATCGTTTCGTTTCCTTCCTTCACGTCGATCGTGTTGGTGTGACCTCCGATATAAGAGCCCTTCTCAAAGATCGTAAGATCGAAATCCTTTTGTAAAAAATGCGCGCAACCCATTCCGGAAATTCCGGTTCCGATGATCGCAAGAGTTTCTTTTTTCATTTGATTCTTTTTCAAGAAAGAATACCGCCCCTTTTCTTCGGTATTATAGACAGTGCGAAGCGGTTCGGATGTAAAAAAAATTTATATACAAGATCAGAATCGATTCGCTTGTAACTTGCGGAGATACAAGCAGTCGATTGGAAATAAATTTCTAGGCTTTGACGAAGAAAAACGCGAGAAGAATGTAACGAACGATCCGTAGAGTGAACACTACGACCACGAATAACCAAAGCCTTTGTCTAAAAAATCCGGAGAGAATCGTGATCGGATCCCCGATCACGGGAAGAAAAGACAACAGAAGAATCGGCCAACCCGAAGTTTCCATTCTTCGATAGAGTTTTTGAAACATCGGGGAAGAATCCAACTTGTTGTGAACGAACGTTTGCGAACCGTAACCGAGCGCGTAATTGAAGGAGCAAGCCGCGCAGTTTCCGATCGAAGCCCAAATCACCGCCTCATAAGGAGGAATCCCCGAGACAATCGCAAGACCCAAGGCGGCCTCCGAACTGAAAGGCAAAATCGTAGCCGCGGCAAAAGATAGAATCGCGAGACCCAACCCTCCGTACATCGGTATCAATTTGGAAAAAAATTCCCAAACGTTATTTTCCATCAAGATTTCCGCAGTGCATTGTTTAGTCGCATAATAGTTTCAAGTTCGTTTCCATCTTTTTCCGCAAAACAATTCTCGTCTTTGTTTTTTTGCGACATCACCCGATTGACTCGTTTTGAAACTGCAACGATACGACCCAAGTTAAGAACCAATCGTTTCCAAGGATCATTTAAATACGAATCACGATCCATACGTTTTCAAAAACTCTTTGTATCCGTTTGCCGGAGCGATACGGACAATTTTTTAAACTACTCCACAAAATCTGATTTTTTCGCACAGGTCCTCTTTTTTCAACCCGCTCGAACAGTTTCACATAACGTTCATGAATTGAATGCCTCGAGTAGATTCGAAATCGATTTCAGTTCGCAGTTTATCATTTGCATTCCCCATTCTTTGAAAAACGGGAAAGGTTACAAATTTCTAGAGGTCCTAGAGGCAACGAACCCAAAGGAGATTAGTTCATGAAAAAAGAATATTCCATTCTTTTAATAGGATTCGCTTGTTCACTCAGTCCGTTTTTTTCCGTGTCAGCGCAGGACGCTCAAGCGGAAAATAAACAATACGCGCCTTGGTCCTTGAAAATCGGAGGCGGGATGGGAGCCGTAAACGAAAGCGGAAAACCCGCCAATAAGGGAAAGGATAACAACTATCGAATCTCCGCGGAATACAATCCCCGTTATTTCGGATTCGAATTCGGATTAACACATAAGGTTTTTTCTTTGGATATCCCTCCCCGCTACGAACACACTTATCCGTTTCAAATCTTTCAAGCCGGTTATACAGGACCAAACCGAGACGTTGCCACAGCGGCCTTCTATGGAAGTCCTCAATATGGCAATCCTCTACGAGATAGAAAAGAATTCGAACTTACCTTCTTGGACATCGGACCCACGTTTCACATGAGACCGGGGAAAACATTCGATCCGTATCTTTCGATCGGAGCGGGAACAACCGGATTCGACAAGTTCGCCTCGTATCGGGGATTTGCGCGTCTGGGTTTTAAACTCAACTTCGATCGATTCTTTCTTTTTACGGAGGCGGAAGGCTCTTCGATCAACCGATTTTACAATCGGGACGTGAGAATCCACTACAACGACTATTCCGGTATGATCGGAGTCGGTTTTCATTTCGGAGGCGGGGACGATAACGTCAAAAAAGAGGAAAGTTCCACCGCGGGACTATCTTCGTTTTAAGGTTTCTTAAATTATAAATTTTGAATGTTTCGGTCGACGCGAAAATCCTCGCGTATTATCATAAGCCGACGAACTTCGCTTGCATCGCCTTGTGAATCTTCTCGGCTTCTTGACCGGCGCGCATCGCAAAATCGAGCCCATTCGACGCGAAATGAATTCCTCTCGAAGAGTTGATGAGAGAATGACGTCCGCAAACGGGAAAAAGATACTCGAGCTTGGCGCCTTGTGCGCCGAATCCAGGAATCAAAAAGATACGATCCGGATTTTGTCTTCTGAGAGTTTCCAATTCGGAAGGATTGGTCGCACCCACGACGAACCCGAGATTCAACGGGGAAATCGAATTGGAAACGTAAGCGACTTCTTCGTAAAGAGTTCTACCCGTTTCCGAAAATCGTTTCTTTTGAAATTGAGCCGAGTCCGGATTGGAAGTAAGACAAAGCCAGAATACGAGATGATCCTGATACTCCAGAAAAGGACGTAAAGAATCCAATCCCATATACGGAGAAAGAGTAAGGCTGTCCACTTGCAGATCTCCGAAATAATAACGGGCGTATTGTCTCGCTGTATTATCCAGATCCCCGCGTTTGATGTCCGCTACGATCGGAATCTGAGGATAATTGCTTTTGAGATGTCCGATCACTTTTTCGAACTGTCGAATTCCGGAAGAACCGAAAACCTCGAAGAATGCTATGTTCGGTTTGTATGCGACCGCATAGGGAGCAGTCGCGTCGATGATCTCTCTACAGAATTGAACGAGAGGTTCGGGACTTCGTTTAATAATTTCGGGAAGTTTGCAGTAGTCTGGATCGAGTCCGACACAAAGAAGGGATTTGAGAGATTGGCTCCGGGTTAGGAACTTACTTTGAAAATTCATCGTTCCACCCCCGGATAAAAGA
>NZ_NPDS01000012.1:37500-54443 GCF_002811925.1 Leptospira barantonii
GACGTTCCGGCTCTCGCCGTGATTCATAGAGTCATTCAACCGAAGATCAAGTTTGCGATTCCCGCAAGAGAGGACATCTTAAAAAAGAATTTCTTGGTAAAAGAATTCCGTCCTAAGGGAACGTTAAAACTCATCTTCGGATTCATCGATAAAACGAATTTGATTCCCGTGTTCTTAAGATACATCGGATGTTTTCCAGTCAAACGTCCGTTCCGCGATAATGCGAGAGAACTTTTGAAAAGCGGCGAACTCAGAAACATGGTGGATCAGGAATGGAGCACGTTAGTCGAAAGAGTGACTTCCGGCAGAAACTTATTCATGTTTCCGGAAGGAACCTTCAATCACGACGGCTATTTGAATCAGATCAAAAAGGGCGTCTACTTTATCCGTACGAAGATCAAGGACGTTCATTTTATTTCGTTCACTCTTACTTACGATTATATCTCCGCTAAAAAAACCCAACTTCATATCGCTTATGGGGAGAATTTCGACATCTCCGAAAACGCGAACAGCGACGAGGTCGCCAACATCGTAAAGGAAAGACTGGGTAAGAATTACGTCGCAACTTCGGGAAATCTACTTTCCATGATTCTAATGCAATTGGGAACCGAGGCTTCGGTCGGTAAGGATATATTGTTCAAACGTCTGCAGAACTTCGCGGCCGAGGTGAGAAAAAAAGGAAAGGAAATTCACGTTTCCGGTAAGTTATTCTCCTCTCATCTGGAAGACGCGTTCCAACACGTTCTCAAAGTCGGCTTGGACAATAAACTTCTAAAGCTCGACGGAAACGGAAAGGTGCTCGGCACGGACAAACTTCTTCATAAGGAAGGTGATACGAGAAATTTAAGAAAGAAGAACGTATTCTTGTATCACGCAAACCAACTTACGTATCACAAACCCGAGTTGGATAAGATTCTTCTTTCTCTAACTTAATCAAGGAACAAAAATCAGAATGGGATTTTGGAAGCGTCTGTTTTCGCCAAAAAAAGAATATCGATCGGCGGCAAAAGAATGGATCGAAAATTCTGAAAGGGTTCAAAAAAGTATTCATCGGGTTTTTGATTTTCTATTCGATTCCACTTTGAAGGAATTGATGCCCGAAAAAATTTCCATCTCCTTGGAACCGATCGGAGGATTGAAAATTCCGGAAGAAAAGGTGAGAATCATCCTGCAAGGACTCGACATGCAGGCCATTCTTCCGTTCAACTCCGTGTCCGAAGCGATGACCGCCGAAACTCAGGAAGCGATTCTCGAACTCGCGGCGGGAACCGTAGCGGCTCCGTCGAAAATTTTTCTGATGAAGGTTCTCAATCAATCTCCGATCCAGGAGATGTTCTCTCAAGGTCTGGAAAAGATATTAGTAGAATTTAATAAGAAGCTCAATCCTCTCGCGGGAGTTTTTCAAGCCGCCGGTTTTGAAAAACAAATCTCCGGTTTTCTCGGAACCTTACTTCCCGGTTTTACGGAAAAGATGGCCGAGGTGCTTCACACTTCTTCGGAAAGCGAAGCGGGTAAGGCTCTTCTTAGAAACACTTTGAAGATTCTTTTTCAAACTGGTTTTGCGGACATCGGTCATCTGGAATCCGCGGATCTCAGAAAACATCTTGAGAAATTGAGAACCGCCGTAGCGAACGATCCTCTTTTGGAAAAGAGTATCGAAAAATTTTACGAGAATTTTAGGGACGCGGTCTTAAACGAATACAGAGGTGAAACTCTGAAAGAATTTTTAGGTTACTCCGAAGACGAATATATCCGATTCAGGGACGCGGTTTCCAAAACGACGGCGCAAAACATTCTTGCCATTCATAAACAAAAACCTCTGACTGGGCTTGTATCCGGACTTCTGGAGGACGTGCTCGGTTGAAAAAGGTGATCAATCAGATCGGAAAGGCTTTGGAGTATCTGGACAAACTGGGTACCGGAAAATCCTTTCAACTGTTTCGTTCTCTCGGTTACGAAAAATTATATTCGCTTTCCGAGAAGGTGGATCACAAAACCCTTCTTTATATCAGTCAGAATCTGGACGAGAAAACGATCGTCGAATTTCTAAATAGAATTCCGGAAGAAACGCTCGTCACTCTTCTGTCGACGGTTCGTCCCGGAGACATTACATATTTTGCAAATAGTATTCCTATGGACGATCTCGTCCTATTATCCACTTCGATTCCGGCGGTCGACATCGCGGAGATGTCCTTAAAAACCGGCAAAGAATCCTCCGCGGAACTTTTAAAGAACATAGGAACTCGGAAGTCGATCGATTTGTTAAACGAAGTCGGAATTCAGAACTTCATCGAACTTTCTCTCAAGATTCCGCCGACTCAGTTGATTCCGGTGATACGAGAATTAACTCCGCAACAATCGGGAGTTTGGATTCGTAAAAGAGGAATCGGAGATATTCCGAGATTGATCGAAGCATTCGGTGTTCAGAATCTTCTGGTTTTTTTACGAACCCTCGGTTTTGAAAAGAACATTCATATCATGGACGTTCTCGGTTTGGAAGAATTGATCGAACTCGCTTATACGATTTCGGGTATGAAACTTCCGGGCAAGAAGCCCTCTTCCGATAAAAACTCAAAAAGTTCTCGTAGCGGTTCCGGAAGTTCTTCCAAAAAAACTCCGAAAAAGAAAACGAAGGCGAAGAAGAAATCCTCTTCCGCATCCAAGAAAAAAAGAAAACCGGGCAAATCCGTCTAACGCGGTTTTAGTCCAATAAACGAACCAGATTGGCCTCGTCTCGCACGTAGATTTTTTTCTTATCCACTTCGATCCATCCTCTACATTTCAGATCGGATAAGGTGCGAACCAAAGTCTCCGTAGTAACCCCTATGATCGAAGCGAGCACTTCTCTCGTAAACGTGAGTTCGATTTCGGAACCTTCTTCCTTCATCCTATCCAAAAGATATTCGGCGACCTGCGCGTGTACTTGACGGGTTCCCATCGAGTAGATCTTATTTTCCGCGTCGCGACTTTCACACGCGATCTTGTCGAAAACGAGATTCCTAAATTCGGAATCCGTCTGCAAAAGAAGTCTGAACTCCGATTCGGAAACGAATTGAACTTCCGTGTCCTCCAAGGCCACCGCGTTGTGTAGATGTTTCCCCTCGCCGAACGTATCTCTGAGCCCGACCCAACTTCCTTTATAATGAATTCTGAATGTTTGTTGTTTGTCCGAATTCTTAACGGCTCTGTAGGATCGAACCGCTCCGGTTAGAATCACGTAAAATCCGGAAGAATTCTCCATTTCTCGAAACAGAATTTCGCCCTTTGTATAAGTTCGAATCTTACGATCGAAATTGGAATTCACCAATCGTAAGGGTTCTTTTTTATCCTTCGATGCGTTTTCCGAAATCGGCGCGGCGCTGATTTTGAGTGCGTTCATGGATTTCTCCTTCCTTGGCTTTATTGATACCCTTTTCCGAGGTTTCCGTCAATGGGCGACGGGGTATGAAGCGGATTGAGACGGTTTTCGGCGGATTGAGCGGAGAAAAATCGGTTTTCACGGTGCAAACTCATTCGGCGAATTCTAAAATTCTCCGTTTCGGATCCGCGAACCAACGAAGAACGACGTCCGAAACCATTTCCCATTTTTGCGGTTCGTCAAAATGACCCGGTGAACCCGGTATGGAATAAAGACGTTTGATCGGAGAATCGATCCGATTCAATAGAACTTGATTGGATGCGATCGCGCGAAAATCGAGGGCGCCTACGATGTTCAGCAAGGGTGCGTGACTGAATACGACGTTCAAGGGAAGAGGACCGTCTCCGATCAATACGAGACTTTCGATCTCTCCTTTCAAAACGGAAGCGGCTCGAAATACCCGTTCGGAAACGTTCGAAAGACTTAAGTAAGCGAATTTTAAGTTTTTGGTTTCGGGAAGAATTCTTAGCTGTCTCGTCGTGGCGATCAATCGATCGGCTAACAACGATTCGTCGAAACGATTGGCGGAGATTCTTTTTTCGTCCTCGGTCAAAAGTTCCGAGATGAACAGGGTCGCCACTCCGTGTTCGTCCAGGTTTTGACGAAGTTGAACGAATCGATCCTTATATTTTTCTCCCCTTTCACCGAATACGAAGATCACGAGCAATTCCGTTTTTTCGGGAAGACGCAAATCTCCCGTGATATCGATCTGATTGACTCGAAAGGCCAGTGTTTTCGTTGAATCGTCGTCTCGTTTCATAAAGATCGAATCGATATCGTAACTCATGAAAAAAAGAAGGTCAACGCGGGAAGGGATATGTTGCAAACGGACGGGATTTTCGGTGAACTGAGAGGGTAAAAAACGGAATCGACTTCGGAACAGAATTCGCGTTAGACGTCATCGCCTAAACTTCTATACTTAAGTTATAGAAGTTCTTTGATCTTAGAGATGTATTTTCTTCCCACGGGGAGTTGTGTTTCTTCCTCGTCCTTGAGATACACCGAATAATTTCCCATGTTATCGCTTTGAAGATGGGAAAGTTTTTCCAAGTTGATGATGTATTGTTTGTAGATTCTTAAAAATCGAGTCGGAGGAAGTTTCGTTTCGAGACTTTTTAAGGACTTATAGGTTACGTATTCCCTCGCGTCCGTGTGAACCAAACTGAAGTTGTCTCGGGAAGAGATATAATTGATGTCCTTGTAAGGGATCAGGAAGTGATTTTCCTTTTCGAGAATAAAAAGACCGTGTTCGTTAAATACGTTCTTAGGCGTTGGCTCCTCGACCTTTTCCAAAAATTGGATCGCACGATCGACCGCTTTGTAAAAACGTTCCTTCGAAAAAGGTTTGAGAAGATAGTCGATGGCGCCCAATTCGAACGCTTCGATCGCCTTATCTTTTAAAGCGGTTATAAAAATCACGTAAGGCGAAATCTCAAGTCGTTCCAAAATTTCCAATCCGGAAAGAAGAGGAAGATTGATGTCGAAAAAAGCGAGGTCGACCGTTTCCGATTGGAGATATTCCAAGGCTTCCTCTCCGTCCTTTGCGACCTTACAAAGTTTCAGTTCGGGACGAGAAAGACAAAAGTTGACGAGGAGTTCCCGAGTCGGGGCTTCGTCCTCGACGATTACGGTTCTCCATTCTTTATTCGCGTTTGCCATCGATGATCAAATCGGAAAGTTTTTCGTTGTTCGGTTTATCGAAGGTAACGGTGACGATCGTTCCGCCTTCGGGGTGATTTTCCATTTTAACTTCCGAATCGTAAAGATAAAATTTAAGACGATCCGATATGTTCGCCAAAGTACGGGAATGAATCGTTTCCGATTTGAGTCCGACTCCGTCGTCTCGGATGAGAATATGGGTTTTACTTCCTTCGATAAACGCCTTCACGTGAATCGTCCCGCGTCCTTTTTTATTTCTCAAACCGTGAAGATAAGAATTCTCCACTATGGGTTGAAGAGTCAAAGGAGGAAGTTGACATTTGCCGAAGTTCCCCACCTTCTCGATTTTTATATCGATGAAGTCCGAGAATCTGAGTTTGAGAAGTTTGAGATAATTCTCCATAAATTCCCATTCAACGTTGAACGGCACGAGAGGTTTGTTCGCCTGATCGGTAAGAAAACGATAATTGTCCGCGAGCATTAAGATCGCGGAATCCGCAAGTTCGGAATTCGTCTGAAGATAAGAATGAATGATGCTCAACGTGTTGAATAAAAAGTGCGGACTCATCCGATCTTGAAGGGTCTTTAAGTTGTTCTCCGCGTGTCTCGCCTTCTCTTCGGTTTCCTTACGTTCCGTGATGTCGTTTCGGATCGCGAGATACTGATACGGCTTACCCTTATCGTCGAGAATCGGAGAAATCGTAGTATCCACCCAATAGAACCTGCCGTCCTTGGCTCTGTTCTTGATTTCCCCTTTCCAGATTTTACCGCCTGAAATCGTTTTCCATAATTCTTTAAAGAATTCTTTGGAATGATAACCGGAGTTTACAATTCTATGATTTTGTCCGAGAAGTTCGTCACGAGAATAACCGCTGATGTTGCAGAAGTTCTGGTTTACGTAGATGATCGTTCCCGCTCGATCCGTAAACGCAACGATCGAAACGGCGTTTAACGCGGTTTGAAAATCGGAAAGTTCCTTGAGCGAGCCTTTCAATTCTCTTTCGATCTCTTTCGTATGAGTGATGTCCACACCAACGAACCATTTTTCCCAACCCGGCAAAGAAAACTCGGAGGACAGATTGGAAAGAAGAATGGTTTTCGTTTTCCCGTCCTTTGCGAGCAGTTCAAGTTCCCAGTTCTTAAAATCCGAATCGAAAATTTCGGAATCCATCTTCAAGGAAGAAGCGTTCGGTTCCTTTAAAAGTTTTGTTTGTAAAAAACCTTCTCGACCGAGAACCTCCGCTTCGGAATATCCGATCACTCGCTCACATTCGTGATTCCAAGAAACAAAACGAAAGGAAGAATCCACCGCCATAAAAAGAATGGGCATGTTCTCGAGGACCTTTCTCATTCGTTCCTCGCTTTCCTGCAAAGAACGTCTCAGAATTTTTTCGGAGATCAGACCGCCGTAATAACGAATCCAATCCTCGGCTTCGGAAGATTCGGTTCGGGTCTTCGGCAAAAATAAAACAAACACGCCTAACGTTCTTTTTTCGAATACGATCGGAAGAAGCGCGAGCTCAAACACTCGATCCTTGAGCATCGAAGGCGCGGATAACTCGGCGGACAAGTCGAGATCCCAAGGAACCCGCTTTTCTGCGGTGGATAGGAATAAAAGTTCGTAAAGTTTGTAAGTTCTTGTGTTTGAAAGAATTCGAGCGGAACGAACCGGCTCGATCGACTCGGAAATAAATTGCGATTCGAGAATCAACGCATCCGAATTCAAGATCCAAACCTGTCCGTACAAGGCGGAAAATTCCCGGGACAACTTTTCCAATATCTTCGAAAGCGAAACGTCGAGAGAAATCGTTTCTCCGTTGAGACCGGATAAGAATTCCAAGATCTCGACTTTCTTGGAAATTCGATTCAATTCTTTTTGGTTTTCGCTCATGGAGCAGGTATGTCCAAATTTTTTCTGGCGTTCAACAACTCGTCTTTGCTTTCTCGCAAAGAATGAAGACGATCTTCTATGATCTTTAAAGAAGAATCGGGATAATTCCTGCCCGCGTCCTTAAAAAATTTGACGCTGTATTCTAGGATCTCGGTCATATCGTTCGATTTTTTGATCTTGGAGTCGAGATAAAATTCCATATCCGGTTTCGCGACCTCTCGTCCTTCCAACAAGGCACCTCGGACCTCGTCCATCTTCTCTTCGTCTTTCATTCGTTTCTCTTCTTGTTCCTTGGTCAACTCCCTTGGAATCAATGAATTGTTCGGGAATCGATCCGCGAGCGGTTTGACTTTTTGAATCACTTCCTTGCGAATTCTTTCCTTTTCCTCGGGTGATAAACTAGAATATCCGCCCGTTGCGACGTTTGTGTTGTCCCCATTCTCGTTCGTTTCCGAATCGGTATCGTTCGAGTTTTCCGGTTCTCCGGACTTTGAAAAATCCAAAAAATTTCCGGATTCAAAGATGGAATCCTCTTCTCTGTCTACCGTGTTTCTGCTAAGACCGCTCGGAAGTTTCTCGTTGTTTTCGGAATCGTTTCCGGAAAAAAAACCTCCGTCCGAAAAAACGAAATAGGACAAAACAATTGATAAAATTATAATACTAGAATATACGATTTTCTTTTTCATTCCGTTTCCGTTTTGCGCCATTCGATCCGTTAAGCGCGATTCTTTTCAATCGTTCGACTGCAAGGGAAGAAAAATCCTGAAATTACTTCCGCCGTTCACTCTGGACTCGAGGGTGATCTCTCCGTTCATTTTATGGAGAATGGTTCTTGAAATCGAAAGTCCCAACCCGGTTCCTCCGATCCTTTTGTTTCGATCGTTCGGAATTCGGAAGAATCGTTCGAATACCTTTTCGATATACTTCGGATCGATTCCCACTCCGGTGTCCTTGAGATTGATCTCCAATTTTCCGGCGCCCGACTCGATCATTTTGATTTCTATCTTTCCCTTTTCCGTATATTTGATCGCGTTGACGAAAAGGTTCGTGATCACCTGGGAAAATTCGAATCGAATCCCCTTCACCTTGAGTTTCTTGATCAAACTCAAGTCCACGTCCAAACCCTTCTCCTTAGCGGAAGGCCCGTTGGAATACACGACCTCTTCGATCACCAACGCTGGATCGAAATTCTCGATCAAACCCGAGTTATCCTCTCCTCTTACCTCTTCGAACTTCAGAAGATTTTCGATCAGATGATTGAGACGTTTGATATTCTTTTCGATCACGTCCAACATTCCGCTCTGATCCTTGTTCAAGGAAGAATTGAGTTCCGTTCTAAGAAGTTCGAAGTAACCCTGTATATTCGTCATCGGAGAACGCAACTCGTGACTGATGTTGGAAATAAATTCGTGCTTTGCCTGTTCGGTTTCCTTCTTTTCCGAATCGTAAAGGATATGGACCTGATAGATTTTTCTCGCCCTTTCAAACAAGGCGGTGATGCTCAACGAGACGGCCATCTCGGATTTGTCCTTCAACCTCATTTTCGCATGATCCACACGAAGCATAGTTTCCGCGGACTTGGTGGGAACGGACCAATCAGTCATCTCGTTCAACGCGGGGAACAGATCCTCCAATCTTAGATTGCTGATATTGTCCTTACTGTATCCCGAAAGACTTCTAAAATTGTAGTTCCCCACGATCAAGGAACCGGAAACCGAATCCAACAAGATCACCGGAATCGGAGAAAACTCGAAGAGATAGTTAAAACGGTCGTCCGAGAACTGAAGTTCCATGGACTTCTTATCCATCTCAAGACCCTGCATCATAAGAACATTATCAATTGCTAATGTTTTTGTTTCCTGAGCTCGGATCTCCTGAAAGAGAAAGTCCAGAATGGAATTGATTCCGGTTCGAATCGCGGAAGCGGTTCCTTTCAACGGCGATACGGAAAGACGAACGCCCTTTTTAGAATTATAAATATTTAATACAAGATTTTGAAGATCCGAAACCAGATCCCCGAGTTCCCTTCTATCTCCGGCTTTTTCCAAAAGACGATTGGACTCGTCCTTTCTACGGAAATGTTCCTCCACAAGAACCGTTTTTCTTTCGCGAAGCGCGTCCGGATAAGATGGAATCGGATCCTTCGCCGCAAAATCCAAAGCTTCCAAAAGAACGGGAGGCGGTTCCGTGAGATGATTCATGGATCTCCAATAGATTCCTCCCAAATATTCCAACTCTTCCGACGCGGCTACCGGAGAAAGAATCTCCTTCAAATCCTGAGTCGGTTGTTTGTAAAAGTAATGCAGTTGTTCCGGCTCTATCTTAAACTCAGGAATATTCTCTTGAACGACGTGTTCCGTAGAATCGCTCGTATTTTCGATCAAAGATTGAATGGCTCTTGTGATCGCGGTTTGTACTTTATGAATTCGTTCCGGATATGTTTTTGCGAATCTTCCGTTGAACGCGAGCATGTTGACCGGAAGACGATACGGAGGAAGATCGCGTCCGTCCGAAATTCTAAATCCGTTGTTTAGATAATGAGATTCCTGAACGGAACCGACAAGACCCAAGGTTGTAGTCTGCGCGAACTCGTATTCCAAAAGATACGATCTGGAGAATACGAACGAATGCGAAATCTTTTTTCGAAAACGGCTCGATCTCAAGAATTCCTGAGCCAATAACTTATCGAGCGAAGTGTTCTGAAGTACCGGGATGATATAAGGAGTTCCTTCTAAGATGGAATCCGTACTCGAATTGTATCTGGAATAAAACGAATGGATCATTCTCGAAAGAATCATTCCGCGATAAATGGATTTGTTCGGAGCCGTTTTCTTTAAGTGAAGATCCAACCAAGTGGTGAACGGAATTTCTCCGACTTCGATCTTTCCCGAACTTAAGAAAGCAAGGATCGCGTCGTAGTTTTCCAAGACGCGAATTTGGACCTGAACTCCTTCCTTTTCGAAAAAGCCCCTGGACTTTGCGTATAAAATCGGGAACGCCGAGATTCTGGATGTGACGGCAATTTCAATCACAGAAGGCAGTATTTCGCAAGCGGTGGATTTATCAAGAATCCCTTGAAATTTCCTCGAAAAGACAAAAAAAGTTCATTCTTTCCGAAGAATCTTCCGAGAGACATAATATGAGGATCGAAGAACTTCCCACCGTCCAATCGATTTTGAGTAGAATTCGAGAAATTGAAAGTCTTCCGAGTCAGTTCGTAAAGGAAGCTCCCGTTTCCAACCGTTCTCAAACTCAGGCGGACTTCGATTCGATCCTGAAATCGGCACAAAACAAGATCGATTTGAATTCTTCCCTGCCTTCTTCCGGACCTTCGGAAGCCTCGGGGCTTTCCGGAATTTCCAATGAACCTTGGAGAAGAGATTCTCGCGGAGATTTAAAAGGTGTGGAACCTACGCTCGCCGAAATCATACGTAAAGAATCGGAAAAGAATCATGTGGATCCTTCCCTCGTTCAAAGTGTGATCAAGGCCGAATCCGGTTTCAAAGCGAATGCGGTTTCTCCAAAAGGAGCGATCGGCTTGATGCAACTTATGCCTTCCACGGCGAATCTCCTCGGTGTGGACGACCCTTCCGATCCGGCCGAAAACGTCGCGGGTGGAACAAAATTCCTAAGCGATCTTTTGAGCAAATATAAGAATTTGGATCACGCGCTCGCGGCCTATAACGCCGGGCCCGGAGCGGTGGATCGTTACGGCGGAATTCCCCCCTACAAGGAAACCCAGAAGTATGTGGAGAAGGTGAAAAAGTATTATAAGAATTTTTCCGAATAAGAATTTCGTTTAATAATACTTTTTAATTTCCGTTTGCAGACATCCGGTAAGAGATTTACAACTCGCGGTTTCAATTCCGGATAAACAAACCTGCATCTTATCGAAATGTTTTCTGCATCCTCTCAGACAGGAATTTTCGATTTTTCCCATCTGTTCCTTCACGACCATTCCCGGAAACATCTCGGTCACACAACCGGTGAGTTTTGTGCAATACGTTAGACACACTTCCTTTGTTTCGGGAGAATAGAATTCATTTTTCTGAATGTCTCTTCCGTATTTGACCAAAACGACGGCGAGCATCAAAGTCAATAAAATGTATACGGGAGCGTATCGAATCGCGTGCCTTAGACCGGCGTTCATCGAACACCGCCTAACGATTTTGCTTCGCTGAAGATCTGATCCGCACGGTAAAGACGGATCTTATCATACCAATCCTGATGGATCAGAACTTCCTTAACTCCGAGATCCCGTTTCCAGATCGACCAGGTTTGTGTGAGAGAATATCCTTTCGGCAAAGCGGACTCGGTTCTGTAAAACACCACGTCCCTTTTTCCGTCCATACAGTTCATCTGCGCGCCCGGTAAAGAATGTTCGACTGCGGTTCCGGGTAACGCGTTCTTAAAGGTCAAAGCGACCCAAGGGTTTTCGGAAACGACGCATAAATTCTTACTTTCCTGAATTCTTCCGCTCAACGGAACGTCCGGAAGATTGACAGAAGGAATCAAAACCAATTGAAGATAAAACATAAATCCGGTTCCGAGCAAAAGTGTTAGCGACGTTTTATAGAGAACCGTCTTTTTATCCGGAATCATCCAGAACGCGCCTACTATGTTCGCGAATCCCACCCAAAGAAGATCGGCCCAAGCCTCTTGTCCCGAACGGAAATCCAAAAGAATTTTTCCGAGCCCCAAAAGTATGGAAACGAAAATCAAAAACCGAAAGTTACGCGAAAGCGGACCGGACAACGAAACTTCCTGATCCTTTCTTGAAAAGTAAAGACCCACTCCGATAAATGCAAGAGGGATCAACGGTAGAATATAATAATAATCTTTTCGATTCGGCAATTCGTGTATCATCGAAACGGCGATGGTCGAAAAAATAAGGATCCTGCCTATCATCCCTCCAAAACTTTGGGAAGTTTTAAGAATCGTCTTCGACATCGTTTCCAAAAGAAACGGCGTGAAGGGAAGACAGTACAGGACCCACCCCAAAAGGATAATGAACTCATTCTGATTCGTTGTTGCAGAAGAGAATTTTCCAAGGTTCTCAGTGAAAAAGAAAACTTTTAAGAACGCGTTGCCCGCCGGAGAAAGAGAGGTAAGAACCCCGCCCCACACCGCAAGAACGCCTAACGCGATCCCGTGAAACAAAACCTGATCCACGATCATCTTTACGAAACGTTTTTTGCCGGACCATTCTCCCGTGGATTGAAATTGGAACGCGTGGATGAACGCCCAACTCGCAAGTACGGTTCCGGAATAAACCTGAAACAAAGGACCTTTGACAAGACAGGCGAAGCCGGATACGAGAGCCGCTCCGATTAAATAAGATCTGTTTCGTTTTTTAAAGAATGCGAGTAATAGATACGTGGAAAGCGCGAGCAGAAAGGTCATCAACGCTTCCATCATCACCAGACGGGAGAATTTAAAAACTCCGAGCGTCAGCAAATAACTCGATGCGATCACGGCGGAATAGATCGGACCCGCCTTGAACATTCGAAGCGCGAAGTAGATCAGAATTCCCGTACCCGCAAAAAGCAATAAGGAAGGAAGCCTTTCCGAGGTTAAACTCATTCCGAAAATCAGATCGGATGCGATTCCCGTCCAAAAAAGAACCGGAGGTTTGTATAAATTCATAAAACCTTCGAACCTTGGAAACAGAATCTCTCCGGTTTGTATACTTTCGCGGATCGTCGCGATGTGCATTTCTTCGTCGCCTTGGGAAAGCACCGCCCTCGAGCCTATATTCGGGAATAAAAGCAGGACCGAGATGATAAAAAGAACCGCCGCCATGAGTAAATCCCTTCGGCTGGGAGAAATTTTCCGAAAAGTATTTTCCTGAGAAACAACGGGAACGAGGGAATAGTCTATTTTTTTAGAAGAATTGCCGGACATTTTGCACCTTCTTTTATGTAACCACTTACTTACTTATTGCAATCTTTTTTCCTGTCTCAAAAAATGACAATCTATAATAAAATAGAGAACGGAAAAAAGTAAGAGTCGGTCTTATGCAAAAAGGGAGAATGAAGTCGGTTAAATGTTTATAACATTCTCCACGTTATCGGATGCTTCTCAAGTAAGGGTTTTGAGAGAAGCGGCACTCTCTTGAAATAGTGAGTGACACTGGGTGCGTCTTAACTTTTATAGGGATCAAAATGAAGTCGGTGAGATCAAAGGCAAACAATTCGGACGCTCAATTGAAGGATGATTCTGCCTCTGAAACGTTGATTCGCAAGAGAGACCGCACCGCCACCGAAACCGCAATTCTACTAGCCGCAATTCAAGTTTTCGCTAAAAAGGGGTATGACGCGGCTAATACCAAAGATATAGCCAAACTTGCTAATGCGAACGAGGCTTTGATCTTCCGATACTTCGGAAACAAAAAAGGTCTTTTAGAGGCGATTCTTACCCGAGCCGAGGATATCAAATCCGAAGACGCTCCCCCAACCCCTTCCCGTTCTTCTCAAAAAACTCCCGAAAGTTATCAGGACTTGGAAGCGAGTCTTCAATATTCTATGTCCGGCAAATGCAGAGACTTCAGAGACGCGGAAGACTTTATGAAAGTGGCTGTGAGTCAAATCATCTTGGATCCGGAAGTAAGTCAGATCATTCAAAAGAAGATTTATACGAAAGCGCTTCCCGAGTTTACCGCGGAGTTGGAAAAGTTTAAGAAGGCCGGTAAGATCGATCCGAAAGCCGATTTGAAATCCATCGCGTATGCAATCTCTTCTCTTACGTTCGCACTGGGTTTTATGGGCCAGTGTGTTTATAAAATTCCTCCCGCCGAAATCCAAGCAACGATCAAAGAAGTCTCTAGAATCTTTCGCAAAGGCTTGGAACCCGAGCCTGCTAAGAAAAAATCCAAGTAACTTGAATTAGAAGCTCCATGCGATCGTAAAGATCGTGTTATACATTGCGACGTTATGTCCGTATCCTGTCTCGACTGAAAAAAATCGATCAATGATTGCTTGTATTTTTCGGCGAATTCTGTACAAACAGCTCTATGAGAAAAGTTGTTTTTGCGATCAATATTTCGACTGACGGATATTGCGGTCACATGGACATGATCGCCGATGAAAAACTGCACAGTTTCTTCACCGGTGTTCTACGCACGGGGAGTGTTATGCTCTACGGAAGAATCACGTATCAACTGATGGTTCCGTATTGGCCCGAAGTCGCCAAAAATCAATCCGAGGCGGACTCAACGAATGAATTCGCTAAAGTGTTCGACTCCATGGAGAAGGTTCTATTCTCCACCACATTAAAAAACGTAGAGGATCCGAATTCAAGACTGGCAAACAGAAGTCTTGGAGACGAAGTGATCGCTTTGAAGAAAGAACCCGGGAAGGATATTCTCGTGGGTAGCCTGAGTATCGCTTCTCAACTTTCGGAACTTCGTTTGATTGATGAGTATCATTTTGTGGTTCATCCAGTTCTTGTGGGAAGAGGTCCGCGTCTGTTTGATTCTTTGAAGCTGAAGGAAAGTCTTATGCTGGATTTTCTCGGTTCGGAAACGTTTCCATCCGGCACCACGGTGCTTCACTACAAAAGACATTCGTAAAACGGAATTCTTTTAGGGAGAATGGTTTGTGGGAGCTCCTACAAACCGATCGCGTTTTTTCACTTGAGAATATTTGAATTTTCTGATATTGAGGATTTGTCCGAGTTTTCCCACCAGCCCACCGCCTCCACCCAATCAGGGCGGGGCCAAAGTTTGAATACGAAAAAGTTCCGACAAAACGTATAAATTGCACCGGCCGACCACAAAAACAAAAAGGCCCTCCTCACAAAACCTCGAAAATCGAAGTCCGGAAGGAAGGCCTTACACAAAGTGAAAAAGCGATTCTGAATTAACTCAGAATCAACCTTTCTTCTTTTGCTCTTCGCTGATTAGATTCAGCGCACTTCCCGCTTTGAACCAAGCGATCTGTTGTGCGTTGAAAGTATGATTCACTTTGATCTCCTGAGAAGAACCGTCTTTGTGGTGTAACACAAGAGTCAAAGGAGTTCCTTCCTGAAAAGAAGTTAAACCGAGAATATCGATTCCATCCTCTTCCTGAATCTTATCGTAGTCCGCTTTGTCCGCGAACGTAAGCGCGAGCATTCCTTGTTTTTTCAGGTTGGTTTCGTGAATTCTCGCGAAGGATTTTACGAGAACCGCTCTTGCGCCGAGATGTCTCGGTTCCATAGCGGCATGCTCTCTCGAAGAACCTTCTCCGTAGTTTTCGTCTCCTACGATCAAAGAGCCGATTCCCTTCGCTTTGTAAGCTCTTGCGGTTTGTGGAACCGGTTCGTAACCGCCGGAAAGTTGATTCTTCACTTCGTTGGTCTTATCGTTGAACGCATTGATCGCTCCGATCAAAAGGTTGTTGGAAATATTGTCCAAGTGACCTCTATACTTCAACCAAGGACCCGCCATAGAGATATGATCCGTAGTACATTTTCCCTTTGCTTTGATGAGAAGTTTCAGACCTTTTAAGTCGCTTTTTTCCCAAGGAGTAAACGGAGAAAGAAGTTGAAGACGATCGGACTTCGGATCCACGGAAACATTCACTTTCGCGCCGTCTTCTGCAGGAGCGATAAATCCGGCGTCTTTCACGTCGAAACCTTTCGGAGGAAAGTCAAGACCTTGAGGAGGATCGAGTTTTACGTCTTTTCCGTCCTTGCTCTTGAGTGAATCCGTAAGAGGATTGAAGTCGAGTTTACCCGCGATCGCAAAAGCGGTCACGATTTCGGGTGACGCAACGAATGCGTGTGTTCCCGCAAGACCGTCGTTCCGTTTCGCAAAGTTTCTGTTAAACGAAGTGATGATGGAATTCTTTCTTTCGGGATCTTTTGTTTGACGGCTCCATTGACCGATACAAGGTCCGCATGCGTTCGCAAGAACCACGCCGCCGATATCGGAGAAAGTTTTGATCAAACCGTCTCTTTCGATCGTATAACGGATCATTTCGGAACCTGGAGTCACGGTGTATTCTGCTTTTACTTCAAGATTCTTTTCGGAAGCTTGTTTTGCAACGGAAGCCGCGCGAGTGATGTCTTCGTAAGAAGAATTCGTACAGGAACCGATCAGACCCACTTCCAAGTTGGTAGGCCAGCCGTTCTTTTGAACCGCTTCCTTGAATTTGGAAAGAGGAGTCGCCAAGTCCGGAGTAAACGGTCCGTTGATATACGGCTCGAGTTCCGACAAGTTGATCTCGATGACTTGATCGAAGTATTTCGCCGGGTCGGCATAAACTTCTTTGTCGCCGTTTAAGTGTTCCGCGATTTTGTCCGCAAGTTCCGCAACGTCTTTGCGGTTCGTGTTCAAGAGATAATCTCTCATGTTCTTATCGTAACCGAACACGGAAGTGGTCGCTCCGATCTCCGCACCCATGTTACAGATCGTTCCTTTACCGGTGCAAGAAAGACTGTCCGCCCCTTCGCCGAAGTATTCCACGATCGCTCCGGTTCCACCTTTCACGGTGAGAATCCCCGCAACCTTTAAGATGATGTCTTTTGCGGAAGCCCAACCGGAAAGTTTACCGGTGAGTTTTACTCCGATGAGTTTCGGGAACTTCAATTCCCAAGCCATTCCGGCCATCACGTCCACTGCATCGGCTCCACCGACACCGATCGCGATCATCCCGAGACCGCCCGCGTTTACCGTGTGAGAATCGGTACCGATCATCATTCCGCCTGGGAACGCATAATTTTCAAGAACCACTTGGTGAATGATTCCCGCACCCGGTTTCCAAAAACCGATTCCGTATTTGTTCGAAACGGAAGAAAGAAAGTCATAGACTTCTTTGTTCACTGTGTTCGCAGGAAGAAACAAGGTTGCGGTTCCTTCTACCGTTCATTGCGATCACTTGATCCAAGCGAAGGACGGAGCGAACGAAGATTTAAAAACTGCGAACACAGTGAACAAAGAAGTCTATGACTTTCTTTCTTCCGTTTCGAACAAATACGGAATCGGTTTTTGGA
>NZ_NPDS01000013.1 GCF_002811925.1 Leptospira barantonii
CTCCATCCTTCCACGATTTATACAGAAATATTCTGACCCTCGATTTAGCATCCAACACGATCACACGCGAATTTACCTTCGAACCAAACCCGATTTATGCCCAAGACTTGGATTTCCGAAGTTATTTCCCGCCGAATTATTACCAATTCCTTTAAAACAAAGCGATACCCACATCTCCGATTCTCCGACATCAAACCAAACCGTAGGAAGATACGACCTGCCCAACAAATAAGAGACTTTTCTTTTCCCCACGACCGACAAACAATGTTCTTATGGAATTCAGTTTAGCTTATTCTCCCTGCCCAAACGATACGTTTTTATTCTATCATCTCGCGCACGGAAAAGCCACGACCGACTTTCGAGTCAAAGAAGAACTCCACGACGTGGAAGAATTAAACCGCGCCGCAATCGTCGGAAAATACCAGGCCACAAAACTTTCCTTCGCCGCATACTTTTCCGTCATGGATCAATATTCGATCTTGGATTCCGGCTCCGCTCTTGGACGAAACTGCGGCCCGCTTCTCGTTTTTAAAAAAGGAAAGAATCCCGGAAACCCCAAAGGCAAAAAAATTCTCATCCCAGGAGAATTGACCACGGCCAATCTTCTCTTGAAACTATTCTTAAAAAACGACTTTCAACCGACGGCGATTCGTTACGACAAAATCATACCGCAACTTCTTTCCGGCGAAGCCGATTTCGGAGTTTTGATCCACGAAGAAAGATTTACCTACGAAAAACTTGGACTCGAAAAATTTCAAGATTTGGGAGAATGGTGGGAAGAAACGACAGGCAAACACATTCCGTTAGGCGCAATCGCGTTCCGCAGAGATCTCGAAAAAGAATGGAAGGAGAATTTCGATTCTTCCCTAAAACATAGCTTGGATCTTGCCTACAAAAACCGAGAAGCAACATACGAATACATTCTAAAACATTCTCAAGACACGACCCGCGAAGTTGTAGACGCTCATATCGGTCTGTATGTAAACGAATTCACCCGTTCGCTCGGAACGGAAGGAAGAGACGCGATTCTTACCCTTTATCAAAAAGGTGTCGAAGCCGGGTTCCTTCCCGCAGGAAAAGAAAAGAATCTTTTTTAAAACCCAAAGCCTAACCAAGCCAAGCATCATCGGAAGCGGAACGAACCTCGGCGTTTCCGCTTCTTCAACCTCAGACTTTTAACCTTTCAATTCTCTCACAATATCATAACTCGCATGAGACTGATTGAGAGTATAAAGATGAATTCCAGGCACGCCCATCGCAAGCAACTCCCTGCATTGTTTCACGGTAAAGTTCAAACTTCTGCGATAGAATTCCTCGGGACGATGTTCGACTTCCTGCAAGTCCGCAATGAGAGAAGAGGGGAACTCGCAAGCGGCCATAGAACGAAAGCGTTCAATCTGAGAAAAAGACGTAATCGGCATAATGCCCGGAATCACGGGCACCGTAATTCCAACCTTTCGCACCAAGTTTAAAAATTTTTCGAAAATGGAATTCGTAAAGAACAACTGAGAAACCAAAAAGTCAGTCCCCGCATCCACCTTGAGTTTTAAATGACGCACGTCCTCTTCGAGCGAATTTGCGTTCGGATGTTTTTCAGGATAACAACCGCCCCCGATACAAAAGTCCAATTTCTCGGATCGAATGAAAGAAATCAGTTCGGTGGCGTTTCCAAAACCGCCTTCGGTTTTTTTAAAATCACCTTCACCTTTTGGAGGATCGCCACGAAGCGCCATCAAGTTCGTAATTCCGGACGAACGAATTCCTTTTAACGTCTCGAGAATTTGTTCCCGATTGGCTCCCACACAAGTAAAATGAGAAACCGTTGAAAAAGAATATTTCTTAGAAATTTCAGATAAAATCTGCGCGGTCTTATCTCTTGTAGAACCGCCGGCTCCATATGTAACGGTGACAAAGTCGGGATTCAAACCGGACAACTCTTTCACCGTTTCCATCAATTTCGCGTCCCCCTCCTGAGTTTTCGGAGGGAAGAATTCAAACGAATACACCGGCCCTTTTGCAGAGCCGTAAATCTCAGATATTTTTTTCATAAACTCCCGATCATTGAAAGCAAAGAAGAATTTGGATCTGGCCTCTTCCACCTCGAAGAGGGGTCAAAGCCTTTCCAAATAAAGAACCAGGACGCAAGGATTCCGCCGAAATTCGAACAGCATGACCTCCGGTCAAACCGGTCACGAGTAAACTTCCCGGTTGAATCGGATACGCGGACGCGTCCGCATTTACCGTAACAACTCCGGAAACCGCGACCAACCAATGCGCCCCGTTCGACGGAGCTTCGTTTCCGAATAACAAAGCCGCCGATTTCACGGCCACCCCGATCGCATGAGTTGCGTTAGCCGTCTTTGCCTTTTGCAATTTTCCGTCTTCACCCATTACTAAGATGTCGCCTTCGCCGATCACGTCGGATGGATTGATAGGGAAGAATCGAGCGATACAATCCGAATTCTTTCCTGTCGAAATTCGAACGGTTCCCGCGAACTCCGATTCTCCCTCTGCAAGAAACGCCTTTCCCGAACCAGTTTCGCCTAACGTGGAAATTCCTTTTCCCGTCGCAAAAAGCGCAACCCCAGACCGAGAATGAAACATTCCGCCAAACCCGCGCTTGGCGAGACCCAAAATTCCGGCTCCGTCTTTTTCCGCCGAGGAAGAATCCCCTCGAACACCAAACTTTTCCCCGTATCCTACGAGACCCGTGTTCCGAGCCGCGCCTACAATTCCCGCGCCTTTTTCACTTTCGTTTTTACCGTAGATCGGCGCATGATTTTCGGGTGGGGGAGAAATGTTCGTATAAGATGCTTCCGTGTTTCCTTTAACTTTTAAAAAGCCTGTATGAGAACTGAAATCATGATCCAACGGAGCATACTCATGCGTATGCGGCTTTGGATCTCTTTTGTCGGACAAACGAGGATCATCCGACGACACCACTTTTCCAGGAGCGTTGCTTCCAAGAGTTGCGATTTCCACAATCCCCGGATATGAGGTCGTAGCATTTCGAAGTCGCTTATCATTTCCTTGAACGACAAGACCTTCCTTGGATTCTCCAGATTGAGCCAACTGAACGATTCCATACGATTCGGCGGTGGCGATTTTTAGGCGTTTGTCGCTTCCTTGAACCGCCGATTCCGCAGAATCTTCTCCGCTTTTTGCAAAACGAACGATTCCCGGAAACTCCGTATTTGCTTTTCGAATCCGAGGATCGTCCGCAGTCACGGCTTTGCCCGGCTCCGACGCGCCCGGCTCGGAAAGAATCGCCAGGCCGTATTTTTTCGTTGTGGCGATTTTTAGTCGATCGTCATTCCCTTGAACTACAACGCCTTCTTTGGTTTCTCCATTCTCCGCAAGCTCTACGATTCCGAGATTCGATGCCGTGGCCGCCCGCAATCGATCATCGTTTCCTTGAACAACTCGTTCCGCCCGATTTTCGCCATTGGATGCCAAACGAACCAAACCGTGTGCAAGCTCCGTAGAATGTTTCAGTCGTTTATCGTTCCCTTGAACTACGACACCTTCTTTCTCTTCTCCGTCTCCGGCGAGTTCTACGATTCCTTTGTATTCTGTAGATGCGTCTCTGAGTCTACGATCGTTTGATTGAACGGCGACACCCTCTGAATTCTCACCATCTACCGCAAGGCGAACAAGTCCCGAACGCAATACAGTCGCGTAGGGAAGAGGTTCAGCGGTCGGCTTGTTGGTAAGATCGCTGAGATGCGGAGTCGCATACAATTCCAGTTCGGCGATTTTGGTTTGATAAAATTCCTGTGCCTTCTTTTCTTTCTGACGCGCAACGAGCTTCAGATAACGCACGTTCGTCGGCAAGAATCTCCACTGATACCAAACTCCCGGTTCGGATAAGAATTGATTCTCCTCCAAGAGCTGATTCCAAGACAGATCGTCTTCGCTGTAATATACCGTAAAACTTTCCGGAAAAAAAGTCGGATCGAGTTTCGGCGTTAAAAGTCGGAGTTCATTCACACGACTGATGGAACCTAAATCGGTAAGAAAGAATTCTTCCGACGGTTTTGGATTTTCTTTCGACGCCCATCCGTAGTCAGGCCTTTGGTCGATCAGATTTTCTTTCACCCAAAATCGATCCTGTTCGGAGCTTACTTGGATTTTTACGATTCCGGAAATTCCGACTTCCAACTGCCCAAGGGAGATCTTATATTTTCCGGCGCTGTCTTTTTCGGATACCTGGCTGATCAATTTTAAGAACTTCGCTTGAACCAACGAGAAATTCCATTGTCCCGTCTTCTGATTTAAACGCCTAAATCCGGTCTCTTGTAAAATCGGCTCCCATACGATTCCGTCCGTTGAAATTTCGAAACGGAACGTATCCGGAAAAAACGCGATCTCTTGTGAATTCGAATGAAGACGGATTTGATTGAGACTGGAAATTCCATCAAAGTGTAATGTAAGCGAGGAAATTCCCGGAGAATCTTTCGTCTCGGAGTAGCGGAGCAATTTTCCTTCTTTTAAATCGTAAGTCCCGGAAGATTTGATTTCGCGGATTTTGATTAGACCGGGGTGGCTGATTCGAATTGATTCAGAGTTCATTCAAGATTTGTCCTGGTTCTCTTTTTAATATTTTGTGGAAGTAGTTCGGTTTTCTTCGGTTTTTGCGGAAAATATAACCAATATCGGAGGACGGATTTCCTCTGTGAAGTACTTTGCTATGATCATCCGCAAGGACTCAGGTACCGGATCCAAGATACAGAGCGTTCTTCCGTCCGGTTCCACGCGGACTCTTTCCAAAATTTCAATACTGGAGCGGGTCAATCGTTCTTTCGACCAAAGTAAGAATCCTTTCCAAGTCGCTTCCTGTTCTTGAGTTCCTTTGTAGTTTTGATTAAATTCCGGCACGGTAGACTGGAGATCCGTCTTGATCAGATTCTTGCAGATTCCCTGTACATACTTTATATTTCCTTCCATTCCCCGTGCTTTGGCGATGGAAATTGCCTCTGACAAAATCGAAGGCCCGTATTTTTCTTCCAAATCATCAAAACTCACATTTTTCTTTTCTGGTTCTTGGTTTTGATTGTTGGTTATGGTTATATTAATATGGTTTGGGGTTCCTTCTCCAGACCCCTGAGGACGCCTCTCTGACACCCCCGGGATTTCCCCGTTTCCACCCCCAGGGTGTCCAGAAATATACCCCTGCGGTGGAATTTTGGAACCTTGGTAGTTGAAGCAAAAATAATAACGTGAGCTTGTATGTCCTGTTCCGGGTGTGACTTGGAGTAGGCCAGCTTGGATCAGATCTCGTTTACCTTGGATGATGGATTTTTTTGTTTTGAAGCCAGTTAGCTTTAAAAGAATTTCAGTACTAGGCCAAACAGGCTTAAAGTGCTGGTCGCTAAATTTAAGCAGTACGAGGTAGAGCGTCTTTGCCGCAGAGGATAGGCCGGCCCAGACACCAGAATCGATGATATCCGCAAAAAATTTGATGTATGGATAATGCTCGCCCATTTTCCTTTCGGGACCCTCCATTTAGGAAAGTACATTAATTTTAAGCAAAAATTCCGAAGGGAGTTGACATTATCCGACATAAATATCATTATGTCTCATCCAACAACATTCCTTCGGGAAAATCCGGCCCCTGGTTAGCCAGGGGAATTTTTTTATCTCCGGATCTGGATAATACGCCTTCGGCCCGAATCCTTTCGGATTTGAGCTTCGTACTATATTTCCGTTTACTATATTATGTCACATTAAACGACTCAATGCCGAGTTTGTCAACTCCATTGGGTCGTTTTCATTTGTTTTTGATAATTTCTTTTGCTAAGTACCTGTATGTACCTTTTTGATGTCGCTTAATAATATTATTAAGCGACATCAGGTATTTATACGGACTCTAATTTTTTGCGGATTTCTTTTTTGATTAACTTAAGAATTTCGCCTAACAGCTCTTCGTTGTCCGAGCTGATTTGAATCAGGCCTTGTTTTTTCGTAATCTTGTATTCTGTTGATTTGGAGCCTGCAGGTTTTACATTCGTTTGGCTCGTTGTTTTAGGGGAGAATAACGTCTCTTCTTCTCTGTTGAACGATTTTGCGTCCTTGACGGTTTTGAGCGCGCCCGTTTGAAACAGATTTAGAAATTCGGAAAACGTTCCTTTTCTGGAAGCGGCCACGGCCTGAATCAGAAGATTCTTACTTTCGATTCCGGCGTCCTTGCAGGATCTTAATTCTTCCTTGCTTAGATCCGAAATTCCCAAAAGTTCCGTCATGTAACTTCTGCTTTTCCCGAAAAGTGTTCCGAGTTCCTGATCCGTATATTTGAAAGTCGTCTTGAGATGAGACATCGCTTCCACTTCTTCATACGGGGATAGGTTTTCTCTTTGGAGATTTTCTATGATGGCAAGTCGAAAGGTTTCCTTTTCGTCGCGATCTAGAATTTTACATTCCACTTCCATCCAGCCGAGTTGTTTGGCCGCGTGATATCTTCTTTCTCCGGCGACGATTCTGTAGTTTTCATCTTCGGGGTTTTGTTTTGTGACGATGATCGGCTGGAGAAGTCCGTCTCTTTCTAAACTTCGCGCCAAGTCCTCCACACCTTTTTTGCGGTCCTGTCTTGGCTGATTTTCAGAAGGAAGTATTTTTTCGAGACGGATCTTTCGAACGGTTCCTTCCAGCTTCTCGGCTTGAAAGACGTCCGCGAGTGAGCCTAACCTTTTACTTTTTGAGCTCATCCAGAAACTCCTCTATAAACCCTTCGTATTCCTGCGCTTGTTTACTAGTCTTGTTGTATTCGAATACGGATTTTTTTGCCAGGTGAGATTCCCCAACGGCGACCCCGTCGGAAATGCTCGTCTCGAAAATGCGGAAGTATTTTGTTAATACCGGTATGATCGTTTTGGTCAAAAGTGTTTGCGGCTTGAGTTGTGTAACGAGCGCGCCCAAAATTTCTAAGTTCGGATTGATTCTTTTTTTGATGCTCGTGATCGTTTGTTGAAGCCCGACGATCCCATCCACGGAAAATTTTTCCGCCTGAAGTGGAATGACTACATAGTTGGATCCGACTAACGCATTGATCGTAAAAATAGATAAACTAGGCGGGCAGTCGATGATACAAAAATCGATTCCGTCTACACCTTGAAGCGCATCCCTTAAAATATAAGGAGCGTCGACGGAGGTGCCGGAAAGGGTTTCCACTTCGGCAAGATTTGTTTTCGAAGGAGCCAAAAACAAATTTGGTTGTTTGGTCTCGATCATGATTTCTTGGATCGTCATTTTCGAGTTAAAGACGCCGTGCATCGACTTATCCAGAGTTTCCGGATTCGTAAAAATCCCGGTGGAATTTGCCTGAGGATCTATATCAACGAGTAGGGTTTTTTTTCCTCTACGCGCGAGCCCCATTGACAGATTGAGAGAAGTTGTCGTTTTTCCTTCTCCGCCTTTCTGGTTTGCTATGGATACAACTATCATGAATTCTACCTTATATTCTATTGTCGGACATCCGACATCGAATCCTTATCGAGACCGGATTTGATGGACGGAAATTTTGCGTTCGCGGGGCTATATTATCGTGCGATTTTCGGTCTCGTTTCCAGATGGTTCTAAGGTTTTCTATCTTCAATCATTTATCTAAAATGGATGCTTTTTTCCTAAAAATTCTCCTTTGGTGATTTCGATAGTCGGACGTCCGACATCAAGTCTGTACTTGGTTGACAGGATGCTTAATTTTAAACATCTTCCTTTTGTGCATCCGTCCTTATTCAATCTTTTGTTTTCAGAGAATTCTTCCCTTAAGAATAAAAAGGAAGAATTTGCGAACGCATTTGGGGAATGGGTTCGGATTTCAGGTGGGGTTTGCGGGGTTTTAACTTTGAGTTCCGACAAGGGCCAAAGCCTTGAAGAGGTCGCAAGTCTCGGATACAACGAGGACGGCTTTTTTTATTCTTTTTTATCCAGAACAACCGGGAATTTGGATAAGTTGCGTCAAGGTTCCGACTTTTCCCCGATGTGGTTTTCCTCTGTGGAAAACGATCTTTTTCATCCCGAAGCGGCCGGATGTTTGGTCGCCGGGATTCGCGGAGATTCTTTTTTGGAAGGGTTTTTTCTGATCGAATTTTTAGAAAAACCTTCGGATGCGGTTCTGACTCTCTGGGCTTTGGTAACCAAAAAAATTTCGGAAAATTCTCCCCCAAATGTATCAATTTTGAAAGCGCATTCTTCGGTTCCGAATAAGCCCGAGTTTTTTAAAAAAGAAGGCATCGGAGAATTCTTAGCTGAAATTTGCGGGGTTCAACTGTTGCCCGATTGGCTCCAAAGAAAAAATTCTTGGGTTCGAATTTCGGGGCCTTCCGGTTCCGGAAAAAAAACTCTGGGAAAATGGTTTCATCGAAATCTAAATCCAGAAAAAGGAATTTTAGTAATCGGGTTTTTGCCCGAGCAGATTTCCAAGTTGGAAAAATCTTTGGAAGAATGGATCCGAATGACAAATTCCGGAACGATTCTGATCGAAGGGGCCGAAAAATTTACCTCGGTTCAACAGAAGTTCTTTTTTAAAATTCTTTCCGGCGGGGCTGAGAATTTTCGGTTATTTTTTACGGAGAATTCGAGTGTGGAACCGACTGAAATTTTCAGACCGTTCCGGGAATTTTTGCTCCAAAGAACGATCGAAATCCCGAGTTTGTCCGAGCTGAATTCTTCCCAAAAGAATTTTTTGGTTCGACTGATTTTGGAAGAACTGAAAGAATCCTTAGGCCGAGAAGATCTCCGATTGTCGGAAGAAAATCTCGAAAAGATTCTCAGGATGAATTTTGATAAGAATCTTTCGGGCTTGCGTAATCTTTTAGAAGAATCTATTCTAAGTTCCTCCGGTTCCGAAATCGGAATTCAGGACAGAAAAGAGGTTCGGGATCGAATTTTGACGATTCCCGATTCGGAAGATTTGGATCTTCGCCGGGCGGTCGAGGCAGTGGAGAGGCAAAAAATTCTTCTCGCGCAAAAATTGTTCGGCGGAAATCAGATTCGAATGGCCCGCGCGCTCGGGATTTCCAGGGGCTCTTTGCAGTATAAACTCAAACAATTGGAGATTGGTTAAACGTGGATCTCGATTCTCTTTACGAAGAACGAAAAACTCCCGGCGGATTTTTAGTAAAGGTTCGTCTTGCAAAAATGACGTATGTCGTTTTTACGCAAAAAGGGCCGGAAGTCCCTCGCGGCGCCAAGAATAATTCCATCGTGGTCGCAGTTCCTCGGGTCGTTTTTTTGGGGTCGGAATTCAATCTTTCCCATTTTCGTCTCGGCGAATTGAGCTTTGTAAACGTAAAACAAGGAAAGCTCGTTATCCCTTATCAACATTCCAATTCTGGGAATGAGGTTCGTACTATTTTTTTGAACAGCGGAAGCGATTGTGACGTTCTTCCGGTTGTGGTTTATCATTTTCAAAATAATGAAGATTTGATCCGATCCCGAGAAGAAGGGGTCGAAATGCACCACCTCGTTTTGGACGAATCATATCCAAGACAGGATTTGATTACTCTGAAAATCCGTTTTCCGTCCTTGAACATGTTGATCGTTCGGAAAAAAGTTGCGGTCCATAAGCCCGCCGAAGTCGCTCCGGTCGAGGGGAATAAAGGAAAGGAATCCGGGATCGTCGACTTCAACAAAGTGCGGGCCGCCGATATTATGGATTC
The DNA here is from genome assembly GCF_002811925.1 of Leptospira barantonii. Classification (NCBI taxonomy): domain Bacteria; kingdom Pseudomonadati; phylum Spirochaetota; class Leptospiria; order Leptospirales; family Leptospiraceae; genus Leptospira; species Leptospira barantonii. Next base: position 9,657 of record NZ_NPDS01000013.1, read on the forward strand.
CGGAAATCTGAATATTCATTCCGGGAACCCTGTTTTCTTGGCTCGAATTCATTTGCGGAGAATGGATCTTGAAAAAGTAAAACAACTTCTTTTGGATTTTCAGCTCAAGCAGGAAGAGGTTTCGTTCATTCGAACTTTTTTTGCCGTAATGATTCGCAATGAATTTGAAAAAGACGAACTCAAACAGGCCAAACAAAAACTTCTCAACTTAGATGAAGGATTTCGTTTGGCGGAGCTTATTCTTGAAATGAAAGTTCCCGAATTCGAGGTCGAGTTGGAAAAGAATTTCGGTCCTGAAATCGCAAGTATGTGTTATGCGCTTTTAGAAAAAGAACAAGACCGGGCCGAGGAAGAAGAAAAGGGAATTATTCTCTGGGAATGGAAGTTGAGAGTGAAGCGTCTTTTTCGCAAGAGCGCCTGAAGATCTGCTTAAAAAAACTCCGAAAAATACGAAAAAAAGCTTCCTTTTTCTCGAAAAACTAGCATATTAAAGAAAATTGCTATGTTTTTTCGAATGAAAACAAAATTTCTGGCACAGTTTTTGCTTATCGGCCTTTTCGGGTTAGGTGCGCAATCGGCTGTGTTCGCGTCTGAAAATGAAACTTCAGAATCTCGGGAAATTTTCGTTCATCAAGTCGAAGTCGATCGAGTTCTGGCCGAACCGGTTTCCAATCTTTCTTCTTTGGATCAGGAAGATTTTTTTGTTTTGAATTCCGCAGCGAATGTCGGAACAAAAATCAATCGCATCAATGCAGCTCGAAAAAAAATCGAAGGTATAAAAGAACAAAGAAGTTCTTTAACTTCCAACAATCGGAGCTCCGACCTTTCTGAATTTCAGTCGGATCTAAATTGTTTTTCAGAAAAAGTGCCGAGCGCTTTCCGGACTTCTTTTGTTTTTGTGGGAACTCCAACTTCCGATCGCAGTCCAGGCGACTTCGATGCTACTTCGAGTGGTCGACCTTTCTTTACGAGGAGCAACATTGCATCCTTGAGTCCGATTGAAGGAGTAGTTCCGACCTTCGAAAAAAATTGTCTTTTTATTTCCTTTCAAGATTCTCTGGAACTTTATTCGAATGCAAAGATTGTCGGTGGATCGGCTGACTTTCCTTGGGGCTTCTCGGCCCTGGCGATTTTAATCAGGTTGAGTGAGAATTCCTCCGGTCAAATCTCGGGTAGTTTGGATGAAAATTCGAAGGAATCCGCCGTAGATTTGAGCTACTTCTTGAAGATCTCGCGGCGGTCGGAACTACGGCTCGAAAATGGCCAAAACTCTTCAAGGTTTGATGTGGTAGGTAAAGCATCAGGATTTCAGCAAGAGGAGGGCACATTCTCAATTCTGGGAGATGAATCCCCGCGCGAAACCGAAAAGGCAGAAGAGGAGATCTCTTCGATCTTTAGATCCCGCTCAAACATTTACAGTTTTCTAAAAATGAACCCTAAGAAATTTGATCTTCCATTTTCGAATTCATATTTAACTCCAAAGTCTTTTTCCTTTAAAGCATCAACTAACGAGAATCTTCGGAAACCAAAATCGACCGTTGCCGACAAAAGATTTCTCGCGTAAAATTCTCTTCTTGTAGAAAATTCTAATTTTGTTTGTTTTTCAGCCTACGGTTGAAAATCTTTGTCCATGGCTTCCAAAGTGAAACGTTCTTCTTTTCAGAAATTATTGAACGCAATGAAAAAGATGTCTCTCGAAGTAAATGACTACGAGATTTGTAAACGTCTCGAAACGATCATGATGACTAGCAAAGAAGACTTAAGCCAAGTGGTTGTAAAATCTCTTTTGGACAATCCAGTTGATTTTGACCCAAAAACACTGCCGGAACCCTATGGTCAGTATATCCGACATTTCGTATATATGGTCAAAAGGAACAAAAAGCAAGGCATCGATACGAATTTTGATGCGCCTTCCGGATCTAAATCTGCCGAAAAACAAATTGCATCTGTCGCAGATCCGACAAAAGCAACTTCTAAAAAAACAAGCCCCAAAAAGACCGCAAAACGCTAAAACGCTCCTGTGCTCAGCACAGGGCGAAAATCAAAAATCTTAAATGCCGACATGAGGTCGGATATTGCCTAAAAGCGGAGTTTACATGCCCATTTCATCAAAATGAAGGCCAAAAACGGGCAAAAGGAGAAAAGCCCACTTTTAGGCATGGCGCGATTCGATCATCTGTTCGGAACCTCTTGCTTATTCCAGGACTAAGTAGGACCTTTGCGGTAACTTCGAGAAGGCTCGTCGGCTTATGTCTCTTTCCATTACAGGAATGCTCAAAAATGGGCACCTAAAGAGGACAGACAGCTTTTAGAATAATCCCGCTTACGAGAAAAGTCAAGCATATGGGGCAGGATTGTTCGCATAGGACCGGGTTTCTCGTAAAAGTCCTTGAAATGCGGAGTTCATACGACTGAAAAGATCTCAATTTGGTTAAATTTCGAAATGGGGCGAATGCCGACCGCAGGGCACTGAGCCGCCGTCTTTAAAAGAGGAAAATTTCCTGGCTAAGAATCGTGATAGAGGGAAACGCAGCGGACAAAGCCGTTGATTTGGGAATTTCGAGGGAGGACGAAGGACCTAAATATGCGCCATATTGGCATGTGTAGGAAAAAAGCCTGCCAATGCCAGGGCGACAGGAAAAAGATTTTACGAAAGCCTCCAGAACAAAAGAATTGAACTCATAAATTATGGCTGAAGTGATTAAGTTGCGCGTGAAGTGCCACGCCTGTTCCTATATGATTGAGGGCTCGGCGAAATACGGGGCCGGCCATTATGTCCCAGAAGGCGTAGACTTCGAGTTCGTCGCTATTGGGAAAATAGAAACGCCTAAGGGGCGCAGGGTAAAAGCTGAAATTTCAGCAAATTGTCCGAATTGCGGAGTGCGGAATAAGTGGACTATTTAATCTTAAAGTCGTGATAATAAATAATCTTTTAATTTAGATTAAAGCTAATCCAATAATTTATATATCGATTAAAATTAGGCAAATATCATCCTCAGCTTTGTTTGAGCCCCGAAAATTCATTAGCCTTTCTTCAATATTTAGAACAGCGGCCTCTTGAGAGACCGGAGCGCCTTCTCTTGTGCCTTGGGTTAGCCAGCGGTAGAATTCTCGGTCGCCGAGCATCTTTTGCTCTGGATTGTGCGTTTCGGGGATTCCGTCTGTAAAGATTGCGATTCTGTCGCCAGAAGTGAGTTTAATTTCTCGCTCTTTATAATCAAGTTTTGGGAAGATTCCAAGGACTTTGCCTCCGGGAGAAAGAAATCTGAGCTTAAAATTGGGCGTTACATGATTAAAAATAATCCCTTTATTGTGCCCAGCATTGGCGTATATTAAGGTTTTCTTCTTGAGATTTAGATAAATGTAGATCCCAGTAATGAAATTATCGTTTAATTTGCCGTAAACATCATCGTTGAGTTTTCGCATCAGCTTGCCGGGTCGTTCCCAGTAGCCGGCATTCTTCTCAAAACTTGTTTTCAAAGTATTAGAAAAAAGTGCGGCACCGATCCCGTGGCCTGCAATGTCCGCAAGAAAGATTCCATACTCGGTGCCGGAAATTCGGCGGATGGTATAGAAGTCCCCACCTACAGGAAGGACGGGTTTGTAAAGAACGTGCATTTTTACGGATTCGTCCGGGCCCGGTAGGTCTGCGCGGAAGGATTTTTTCTGAATTCTTTCCGCTTGTTTGAATTCTTTTTCGAGATCGAGCTTTTCTTTGAGGACGCTCTCGTGTTCTAACTGCCGCGTATTGAGCAGTTCTTCAAGGCGGTTGGAAATCACCGCATGCAGATTCTGAATTAAGGAATCGGATTCTGAGCCGAGAATCTCGCTTGAAATCAGATATTTGAGTCGGTTTTCCGACCCGATTCTCCTCAAAAGATGAAACTGAAAATTCTTTTTAAGAAGCAGTTCCGCTTCGTAAATTTGAGAAAAATTCAAACCGGAACCTTCCGGCGAAAGAATTCTTTCGATCACCTGAGCCGGGTTTTGATACGTAAAAGGACGTTCTTCGGTGAAAGAATAGAGTTTCCAACGATAAATCTGAAACGTATCCACCACCCTTTGTAAGTTGAAAGTCCACGTTTTTGCAAGTTCTTGAAACCAGGATTCTAAGAGCGAAATGCGCGAATAGTCCTTGCCGGGATGCGGTCTGTGGTAGTTTCCGAGTTCCTTTAAAATTGCGAGAATTTCTTTGTGAATCGGCGTTAGATCGGGAAAGGAATCGTTTACGAATTCGGAACCGGAAAGAATTTTTTGAAGGGAATAAACCATATCCTCGCGTAGAATCAAAAACATCGCGTGTTTTAGATCTTCTCGGTCGATTTCTTGCGAAGAATTGGAATCCTTAGAGCCGAGAAGTTTGAGTTTGGATAAGAACATTTCCACTTCGAAACGCAGTTCTTCGGACATGGAATCTGGAAGTTCCGAGATCGCTTTTTGAATCGAATTTAGGATTTCGTTCGATAAATCTTTCAGATTCTTTTCTCCCTAAGAGGTTCGCTGAATCGAAAAACGGCTGGAGGATTTCCGTTTTGCGGGAATTCTGGATTCGGACGCAGTTTCGGCTTCAATGAATTTTACGACTCCACAATACTTTCTTTTTTTTGCAATCGTTTGGTGTGTTCGATGGGTTCTCGCGGCGATTTATCCGAAGAAGAATTCTCTCGTACTCTATTTTTTACTTTCGGTCAGTTACTTTTTTTATCTTTCTTGGGACTATCGTTTCGGCGCGTTGATTCTTTTTACCACTGCGTTGGATTATTTTGTGGGTCTTGGGCTTGGCGCACAAAATGCGCAGGGAACAAGGGAGAATCTTCGTATGCGAAGAGTTCTTTTGTTTCTTTCCTTGTTCGGAAACTTATCCGTACTCGGATTCTTCAAATACTTCCATTTTTTTACGGATTCTTTCCTTGCCTTGTTTCATTCTCTGGGTTGGAACGTTTCCACGCCCGCATTGAAAGTGATCTTACCCGTTGGAATTTCGTTTTATACGTTTCAGTCCTTAAGTTATTCGATCGACGTTTACCGAAAACAAATCGAACCGGAAACAAATTTCTTACGATACGCCCTATTTCTTTCCTTTTTTCCGCAACTCGTCGCCGGTCCGATCGTATCCGCGAGAATTCTTCTGCCCGCGTTACGCGACATGTTTCATTGGGGGAACGTTCCTCTTCGAGAAGGAATTTGGCTGATTCTTTTGGGATTTGTGAAAAAGGCGGTGATCGCGGATCGAATCTCGGTGATTTCCGACTTCGCTTATCAATTTCCGGAAACGGTTTCCACAGTGTTTGCGTGGATGGGCGTATTCTCTTATGCGATTCAAATCTATTGCGATTTTTCGGGTTATACGGACATTGCGATCGGTTCCGCGCTTCTTTTGGGAGTTCGTTTACCGGAGAATTTTAGGCTTCCTTATACGGCTTCAAGCTTTTCGGATTTCTGGAGAAGATGGCATATCTCCCTTTCCGGTTGGTTGCGGGAATACTTATACATTCCTCTTGGAGGAAATCGAATCACCGGATGGATCACATATCGAAATCTTTTGATTACGATGTTGCTCGGAGGGCTTTGGCACGGTGCGAGTTGGAATTTCGTAATCTGGGGATTGTTACACGGAATCTTTTTGGCGATCGAAAGATGGTTGGCGGATTCGGTGCGTTTTCCTTGGGAAAAGAATTCGGGGTTGGATCGGAGTTTAAAATTTCTATATCAGATTTTTGTAATTCTTTCGGTTTGTTTGATTTGGATTTTCTTCCGTTCCAAGAGCTTCGAAGGGGCTATGGGACTCTTGACGACCTTATTCGCGTTTCGCGCGGGGATCGAACCCACATACACGATGCAGAGTCATTTTTTGACCGTTCTATTCTTTATGGTCTTAGCGACTTGGATCGGAAAAAAGGAAGAATCTTCCGGGTCTTTTTCCTTTTTTAGGGAGAATCTTCACTGGGCGATCTTTGCGTTTGTAAGCGCGCTCGGTTTTATCGTTGGAGTCGTTTTGACCGTGGAGACAAAACCGTTTCTTTATTTCGTTTTCTGAAAGGGTCTGCGTAAGGCTTCGCGAATTTTTTGAGAATCCTCGTAAAAGTAAAATTCTTTCGAGCCGCATTGTGTTCGATCGGAAGGTTTTCCGTAGACTTCCAGAATGCGCTCTTCTCCTAAACCTTCGGTGAGAACCGCGACGGTGCCGGAATAATCCTTGAGATACCATTCACGGTTGGAAATCGTATGAGAACCTTCTAATGTTCCATAGGCGACGTGAACCGATGGAATTTTTTCTTCCGAAAATACTCGGATTCTTTTTGCGTTCCAGAAATCGGCGACGACCAGAGAAATTACGCGATTTTTACCGATTTTGTCCACACACGACGCTTCCTGTGGTATCGTCCGGAAAAGTCGTAAAATCGCATTTTCGGGGTTTTCGGATTTTTTTTGTCCGATGAACCAGATGGAAAGAAACAAAACGAAGATGGAAAGCGCTAAACCTCGTTTTGGAAAGCCCGCAACAAAAACAAGAAAAACCGGACTTAAGATCAAGGCCGGTGCCGCATAACGTAGGCTGTATTCATCGATGTAGGTTCCGGTCAGCACGGGTGCAAACGCGAGAATTGCAAAAAATAAAAACAAAAACGTCGTAGATTTCGTTTTATGAATTCTTGCGAATGCGAAGAAGAGAGAAATCGCAAAAATCGAAATCAAAATCGTAGGAACCGGAATTGCCGATGCTCCGCCGTTGGAAAACCAAACCAGAGCCTCGTCTTTAAAACGGGAAATATCTCGAATGGCTTGCACGAAGGACAAAGCTACAGGAATTCTTCCCGATTTTTCGATAAACAAAAACGACTTGAGAATCGAATGAAGGATCAAGCCGGCGATTCCGGAAACCAATAGTATCTTGGAGCTTTGCGGAAAGAAACGTTTCCATGCGGAGCCGGTCGAATCTCGGTGTAAAAATCCGGCCAAAATTCCGGGAATCACAAGTTCCACAAAAAGAATCCGATCGGAAGCTACCGTCAACACAACCCAAAAAGATAAGGTCCATACTTCACGTTTTTTGAATGTTTTGGAAAGTAAGGGCCAAACATATAAGGTCACCAGAAACGCGCTCGCGTGTATGGACGGAAGAAACAGAATATAAAGCGTCGGAAAGTTTTTTGCGGCTAAGAGTAAAAACGAAATCGAAACCAAAACCCAGGATTTTACGCGACGGGCTTCTTTTCGAGAAAGACGTTTCCCATTTTTTTCTTCCGCGAGATAAATCCAAAAACGTTCCATCAAAACCGTAAAGAGGATCGTTTGTAAGAATGCAAAAACGACAAGCGCCTTCTGGGCGTTTCCGAAAATCCAAAGAAGGGCGGATATGATCGGGAAGTCCGGAAAAAAATACGGAGAAGGAGTAAAGGACCAAGAAAGAAAACTTCCGCCGTCTCGAAACACGTCGAGCGCCACCGTCGGAATGTAGAGAATGTCCGAGTTGAGATAAATTCCTTCGGGGCTGAACGCGAGGGAATAAAACAGGGAAATAAAAAATAGAATTAGGCTCAGAATGTATTTCAATGCAATGTCCGAAACGCCGCGAACCGCAAGCGGTGTTGTTGTGAGTTTTCTTTATGCAAGTTTCTTCGGGTTGAAGTCAAGACAAAGCGGAAAAGAAGTTCCTGGACAAGCTCCGCAATCCCGGAAATTTGTAGCTTCAGGGTTTCGAAACAGGGGAAGACGACTTTGAAACAAAAGGACAACGCGGATTTGAAGATCGAAAAATCCAAACAAGTAAGTCACGGCGTGCTTTTGGCCGGCGGAGTTCTCATTTTATTCTTACTTGATTTTCTTTTTTTTAGGGTTTTGATCTGGAAGATCCCGAACGAATCCCCTTGGAGTTCCAATCACTTCTATAATTTTTTATACGAATACTTCTCGCTCAAAGAAAAACAAAAACGCCTCCCTCGGATTTTGATCGTCGGATCGAGCATCGCTCATTATTCCTTTGATCGGGAATCGTTTCGAAATGAGATTTTGGAAAAAACGGGAAAGGACACGGAAGTGGAATTTCTTTCCTACGCGGGCATGACTCCTTTGGATGTTTGGCTTTGCCGTAAAAAGATCGTCGAACTCGAACCGGACTTCGTTATATTTCCGATTAATTTTATCGATTGGAGATTGCACCGCGCGTATTCCTTGAACCCGGAATATAAGAACGAAACGATCGATCGTGAAATTCTTCTTTTGGACGCGCTGAATTTTTTTGAGGCCCCTCAGTCCCGTTTTATTTTTCCTCTCGAAACTGCTTTCGAATTTTTTTCCGAACTCGGGTTTGCGAGAACGAGTGAATATCTCGTAGCGTCGACGTTCGGATTTTACGGATACAAGGACGTATTTTGGAAGAATCTTAGATCTCTTTACGATCATCGTTATGGAAGAAACACGAGTTATCACGGATACAACGGGGTTCAAATCCCGGAAAGAGTGACTTCTCTGGGATGGACCGGCAAAAATTTTTCATTTCAACTGACGCAAGGAATAAAAAAAAACGGATTTCTCGTTCAGGTAGTTCCGGAAATTCTTTCCTCGGGACCTTTGAAAATCACATTCAAAAAGAAGAATGCGATTCAATCGTTTTCGTTTGCGGAACCCGGATGGAAAAAGATTCTTTTCGAGAATTCTTTTTTGTCGGATGATTCGATTTCGACGATTTCCGCGGAACTTTCCAATACCTGGGTCCCGTTTTACGCGGAAGGCGAGAATAAGGACTGGAACTACGACAGGTTGGGTGTTCGTCTTCAGCAGACATTCGGAGCGGACATCCCTCGAAACGGAATGCAATACACAAGAGAAGAACGTCTCGAAGATCTTCGTTACAAAAACATGAGTGATATTGAATATTCTAAATACTTTAACTTTAGACTTCTCGACGATTACGGACAAAGGCCTGGAATCGGTTATCTAATTGCGCTACGGGACGCCAAGTTTCGGATCAAAGACGAGAGGTTCGTTCCGGTTCTTCATTTCGAATATCTGCAAAAGTTCTCCGGATTTTTGCGCGAGAAAAAAATTCCTCTCTGGATCGTGAACAATCCCGAAAATCCGATCAGCCTCGCTTGGTATCAAGAGTCGAATTGGTATCAGGATCATCTTTCTTTCTTACAGGGGCTTGGCGGAGACGAAATTTCCTTTAGCGATTTACGAAATTCTCTCTCGATGCAGGACTTCAGTGATTACCATCATTTTACCTTTCCGGGAATGATGAAGATGAGTTCGATTTATGCGAAAGAATTCGTCAAAATTTCTGAAAGACAAAGGGCGAATCCTTTAAAACCTTGATAAACAAGCCGTATTCGGCCGAATAACAAAGATTGTGGGAGCGGGTTTTTCCGTTTAAGTAAAATTATGAGCAGGGTCAAAGTTGCCGTTTTAGGCGCCACCGGTTCCGTAGGTCAGCGATTCATTCAATTGCTGGATAATCATCCGTACTTCGAGGTTACACACCTCTGCGCTTCCGAGAACAGCGCGGGTAAGACGTATGGTGATGTAATGAAGACGAGATGGAAAATCTCTTCCGAAATCCCTGCTTATGCAAAGAATTTAATCATCACAACTCCCGATCCCGATAAAACAAAGGGTGTCGCATTAGCATTTTCCGGTTTGGACGCGAGTATCGCTGGTGAAGTCGAGACGAACTACGCGAACGCGGGAATTCATATCATTTCTAATTCCAAAAATCATAGAATGGACCCGACGGTTCCTCTTCTTTCTGCGGAAGTGAATTCTTCCCATTTGGATGTTCTGACTTCTCAAAAAACGAAAGGTAAGATCATCACCAACTCGAACTGTACGATCATGGGCGTTACGATTTCCTTAAAACCTCTTTACGATCGTTTCGGAATCGAGTCCGTTATGCTCTTTTCGATGCAGGCGATCAGCGGCGCGGGTTATCCCGGCGTTCCTACGATGGATATTTTAGGAAACGTGGTTCCGCATATCGGCGGCGAGGAAGAAAAAGCGGAGATCGAACCTCTGAAATGTCTCGGCAAAGTGGAGAATGGAAAAATTGTGCACGCTGATTTTCCGATTTCCGCTCATTGCAACCGTGTTCCGGTTTTTGACGGACATACCGTTTGTGTTTCGGTTAAATTTAAAAAGAAACCGACTCAGGAAGAAATTCTTTCCGCTTGGAAAGAATTTTCCGGCGAACCTCAGAAGTTAGGACTGCCATTGGCACCGAATCCTCCGATTCTTTACAGAGAAGAAGCGGACAGACCTCAACCGAGATTGGATCTTGAAACCGGGAAAGGGATGACGACCGTGATCGGACGTCTGAGACCCGATCCGATCTTCGATTGGAAATATGTCGTCTTGAGCCACAATACGATCCGTGGCGCGGCGGGAGCGGCATTATTAAATGCAGAACTTCTTTACAAAAAAAATTTCCTTGGATGATACTGTCATTCCATGTTGGAACCTCAGTCTCCTGAACTCAAAGTAGCGGATTATAATACTGCATTGCAGTTGACTCAGTCACTTGAGTCCAGGGGCGATTTTCAGTATAAGGGAATTCATAAACTTCTGCTCGTAATCGGCGATTGGACGGATAAGTACGTAGCGAACAAAATTCTTCCCAACGCCGATCAATTGGCGAGAGAATTGAATCTTGAAAAAGATAAGATTCTACAGTATCTCAAAGAACTCTGCACGAAATACAATCCGCCGATCGTGAAAAAAATCTGCATGGTGGATTTTAATCCGACCGGTGACGCTTCGGACGGTAAGATAGAATCCTATCTCCGATTGAATCCCGTGTTTGCAAGACCACAACCGACGGACGCTTCCACGAGTCATCGATACGTGGACGGGGTGAATCAAACCACGTTTTCCTCCATTCAACGTTGGGCTAAGGAAAAGAGGGTTTTCCCCGGCAAGGAAGAATTTATTAAGCGAATTCATTCCGCGATTCTCGAAAACAAACTCACGGACACTTACGCTTCCACCGAAATCGGAAGTTTGTTCAACGATCCTCTCGACGTTACACCCGGTTTAAAACAGGTTACGGTGAACATTCATCTCAAACCCGTTCTTAAAAAACTGGTCGAACAAAAAACCTTATTCTTTTTTAGAAACGAACAGGCCCTCAATCCGGGCAATCGTTCCGTTTTTTATTACAACGTTCAGGATGAGATTCTCGCGAGAATCGAAGCATATAAGACTTTTCTAATGGATCGACTTGTGCCCGAACTGCAGAAAATCGGCGCGGTAAGCGCGTTGACCTCGGAAGAAAAGGAAAGCACTCGAACCTTGGTCAATTCCATTATGCCTTATCTAAGTCCCGCCTACGGCGATCAAAAAACCGCCATGGAAGAACTTCTTTCCCTCATTCACTTTGAAGAGGAAGACAAGGAGAAAAAGGAAAAGGAAGAGAAGAAGGTCAAACTCAACGAAATTCTGGATTATATCAAGTCCGCGAATCGTCTTGTGGATCTCAACTTTCTTCGTTTTCGGGGTCAACAGATAGAAGAGGACATTCGTGCGCTTGTGGCGAATCACGAACAGATTCTTCACACTGAGTTTGCGGACAAGACCGCTTTGTATAGTTACGTTCTCCATAAACTTTCCGTCGCGGGAGCGATCGAAGCCGCGAGAAAAATTTTCGCTTCCACCGGAAACGACAACGAGATCCGAATTCTCGATCGAATGAAGATCAAGGATTTCTTGGATAACCGCGACGCGGCGGCGGCTTTTGATAAACTCGAATTGTCCAGTTTGTTCAAGTACCTTCCTTTTTTTACGAGACTCTGGAGAAATATTTTCGGAAGTGCGAACGTTCATAAGTTCGAAGCCGAACAGATCCGCGCGCACAACGCGGTGGAACTGAATAAACGAGTCATAGAAGCCCGCACAAAAAAGATTCAGGAAGACGCTTCCAAACTCGCGGAAAAACGGGTTAAGGAAAAGGACGCAAAGGAACTTGCGGAGAAAAACGCGCGCAAACAAGCCGCGGCTCACGCGAAGGACGACAAAATTCCTTCCGCTCCCGTTCACAAAGACGTAGATCCTCAAAACGCAAAACTTCTGGAACGTGTTCTCGATATTTTGGACGACTATTGGTCGAGCCGACAATATCCGGATCGAAACATTCTTCTGTATGAAATGGACGGAGAGATCAACGAGGAAGGTCTGATCAACTTTCTCAAAAAATTCGGGAAGAACGAGATCTTTTCTTTTATGGTGAGAAATCAGGAAGAACGATATACGTTTCCGATTCTAATCACCAAACGTTATCTCAAGAAAAACGGAAGAGACTTGATGGAAAAAGCGTCCTCGATCATCAACGAACAAAAAGACGCGAGCATGCCCGATCAGGATCTATTCGACTTCTGTATTTCGCTCGACGATTTTCTGAAGAAAACCCTGTCTAAAATCTGATTCCCGATTGTCCTGAGTCCCGCTCTCCCGAATAAAGGTACTACATGAAGAGCGAATCCTCCGTATTTAGAAAAACCAAAATCATCTGCACGATCGGACCAGCGACCGCCGATAAAAAAATGATTCAGGCTTTGGCCGAAGCGGGGATGAACGTGGCGCGTTTGAACATGTCCCACGGGAATCACGACTTTCATAGAAGTATCATTCGCAATATTAAGGCTCTCAATAAGGACGTTCTAAAAAATCCGATCGCGATTTTGTTGGATACACAAGGTCCGGAGATCAGAACCGGAGATCTTCAGGTGGATCACCTCGATCTTAAGGTCGGAGAAACGTTCACGTTTCATATCATTCCCGGAGAAGAATCCGAAGAACAATCCGTATTCGTAAACTACAAGGACATCGTGAAGGATTTGAAAGTCGGCGATCCGGTCACAGTGGATAACGGACTCATCAACTTGGTTGTGGAAGAGATCAACGATTCCGCTTTGAAGTGTAAGGTTCTCGACGGGGGAAGACTCGGTTCGAGAAAACATATCAATCTTCCCGGGATTCGTGTGAATCTTCCTTCGATCACCGCAAAGGATCATAAGGATATTCTTTTCGGACTCGAAGAAGACGTGGACTTTATCGCTCTTTCCTTCGTACGTTCGGTCGAAGACATCAATCAGCTAAAACAAATCATAGAAGAGAACGAAGGCCACGCGCAGATTATAGCAAAGATCGAAGATCAGGAAGCGGTTCGTAATATGAAAGAGATCGTCGCCGCGTCCGACGGAGTGATGGTCGCAAGGGGCGATCTCGGTGTCGAGGTTCCCATCGAAGAACTTCCGATTTTACAAAGAGCAATCATCAAAGAATGCGCCTTGAGAGGAAAACGAGTCATCGTAGCGACCCACCTTTTGGAATCGATGATCAACAATCCTTCTCCCACAAGGGCCGAGGTGACCGACGTAGCAAACGCGATCTATGAAGAAGCCGATGCGATCATGTTGTCGGGTGAAACCGCGGCCGGAAAGTTTCCGATCCGTTGTGTGGAGATGATGGACAAGATCGCACAACGTGTCGAGAAAACGGGCGGTGTGGATTACGTTAAGGACAAAATTCCTCAGGACAAAAAGGAACAGATGGCGAGATCGGCTTCCGAACTTGCAGATTCCTTAAAGTGTCCCGCGATCATCGTGATCACGAGAAGAGGAACGACCGCGCTCAACGTCGCGGGTTTTCATCCGCATTATCCTTTAATTTATGCGTTTACCAATATGACCACGGTTCGACGTAAACTTTGGCTGACCCGCGGGGTGATCCCGTATCGGATCGACTTTTCAAGAGATCCCGAAAAGACAATCCGACTTGCGATCGAAACCCTGAAGAAAGCGGGGAGAATCGAAGACGGGGATCAGGTAGTGATCTTGTCCGACATCATCGCCGGCGAAGATCGAGTGGAAACCATTCAGATTCGAGAAGTAAAAACGTATCCCGCGGCTGAAGTTTCCGATGTTTCCAAGTAAATCGATATTTCGTCTAACGTCATAGGTTGAGCAGTTCAGGTGCCCGAGTAGGTCGAATACGCCTTATCGAACTTTTTGTTCTTTAGGTCGTTTCGATCGATTCGAACGTGAAAATGACCTTCTCCGATTTCGGAATGAAAGATTAGAATTTCTGAATTCTCTTCCAGGGACGAATCAGCCTCGTCGTATGAGCCGGATTCTCCGTTTTGCGTCGGTTCGTCTTCTTCATTCTCTTCATCTTCATCGAAATTCTCGTCGCTCATAATCTCGTCCTCTCCTTGCCAAAACAAGGGTCTTCCGAAAATCCGTAGACTTGAGCTCCAAGTGGAAAGTTCCGCGTTTAGAATTTCCCCCAGTTTTTCGTAAAGATCTTCGGGGAGAGACTTTGAGATCGTTCTGTAGTCGTATGCGTCTCCGGCCACATAGAACAAAAATTGAGGACTGAAGGTAAGTTTATACGTTACGTCCCTGTATTCTTCCAAATAGTATTCCGTTTCGGGCAGAGAATCCTCGTTCGGATAGTCCACAATTTTGAGTTTATCGATCGGGCCTTCGTAAAACTTCAGGATAAATTCTCCCTCTACCGTATCAAAAATATAGAATATTCCATTTTCTGGAAATAGGTTTTCGATATCGTATTTTTTGAAATCGGCGAGGTTGAGTTGGGCGAAGAAGTAGGTTCCGGTCGGCCAGAAGTCCGTATTCGGGAGATGTGGAAGCCCTTTCATCTTGGATGATCCGAGAGGAATTTTTTCTTCGGTAGTTTCCTTCTCGTCGATGTCTATGTAATAACTCAAGGCTTTGGAAAGAATTTTCGGAGTCACTTTTTCGTCGTCTCCGAAGTAAATCGAAGAGGACCCGTCGTAATAAGTTCCTTCTGCGGGAATCTTATCCAACAAGCCTTCGGGATACGGGTAGTTGAGAACGAGTTTTTTTGCTTGGGAGATGGGGTTACTCATGGAAGTCCTTTGATTTGTTTTTATAATTCGAACGCGTTATGCGTCTTGCGAATAAACAATCAACAAGGATGCAAGTAAAGTATTGAGTCGGAAATGTGGGAGTTCCTACATTTTGAGGCGAAGAAAAGGAGTTGTGGGAAGAAAGTTTTTGTGATAGAGGAGAATCGTCGGATTTTTCCCACAAGGCCCGCCACCTCCACCCAAACTCGGGTGGGGGCCGCTGTTATTTTACTACAAGATTGTCGGATCTACGACAAAATCTGAGCGGTCGACGCGGGTTCGATCGTCTATAAATCCTCGTGCGGGTGCACGTTATCCGGAACCTTGAGGAAGGATTGTAAAAATTCTCCCATGCCCAGTTTTTCCAAAGCGTCCACGATCATTCCCGTGTAATTGATCGAAGACTGAAATTTTTCGAATTCCAAACGCACCCTAAGTTTTTGAATATGAAGATAGAGTTTCAATTCCTCCATGCTCATATCGGAAGGATCCTTTCCGAGAAAACGATCGCTTCCGTCGAACGGATTCAAATCCGGAAATTCCTTCATGAACGATCCTTGATCTTAAGAGAAGACGCGGCCAACCAAAGGAAGATAACGGAGAGAAAAAAACTCGTGCCGCCCGTTCCGAGGCTTGCAATGAGAAAGTCCCCTCCGGTGATTCTATACAATAAGACGAACAACGCCCCGAGCAAGCCGATCGAACCGAACGCGAGAAAGAACAAGCCGATCTTTAGAAAGATGTAGGCTTGTATTCCCGCTTGAAATCTTTTTGTTAAGAATTTTTGTCCGTAGAGAAGTAGGGTTTGGAAGTATTCCAGGATGGAATCCACCAAAGAGAGGAAATGCGATTTGAGATCGTTTCCCCTTTTCGTATATTCGTTGTCATACGATTCCTGCGAGGAATCCTGTTTTCTTTTTTTTGCCATCGGTTCCCGGTGGATGATTATTTTCTGCGAATCAGCATTCCGACGAGAAGCCCGAGTCCGAGACCCACTCCGAGTCCGATCAACGCCGCTTTCTGAGGATTTTCCTTGATGTATGTTCCGGTTTCATCAATAATTTGTTTCGCCTTTTCGGAAGTGTCTCCGGAGATCTGTTTGATCTTTTCTTTGAGATCGGAAACGTGCTCCAAGTATTCTTCGCGGGCTTTTCCGGTGATTCTTTTCGCTTTGTCCTTTAAGGATTCTACTTCTTCATTGAAATCTTCCGCTCTGGATGTCATGGATGATTCCTCCCGATTCTTTTTCTAAGTTTTCCATCTGTGGAATCAACCACTTTCACCGTTTCGGGATTAGGTTTTTCTCTCGAATTTTGAAGTCTAAATAAAAGAATGGAAGAATCCATTCCAGAAAAGGCGGAATGTCCGGAACCTTTCCGTTCGGCGAAGAATCGAACGAAAACGAACCTTCGTTCCCAAGTGAAAATCTTTCGCGTAACAATCAATCCTAAGACCAGGACAAACGTATGAATTGGATCAGCAAGCTGGTTCGTCTCAGAAGACGTCAAAAGCAGAGAATCTTCAATAAGGCGTATCGCCAAGCACTGAAATTGATGAAAAGGGAATTCAAAGCCGAGAGGGACAGACATCTTCAAGCGGAGAAAGAACTCGAAAAATATTATAGAAAAGACGTAGATACCGAAGCGAAGAAGACACGGAAAAAAATCCAGGAATTGGATAACTTCAAACTTCTTCTTGAAAGAAGGGAGATGGAATTGGATTCCAAGATCGTGTTCTTAAACGAACAGCTTCAAAAGATCGAAGAGCTCAAAGCGAGAATGGACGGCGCGGTCAATCTTATGGCGAGAGCCGGATCTCTTTCCAACGGCGCGGTCGACGACGCGGAAAAAATCAAACAAACCCTCAAAAAGGTTTTCTAATTTTTTATGACTTCTTCGGAACTGAACGATCTCAAGGAAAAAATTCCTTCGGGATGGGAAGTGCGGTTCCGAGACGAGGTTCCATTCTTATCAAAGACCTATTCGTTTAACAATTACTTAAGCGGTGTGAAGTTCGTGGACGCGATCGCAAACATCGCCGAAGAAATGGATCATCATCCCGATATTCTTCTCGTGTATCGAAAGGTTACCGTTGAAATTTTCACTCATTCTAAAAAGACGATCACGGATTTGGATCTTCGTTTCGTTCACGAAGCCGAGAAGGTCTACAAAGGTTGATCCCTAAGCGTTCATTTAAGGCGGCGCTCATCTTACTCGGCGACTTCGTTTAACAAAAAAGCCCGGTTTAGACCGGGCTTTTGCTTTATAGGGGCGCGAACTTCGAGTTCGCTTTAAAAGCTTGTTTTTTAAACGGAAATCAATCGGGAATTACGATATTGTCGTAGTTATCCGTAAAACGGTAACCGATTCCCCAGATCGTTTCGATCCATTCGGGTTGAGCGGAATTCTTTTCGAGTTTGGAACGGATTCTTTTTACGTGAGAATCGATCATTCTTTCAAAGCCGTCCCATTCCATTCCCCAAACAGCTTCGAGGATCATTTCTCTGGAGAAAACTTTGCCCGGAGAAGCCGCCATCAGTTGCAGAATATCGAATTCTTTTCTGGAGATGTTTACGATGTTGTCTTTCAGGGTCACTCTTCTACGAACCGGATCGATCTTCAAAGAGCCGCGGATGATTTCACCGCTTGCGCCGACGTTCGGTTTGATTCCCGCTTTTTTGTCCCATCTACGGAAAAACACGTCCACTCTTGTCTTGAGTTCGCGAACGGAAAAGGGTTTCGTAATGTAATCATCAGCGCCCAATTCCAGTCCCATAATTCTGTCGATTTCTTCGTTTCTTGCCGTAACGATGAAAATCGGAGTGTTTTCATCGTTACGTCTTACCGTCCTACAAACTTCGATTCCATCTATGTCGGGAAGGGAAAGATCTAAGATAACCATGTCGGGATGATTGGCTTTGTAGAATTTGAGGCCTTCTTCGCCGCTCGTTTGAAGAGTAGTAGAGTAGTGCGCCGAATCCAAGGATTTTCGGATTAAATTTCCGATATCCGGATCGTCTTCTATGACTAAAATTGTTTTCATTATCAAGCCCCCGTCAGAGATTAGAGGATAAAATTACCTTATCTGCAACAGATAAAACCGATGAAATGTTAATAAAGGAATTTTTTTTATTCGCCACAATTTTACCAGATTCTCAAGCGAATCATGAATTTGAGAATCCCGGTTTCTTCGACGAACGATGATAAAACTATGGTTTGTGGTAAATTATAATCAAATATTATATAAGTTTGAAAGTGTGTAAAAAATCATGAGTAACGCGTTGTCTTATCCGCTCACATGGGCGATCCTTTCGGTGAACGAAGACGGTCTCGATTCGGAGTCCGTTACTCGTCAATTGGACCTCAAACCCGATTTCAGTACTCCAAGAGCCGCGACGGACAAGGAAGGAAGCCCTTTGGGTTTCGGCCACTGGCAATTGCATTCCACTTTGGACGCGCAAGCTCCATTAGAAGATCATATTCTTCAAATATTGGAAAAGGTTCTTCCTTCCCGCCATAAGGTGAAGGAGTTCGCGACCAAACATCCGCTTTGTATGTATGTCTCCGTCGAGTTCTCGGATTATTCTCAAAAGGAAACGGAGATTTCTTCGAAGCTCCTTCTTCTATTGGGAAACTTAGGAATCAAACTGGTCTTTCAACCTTGGAAGAGGGACGAAAAGAGAAGGCGTTCAGAAGATTAGAATGGCTTTGTCCATTCTATAAAATCGGATCAGCTTTTTAAACGAGGCGCTGGCCCCGGTGATCACCAAGGTTCTGTTTTTCAAACGAAGATCGAACGCAAACGAAAGAATTTTCATCGCGACCGGAAGCGGCAAAATCTTGACTCCGCTCAGATTGATTTTCACATGAAGACTGGATTGATAGAATACGAGCGCGAACACGGATTTTAATTCGTCGAAAGCCAACTCGTCGAAGGACGCGACCAAAGGAATCACCTCGGTCGACTGACGGTTTTTTCGAATTTCAAAATGTTCGTATCTCTGAATCGGATCCACAAGGTCATTGCTTCGCGTTTTTAAAAACGAATCAAGAGGAAAACGAAACTCAGATGAACGAACTCAGTCGAGAGATGCTCGTCAAACGATCCAAATTCTTATCCGCGATCCGCAGATTTTTCGAGGAAAGGGATTATTTGGAAACGGACACTCCCTTTCTCAAAGGTATACCTTCGATGGAACCGTATCTCGATCCTTTTTTGGTACATTCTCCCTCGAAAAAAGAAAAGGGTTATCTCATTACATCTCCTGAATATTCCCTCAAAGAAATTTTGTCCAAGGGTTTGGAAAGAATCTACGAGATCGCTCATACGTTTCGTTCCGGCGAGGAAGGAAGTCCGTATCACAGCGCCGAGTTTTTGATGTTGGAATTTTATACGGTCGGAATGAAACTCGATGGTCTGATGGATTTCTGCACGGAACTTTTGGAGTTTTTGAATCGGGAATTTCATCCTTTCGGTTTTGATCCGAAGAACATACGGAGAATCTCCGTGGAAAACGCCCTCAAAGAATTCGCGGGTTGCGGAATTTCCAAAGAGGAACTCGATCGAACGATTTCGCTTAACAAATTGAGCGAGATCCCCGCGGAAAAAAGAGCTTACGAAGATTCGTTTTTTATTGTATTCTTAAACTTAGTGGAGGCGCATCTTCCGAAAGGTTTTACTTTTTTATACGATTATCCGCCGGAACTCGCGGCTCTTTCCAAAATCGAATCCGGTTTCGGGAAACGTTTCGAGTTGTATTACGGAAATCTGGAATTGGGAAACGCGTTTCAGGAACTGACCGATCCGATCGAACAGATCTTCCGCTTTCGTTCCGAACAGGAACTCCGAAAGAATTTAGGGAAGGAAGTTTTCGAGATCGATGGCGGTTTGGAACGCGCGCTCAAGGAGGGGATTCCGGATTGCTCGGGAATTTCGATCGGCTTGGATCGACTTTTACTTTGTGTTCTCGGCGGGAATTCTCTTCGGGAAATCAGTCCATATTACGGTAAGTTCTGAGCGTTCCGCATTCAATTTCGGTCTTCTCGGGACCGAACTTATAATAGAGAGTAAAACTTTGGTTGCAGGGAAAGAATTCTTCCCTAAATCTTGGTGCGGCGGGGATCCATGGCGAAAAAAGAGAACTACTACGTAACTATCAAAGGTAGAAAATACGATCGAGAGTTGATTAAACTCGCGGAAGAATTCACTTCCGGCAAACGCGATGGAAGAATTTCGGTTAACGACGCGAAACAACTTTTAAAGGCCGTCAAAGATAACAACAGTTATACGGACATAGAAAAACATACGATCGAATACATCCGCGAGAATTTTAAATTCACCGAAAAATCGGACGAATGGTTCCGCACCGAAATCCGCAAGTGGGCTTCTAAAAAAGTCCAAGAGGCGAAGAAGAAGGGCGCGGGTTCCGAGTCCATCGTCGTTGACGAGGAAGAAGCTCCGGACGCGAACTTTCCTTCCAGTTGGTCTGAAGACAAGGGCAACGTCTACGAAACTCCCGCAAAAGAATATACGAATTACATTCCGACTCCTTCCGCAAAACCGCATCTGAAAAAGGACAAAACCGTTCCGATCCTGATCTTTCTGGCGGGGCTTTTGATTCTTACGGGATTGATCTATTTCTTTTGGACCTTATTCTCCGGTGAAAACAAAAACCGCTCCGAGGAATATGCTAAATCCAAAACGAAATCCTCCGTCGTAATCTCCGAAAAATCCAAGGGAGAAAAGGAAGAATCTTCGGCGGCCGCATCCACGGTGAAAATCGAAGACGGGAAAACCGAAACCGTAAAAGGTCCGGTTGCGATTCTCAAATCGAAAGAGGAAAAACAACCCGAAGCAAAGTCTTCTTTCTCTTGGTTCGGAAAGAATAACTCGGAAGAACTTTCCTCCAATCCGAAGTTTAGAGAAGTGGAATCGAAGGTGATCCGCTTTGAAAAAAACAGCATTCAGGTTCACAAAGAATCGAGACCGAGTCTCAACCTGGTTTCTCGATGGATGAAGGACGATTCTTCCATTCGAGTGAAAATCATAGGTCATACTTCTTTGGAAGGAACCGAGGCCGCGAACCAAAAGGTTTCTCAACTCCGCGCCGAAATGGTCCGCGATTATCTTACGGGTAACGGAATTTCCAAGGATCGTTTCGAGATCGTCGCCAAAGGTGCGAGTGTTCCCATCGGAGACAACTCCAAGGAAGATGGAAAAGAGCAAAATCGCCGCGTCGAACTTAGAATTCGGAACTGAATTAAAAAATCCTATACAAACTACATGCTTGAAAGAGCATGATTTTATAACTTGTCCCAACCACCAACCTTTCTGAGGCTCGGAAAGTTTGCCGACTCCAATACGCACGCACTCCGGGCTTGTCTAAGGTTCTTGTCCTCCTCGATGAACTTTCAGGGCATTCTTGGGGCGGGTAATTATCTACGGAGAAAACAATGGCATTCGATATAGAAATGATTCGCGCCCGATACGCTAAGATCGGGGATCTAGTTACAAAAGCGAGAAACGTTGTTGGAAGACCTCTTACTCTTACCGAAAAAATTCTTTATTCCCATCTCTGGGAAGGCGAACCGAAAACAGCTTACGAAAAAGGAAAGTCTTACGTAGACTTCGCTCCCGACAGAGTCGCGATGCAGGACGCTACGGCTCAGATGGCACTTCTTCAGTTTATGTCCGCAGGAAGAAACAAGGTTGCGGTTCCTTCTACCGTTCATTGCGATCACTTGATCCAAGCGAAGGACGGAGCGAACGAAGATTTAAAAACTGCGAACACAGTGAACAAAGAAGTCTATGACTTTCTTTCTTCCGTTTCGAACAAATACGGAATCGGTTTTTGGA
>NZ_NPDS01000016.1 GCF_002811925.1 Leptospira barantonii
TTCATACTGGAAACGGCTCTTTCCATGGACTTCCCGACGTTTTGTGCGGAAGCCGCGAGTTCTTCGACGGCCGCCGAAGATTCTTCCGCGGCGGATGCTTGTGTTTGAGCGACATCGGAAAAACTTCTCGAAGAATCGGCCATCTTCTCCGAAGTTCCTTTCAACACGTCCGCTGAGCCGCCGATTTCACGAACGACCTTGAGGAGATTCTCCCGCATCTGATTCATAGAATTGAGAAGGGTTCCGATCTCATCGGGACGATGATACGTTTTTTCCGCGACGAGATTTCCCTTTGCGATTTCTTCGGAGAAACCGATCGCGTTGAGAAGTCCCGCAGTAATCAATTTTTGGAATATAAAATGCAGACAGATCAAAACCGAAATCAAAATGAGAATCGCGGTTAAGAAACTTTTGAAAAGAATACTTAAGACTTCTTTTGTATAGATCGAGTTCGGAATGCTGACCTGCATCACCCAATAACTTTTGTCCTTCCCTACGTGAAACGGAAAGTAGTAGTGTGTATGACCGCCCGAGTCTCGAACGAATTCTTTTCCTTCCGCGCTTTCTTTGAGATAGAATTCGAGTTCCTCTTTGTTTTCGATCGTTTTTCCGACGAGTTCGGGGTTATCACCGTTGACCGCATAAATACCCTTAGGCGAAAGTAAAGTAAGATAACCTTGATCTCGAAACGGTTTTACCTCTCCGAATATCTTTTGCAAATCTTCGATCTTTAAGTCGATTCCGGCCGCGCCTCGGAAGTTATCGCCCAAGCTGACCGGTGCGACCAAGGAGATCATGAGAATTTTTTCGCCGCCGGCGACCGAATAAATGTAAGGATCCGTAACCAAATACACGTTTTTCTTTTTAGGAATCTGATAGAAGTCGCCGCTCGAGTCCGTGTTGTCGTAGCCGACTCCTGCTTCGAGAGTGCTCTTACCCGGATCCTTTGTCTGATGAACATACGCGACGAATCTTCCGCTCGCGTCGTGTCCCGGAGTGTTTTTATACTTCGCGTCTTGTCCGTCATACGCGTTCGGTTCGTAGACAAACCAGATTCCGTAAAAATTCGAATTTCGGTTTAACACTTCTTTCATGGCTTCGACCATCGCTTCTCTCGGAGGAGAAGTGAACATCAAGGGAGAACGAAATCCTCTTATATAAAACATCGCGGAGTCGAGAATGTCCTTCACTTCCAAAGACCAACGTTCGGAAGTAAGTTTGGAACTTCCTTCCACTTCGGCTTTCAGATTTTGATACGAACTGATCGAGTTAATCACCGCAAGTATGGAAAATCCGAGAAAGAGGACGATTGCTAAGTAAATGGAAATTCGAGTACGAATGCTCATTAATTTTTCTCCGTTGATTGATTGCGATCACCGTCGGCTACTTGAAATTTGCCGATGAGTTGACCGAGTTGTTCCGCTTGTCCGTGCATTTCACCCGAGAATGACGTGAGATCGTCCGCACCCGCGGCGATTTCCTGGGTTCCGTCGGAAATGCTCACGATCGTTTTT
>NZ_NPDS01000017.1 GCF_002811925.1 Leptospira barantonii
TAAATTCGCGTGTGATCGTGTTGGATGCTAAATCGAGGGTCAGAATATTTCTGTATAAATCGTGGAAGGATGGAGTTCCCACACTCACGATTTCAAAGATAGAATCTGCGATCCCTACCTCATCCATCCAAAGCAGATAATTCACTAAAAAACACCGAGAAACACCATGAGAAGCCGCAAAAGAACCGAGAATTGCACCGAGCGCAGTGCTCATTCTTACGTTAAATCGAACCAACCTACCACGATCCCTTTGATACATTGTCTTGCCCGGTTTCGGATTTAAACGATGCATCGCGATGATATGTTTTCCGAACCTCCTCAAAAGTCTTCGAATCTTTTCCGGTAATTGTTTACGTCCTTCAGGGCTCAACGGCACCCAATATTCTTCCGGAATCAAAAACGTTTCGACGCTCGAAACTCCATCAATTGTAAGTCTTGTTTTCACCTTTTGATTTTCAGAAAGAATGATTGCTCCCATGCGTGACGCTCCTCCGTTTTTTCTAAAACTTCAACCCATACGGTTCCGAGTGACGTCACCTCGG